>JBDRFS010000001.1:0-9042 GCA_043818535.1 Candidatus Woesearchaeota archaeon
AGATATTTTGTATTGGGACTATAGTAAGATTCGCAACTAGTCATGATTCCTTTTCTAATGTTTCTCATACATTCTATCTCCTCTCTATAATATCCCTTCATCCATTTTGCCGCTGGTCCCAACCCATAAATTGTGTAAAGAGCAGCACATTTCTGAAGCTTATCAGAAGATATCCCAAAAGCAAGCCCAGATTGTGAATATGCTGTACCACAAAAGCCGTGACATTTAGAATCTGAACAGGAGGACTGACAACAGGTTGTGGCTTCTTCATTTATATAATCAAAGTCATCTCTGGTAACTTCAAATAAATCGCATGCGTAATTGTTCTCGTTTATTACGATTTTAGGACCATCATGGAGGGGCCATCCTCCTTTGCAGTCTGTTTTCACTTCAGGCAGGCAGTTCTCCGGCAGGGTACACTCTTCAGAGTACTCGCACCACATCTCTCCCTCTGGACAGCAGTACTCGTCAGCGCAATCCCTGCAAGTATGTGTCTTAAGATTACAGGTGCTAAAGTCTTTACAGTCCTCATTTGAACAACAGTCATATTTTACACATCTGTGATATTTTATATACTCGCAGTTCCCGCATTCAAGCTTCTTACAGGTATTGTTCATACACCCTTCATCCTCAGTGCAGGGGGGGGTACAAATCTTGCTCATGTCAGCGTCTGATGCTCTCTCATAGTAGACATAAGCTTTCTTCAGCCTCAACTGCGTGGAGAAGGTAGTGGAGTCCTCGCTCCTTATTGAAAGAGTGTTTACATCCGAATTTTTGCGTAGGGGTATGTTCAACTCTTTTTCGTTGCAACTGTCATAAGTATTTGAAAACTCAAAATCATAAGTGTGTGCAAGATAATTCGCCCGTATCTTAAAAGTATGGTCACTCATCACTTTTGAAATTTCGCAGTCAAGAGGATAATACTGGCCATTCATACCGTCAAGGTATTCCACAACCTTCCTCTCCTTGCCAGTTATTGGGTCTAGAATTTTCTTTATCCTTATCTCCCAATAGTCACCAAAAGCCCCAGCACTTATCCAGATGTTCTCAAAATACGCTGGCTTTATGGAGAACTCGTTCACAACCACAGTCTGGGAGTCTAGAGAAAGATGATCTCCTCTTGTCAGTTCGCACTTGGTCAACCCACCCCTGTTGGAATCATAATATTCTATATAATCGGCGTGCCAGTTCCTGAAAGGCTCACAGTTACTTGAGCTGTCTTCCCAACCCTTTGGCGGCTTTTCCGTTGCACCAGTAGACTTTACCTCGTCTATCAAAACATTCCTGTCGGCTTTGCATATGTTTCTCCTGCAAGTGAATCCTTCTTTACAGGCGCAGTCAGCTTCGCAGGTGCCACATCCTTCTGAAGCGCTGCAAACATCATCACCACATACATCAGAGGTTTCGCAGCCGCAATCTCCAGGACAATTAGAGCAGTCTTCTCCTATGTCGCAAAAAATATTGCCACACCCTTTCTCGTACAAGGTTTCAACTTTCAGGTTATCCAAGAGCAGGCTGCCACATTTCATCTTCTTTAGAATTATCTTCTCCCCTTCAGTTTCCTCTGAGAGCTTGCCGACCACAGTATTGGCTCCCTCTTTAAGCTCGTAGCTGCCTGTTTCCCAGTTTATGGTCACATCAAAGTGCTTCCAGTCATATTCTTTCCATTTACCTAGCTTCAGCATTTCTGAGCCGTTGCTAACATAATATTCTTCTGGGCAGGTTCCATATTTAGCGCAGTGCTTAATCTTTATGCTTCCTAGCGCATTATCAGAGATTGTAAAGTGGGATTCTCCCATTAGGTCCACATCAACAAGGTCAAACGAATATTTCTGTATCCCATGTGGGTCGTGACCTACTTTTTCCGCTTGACCGTAGCAGGCATCGTACTTGCATTTGTAAGGGGGTTCGAAACCGCTTATATGGAGCGCATTCGGCCGGGATTTTGCTTCTATTCCCTTTGGTTGCTTGACAGAAACCTGTCCTATGCTAAACGAATTGCACCATGAAGCATCTGACCAGCTTTCATGCAGTTCTGAGGAGTTATCAAAGACTTCATCAATTAGCAGGGTGGCACCCAGAAAACCCGAAATCCGCTCTGCAACATCCCTGCTTTCAACAACTCTCTGGTAAAGGTCGTCGCACTTGCCGTAGCTGCAAAAGCCAGAAAAACACTCGTAATTGTTGTCACAAGGTTCGCTGATGGGGTTCTGAAGCATGAACTCTCCCATAATGTCGCAATAATGCCTTTTGTTATCTATTGTAAGGGTTGTTCCAAAGGGATAGCATCCGCCATCCTCAATACAGCCTTGGCAATTTGCATAGGCACTCCCCACAAGTAGGGGGAACAGTACAAGAAGAAAAATAAGGGGCTTTTTCATCTTATCCTGCCAAGCAGAGCTGGTACTTGTCGTCACTAAAAAAGTGGATTATCTTACACCATATCTTCTTCAGCAAACTAACGCTCTTCGCAATCTCCTCCTGGAGGTTCACGCACATGCCTTCGCTGCACACGTTGCTCTTGCATTCGTAGTTGTTACTGCATACAGTACTGTCATTTTTCTGAGGGGAGAACTTCTTGTTCACATCACAATAATTGTTTTGTTCCCTGAATCCGAAAAAGACGCAACTTCCCTGATGGGTGCAACCGTTGCAGGATGTGTCAGGAGTTATTGGTTTGCACGATATGACTTCTGACTTTGGGTTACTTCCGCACCTTGAGTCAGTGCAGTACTTGGTCTGCTTGCCACTTGCAGGGCACTGCTCTGGCTCAACCTTGCATTCCCATTCCGGAACGCATTCCTCGCAGCCCTCGTCAATAGTGCCGTCGCAGTCATTGTCCAAGGAGTCATCACAAACCTCTTCAACAGGCTCAACGCTGCCAGCGCAACTTCCCCATGAACTTCCTGAGCAGGTTTGTGTGCCGTACTTGCAAACCCCTATGTTTGAGGAGCCACACTGCTTGGTCTCTCCTTCTGTGCAGGTGCATCCCTCATCTACGGTTCCGTCGCAATCATTGTCCTTGGTGTCGCATCCTTCTGTTGCAGAGGGGTTAATGGCAGCATCATTGTCGTTGCAGTCTAAGCCCCTTGCGCAGCCTGCCCCATAGCCGTCTTTATCTACATCTATACAGGATGAGCAATCTTCTGCTTCCTCCCATGGCTCTTCGCAACCATTCAAGTCTACGCATCTCCCACTTCGCGAACCGTTTATGCAAGCTGTATAATCACACTGATAGTCTGGAATACAGTCTGGCACACAAGTTTGAGAATCTGGAGGCTTATTCTCTGTAGTGCCGCAATCGTTAAGGTCAGTGCATGATCTTACCTGTAAATCTACCCCGCACTCGCTCCATTCGGTGCATTGCCAGTTTTCTTCGCAGACTATCTCGTAAGAGTGCTTTATATTATCATAGGCCATCCAATCTAGGCCATGTAGCATCCGCGCATACCGCAACTCTATTCTCGGTGACCCTCCTCTCTGCTCTAGGGTCCATCCTCTAAATAGAGTTGTTTGGGATGATGATGATGTATCTTGGAGATACGCAGAGTAAGTTCCCTCTTTCCAATTAAGGTCCATTATTATTTTATACCACTTTGAGGCTTGACTGTACTCATAGCAGACATAATCTACCCCTGTATCTGTTAATGATGTTAATGAGGGATTTGACGCTAAGATGTTACCACTTTTTGACGTATTGGAGGAGAGTACACAAGCACCAAACCTTATTTCAGCGCTTTTTTGACCATTAGATATGTAGATTCTGTTCATTCCATGTGGACTTACTGTTCCAGGATGAACCCAAAGTTCTAATCTCGAGATGTCTCCAGTAGTGATAGACCTTTCTACTGCAACGCTACTGCCTGCCCTAAGAAAACCATAGGGTGGTGCGGGACTATAACTACTATCGCAATATAAGTCTCCAGTTCCGATGCCACCAGGAGAGGGATATAGGTCGGTCCAGCCACTCCATGCCCCGTCTTCAAAGTCTGTAGTAAAATCTGTTGTAAGTGCTAAACCTACGGCACAGTTCCAAACAAAAATGGTTGCTAACACTATTGTTAAACTTAAAAGTCGATAAGTCGTTCCCTTTTCCATTATCTCACCTCTTTATTGTTTTCGGCTTAAATTACTATTTCCACCAATATCCCCAATATGCATCAAACTTATCTAAAAATGATCCTTTAGTCATAACAAAATATATCGCTGCGGGTATTAAAAATATTAATTTCGCCCCTAAAAGCATAATATTCCCAATTAGCTTTACAACCCCTTCGTTTATTCCCATAATTCCACCTCCTTTACACATATCGATAAATCCCCTACGTTTAAAACCCTTTCTATTTTTAACACTCAAAATAACACTCAAAATATAGTTAGCTGAATAAATAAAACTACACTTACTTAAACACAACATGGATAATAAAATAAAGCTCATATCATTTGTTGCCCGTGGAAAAAGGAGAATTACTATGCTTGAGTTTCTTTCCAAAAAGAGCAGCCCGCCTTCCGAGATTGCCTCAGATTTGAAGATTAGCCTCTCAAACTGCTGCACCTGCCTCAAGAAGCTTGCAGAAAAGAAGCTGGTCGAGCCAATAAACATGGACAGGACTTTCAGGTTCTACAGGATAACGCCTCTAGGCAGGAATGCCCTTGCTGAAGCTAAAAAATTGAAAGAAAAAATAAAAGGGCTTAAGAAGTAGGCTTTTTCCACTCTTCCCAAAGCAAATCGCCCACATACCCCAAAAAGAAGCGCCTTACCTTCCGCTTCTGTGGCAAGGACTTCCACTCTTCTTTCAGCTCCTTGGCTCCAGACACGATCTGATCTTTTGCTGCTCCCATAATCTCAGATCCTATGTCAACTACGTCTGCAGGGATTTTTACGATCCCTTTCATTTTTTCTCTCCTGACCCTAAGGTCACTAAGTCTATAAGGCAAACTCCAAGCAGGCCTAGCATTCCGAAACATAGTACTCCGGCGGGGTAGGCTACTCCACGAAGGGCCCATTTTGTTTTTACATCCATTCTAATTCCTCCTCTTGTATTGGTTCTGATGAAAGTAGCTTACAAGTCCCAGCCTTTCTCTGGCTAAACCATCAAGCATTTTTTTCATCATTGCTTTTTACAGATAGCAGCCGACTTAAATATTTTTCGGTGTTCTGTCCTATCTTATCGAATATATGCTTTTGATTATCGTTTTAGATGTTTTAAAACATCAAAATAGCAATATTTATATATTCCTTCCCCTTTACTACCAATATGAGAAAGACATTCATGAGGCAGAAGGAGTTTTTCACTATCGTAAACAGCCACAGGCTCACAGCAGTATATTTCCTTATAGTCGAAGAGGGGTTCCTCAGGGGAAGTGACGTAGAGGACAAGACAGATATGACGCATGAGCTGTGTTTCCCGGCTCTTCTAACATTGAAACGTGCAGGTTTTCTAGAGCTTAAAAAAAAGGAAAAGATAAAAGTCTATGAATACAGCACTAGGCCGTTAGCCGACGTCCTTCTTTACGCATACTTAACTGAACTGTTTTGGATCCCTTTCGCGGCACGGGTGCATGATTGGCAGGATGCCATGTACAGTTTCAGGAAGGCGGAAGCAGACCTGGAAAAGCTTGAAGGCAACGGGTTCCTCAGGAGATTCATAGAATCCGTCCTTACTTATGACTCTGTTTCAATGTACTGCTCAGAAAAGACTCACCAGTACTGCCTTGCCTGCGGAAACCATAACAAGTATAGGAAAAGCCGAAGGTGCCCAAAATGCGAGAAGCAGGCACTGATTTACACAACAATGACATTGTTAGAGTGGGGGAAGATGCTGCTCAACCACCTTTCGATCATCTATGGCAGCGGTCCCTTGATGAAGAAGCTTTCAGCAGCCGAGAGGAAAGACATGGAGCACCTGGCCAGGATTTTTGACCTTGGAATGAGAAGCCCTGTGTACATAGCGAAAGACAGGCTGAGGGCTTATATGGAGGAGAAAGAACAATGAAAAAGAAAGAAATAGCATTCCCTCTGGGGGTGATTATAGCTGTTATAGGGGCATCCATTGTGATAGCTTGGCCCCGGGTTGGGCTCTTGATTGCAATAGCCGGTTTCATAACAATGGCTTTTTCATCAAGGGTACGCCAAAAAATAATAAAATTGACAAAGCGCTGAACCATACTAAGGGGGAAAAATGGACAAAAGACTAAAGCAGATATACAAGCCCTTCAGGGGCATAAGGGAGCTTCTGGACGCGTACTATTCTTGTAGCAAGCCAGTGGCAGAAATGACTGACATGGAATTTGAGCAGATGGATTCTAAGTTAATGAAAGATATTTCCAGAAGGAGAAAGGAAAGTCAAAGGTGTATGGGGAAGTTCCATGCGAGGCTCAAGATAACCAGGGAGGAAGGCAAGCTCCATATTGCAAAGTTCATGAGGAAGCATAATCTTGGATGCGAAGAGACATGCCTTGTGCTGAGCATGCTTTTTCAGGGTGTTGAAAGGCTTGACATGGACAGCATTCTCCGCAATGCATTGTATGCCAGGAATGTGGACAAGGCGATGGCGGTCCGGCACCTTCTTCCAGGCTCAAAGCTAGTGGATAAAAAAATAATAGGAATAAATGAATCTGCAGGGGACTTCTGCTATTCACTAAGCAAGGATATCCTTAATGAGATCTTTGGAAGGAAGAACCCTAAGGTTGAGAAGGAGGCGGAGTCCGGCTTCATTATCACTAAGCCTAAGAGAAATTTTAGCGACATCGTGCTGCCTGAGAAGACTTTGGGGAAACTGAAGCTTGCCTTGAAGCAGGTTAAGCATGGCAGCAGCCACTTTAGGAAATGGGGGCTTGACAGGCTGCAGGAGAGCTCCAGCTTAAGCATGATATTTGTCGGGGCTCCTGGCGTCGGTAAGAGCATAACAAGCCAGGCTATTGCAAATGCTCTTGCGAAGAGGATGTATAATGTGAACTATGCGGAGCTGGAGAATTGCTACGTTGGCGAGACTGGGAAAAACATAGCAAAGGTGTTCAAGGAAGCTTCTGAGAATGATGCTGTGCTCTTCTTTGATGAGGCGGATTCAATCTGCTCTGCACGGACTTCTGGTGGTGGGGCGATTGACTCTTACCATAATGAAGAAAGGAACATTATGCTTAAGGAGCTTGAGAACTTTAAAGGGATTGTGATATTCTCTACGAACATTGCTGCCGGGATGGACAAGGCTTTTGAGAGGAGGATTTCCATGCACATCCATTTTCAGAAGCCTGGTTTTGACGAGAGACTGCAACTGTGGAAGCTGATGCTGGGGAAGTGCCCGCAGGCTGCTGATGTGGATCTTGCTAGGCTTTCAAGGTCTTTTGAGTTTACTGGAGGGGACATAAGGAATGCTGTCTTGCATGCTGGCAGGATGTCTATTGGTGGGAAGGAATTAGGGATGGCTGAGCTTGAGGCTGGGTGCAGGGAAGTTGTTGGCGGCAGGGCAATTATGTGCGAGAACTCTCTGCGTGAGAGGGTGGTTGTTGGTTATCTTGGCTAAGGTTATTTAACGAGCCAAGCCATTTTCCAATCATCTTGTGCAGATTAAATCCTGCTAGTGTTAGGATGCCACCTACTACCATCACTGGAATGCCTACAAGGGGGAAGAATATTGCTGATGCAGCCCCACCACATAGCACCAGTATTCCAGCTACTCCGATTTTTATATTCATGCTCATAAGTTTTTGTAAGCTAGGATTGTTTTTAACCTTTCCTATTTTGTCTATCTGTTGTCAATTTCTCTTAAATAGCTCAATAACAGATAGACAAACATGGCAGCGCCAGAGCATTCTCCTGACTACCGTTGGCTCAAACGGGGCAGGCAAAGGATTCTTGTGATAAGAGACATGGAGCCAAACCATCCGGTCACTGGCGAAGAGCTCAGGAAAAAACTGAACTATGCAATAAAAGACAGGCCCAAGCTGAGCCTAAGGGAAATATCGCGGCATCTTACTTCTTTTGAAAAGAAAGGCATGGTCAAGTGCCTTGACAGCGACCAGCCTTATGGGAGGCATTACATCCTTACCAAGAAAGGGGAGAGGATTAAGAAAAACGTTAAGCCTTAGCCTTTTTGGAAGCCGCCGTTTTATTCTTCTTAGACTTTTTTTGCTCATCAAGAAGTTTTTTACCTTTTTGCATTACATCAAAGTTTATCTTCCTTGCCTCTTCATCACCCTTAAGCCGTTTTTTGTATTTCTCACAGAACTTATTATAAAACTCCCCATATTTTTCAAGAGTAAATTTAGAGGGAATCTTCTTCCCAACAATAAATCTATAAGAATACTTATCCATTATTGGAATCTTTGAATTATGGAAATGTAGAATGGCTGAAGCGGTGGCTTCTTGCACCCCCTTAAGCCCCATTAGTTCTTGAATTGCTTTTTTTACCTTCTTTGTAGATGGGGGAGTAGCACCTTTCAATTTCCTACAACACTTAAGCTTCTTCACAACGGTCCCCTTAACCATCTCTACATCTGTAGGGGCTTTGTATATCTTGCAAAGGAGAAAAGCCTCAAACTCTCTGCCTTTTTCTCCAAAAGCAGATTGGATTAGTTTATACTCCTTTTTGTATTGCTCAGTCCTTTTACCCATACACTAGTCAAAGGAAAGAAAGGTATTTAATCCTTTCTCTCTGCCATTTCAACAGCTGACTTCTTTTGAAAAGAAAGGCATGGTCAAGTGCCTTGACAGTGACCAGCCTTATGGGAGGCATTACATCCTTACAAGAAAGGGGAGAGGATTAAGAAAAACGTCAGGCCTTAGCATTTTCTTTGCAAATGTTCCGTCTTTTCTTGCCGCTGAACTTTTTATCTATTTCCCCTTCCTGCTTCCCTTCAGGCTGCAAATAATCTTCGCTGGGCGGCTAAAAGCATCACCAAGGCATTCGGTATCCAATCACTTTTCAGGCTCTCAAAACGACTTTATTTGCGCCAAAAAGGTAAAAAGAAAATGACTGCAAAAAAATAACAATAACACAAAAATATAGAACCCACCTTGTTACCAAGGGTAAACCCAGTAAG
>JBDRFS010000002.1:0-8864 GCA_043818535.1 Candidatus Woesearchaeota archaeon
AAACGCCGCGGCTGAGATTTGAACTCAGATATCCCGAAGGAAACAGGATTAGCAATCCTGCGCAGTACCAGGTTGTGCCACCGCGGCAATAATAAGTTTAGTGCAACTCCCTGATTTATATAACTTTTGATTAAAATAAGTTAAGCTTTATTTCTTCAACCTTGAACTCCCCACGACTGTAAGTTATTTTCCCGATTGTATCAAGCTGATCCTTTTTTACACCCGGATAGCCTAATCTCCTGTAGGCTTCTATTGTCTTGTCCCTTATGCCCGGGTGCTTTACATATTCCTCAATGCCGCTATGCAGGCTTCCGTAAAGTATCCCTATGCTTTTGGCTTTCTTTCCTGCAATATGCTCTTCAATTATTTTTGCAGCAGCAGCATTCCTAAACCCTACAAGGGGTGAAGGAAGCGCGCATGTCCTTAGGTTGTTAAGCTCTGAAACTGGTTCAATGTCTTTTTTCGTGGTAAATGCGTTTAGGAAAGACAATGGGAATGTTGCCCCCCATATGCCAACCCCTAATGCTGCAGCCCTTCTGAACAAGCTTCTCCTTGTCATCTTTCCAACAAAAGCAGTTGCGCCAAATCCTACTGCGGCAAGCGGCAATACTCCTTCAACAAAGATGCTTGAAGCTATTCCCAAGATTGAATTGGGAAAATCAATGTCATATATCTTGAGATCCGGATTTTCTTTAGGGATGTTCTTGAAGATTTCAGAGTATTGCCAGTAATTTTGATAAATTGGAAGGCTTTCCTTGTCCATTGGCTCAAGCCAGGTTTCTACCACCAGGGCATCCAAATCCTTAAGCCCGCCTGCATTTTTTATTAGCTCATAGGAGGATGTTATATGGTTACTTAGGAAAATAGAATACCTTACTCCTTCATGCTCAAACTTTTCATAAGACATTAAAAAGCCCTATAAGTGTTTTCTTTATAAAGATTTGCCAAAAAATTCATAAGAAGCCAGCATTGCATCTCTTGTTGCTTAAGGTCGAAAGGCTTCCTTTTGAAACAAAAGAAGCATAACGGGCTGCTAATAAAAAAAATTAATTGCCAGTCCTTAGTTTTGCCCTCAGGCTGGGCCTGACCTTCTCCGCACCCTTGCCCTTATTCCTTAATCCCCTGGATTTCCTTCCTGCAGAAGTCTTGCCTCTAAAAACCCTGTTTGTGTGGTTTCTCTTGCATATCCAGTTTATCCTTGGGTCAGCCTTGATCTCCGGCCTGTAAGGGTCTACCATTATTACCTCATACCAGTAATGCTTTGAGTCGTCCCCAACCTCATATGAGTTCAGCACTTCCAAGTTTGGCCTTGCCCTTTGTGCGCGCTCTTCGGCAACACTCTGGTAGCTCTTGCTCAGCACCTTTCTCCTTCTGGAATGCTTTGACCTTCTTCCCTTCTTTATCTGTGGCCTTTTCCTTCCGCCTGCAAGAAGCCTTACCCTCACTATAGTAAATCCTGTCTTAGCCTTGTATCCTAAAGAACGTGCCCTGTCAAGCCTTGTAGGCCTTTCAGGAGAAACTATAACCGGCTCCCTTCTCCATTGTATGAGCCTTTGCTTGTAGATTTCGCCTAAGTTCTTTTTTGGGGCTTTCCATAGTTCCCTTATTCTTTGATATACTCCCATTGATTTCAACCTCCAAGATTCGGGGTTTCCCTTGGAATATTCCCCACATTTCTTGATAGGTTGTGGGAAAATCAGTTAGTTTATAAATGTTTTGAATTGGTTCGCAGGCGAAAGCTTTAAATATGCTCCTTACTTTTATTTACAATATGTAAATTTTAGCAGGGTTAAAATGTACGTGACAAGGTCTTTGGAAAGGGAAGTGAGGAAGTACCTTAAAACTAAAGAGATATTGGCAGTTGTTGGAGCAAGGCAATCAGGCAAAACAACCTTACTCAAGCATATCTTTAAAGGTCTAAAAAATGCAGTCTTTTTGGATTTTGAAGACCGGGAAACATTAGAGCTTTTTAATGAAGACATAAAATCGTTCATAGGACTTTATGTCAAAGGATACAATTACCTGTTCATTGACGAATTCCAATATGCGCAAGAGGGGGGCAAAAATCTAAAATACATCTATGACAACCACAAAACTAAGATAATTATTTCCGGTTCTTCGGTAAGTGGCCTGTCAATCCAGAGTATAAAATACCTGGTAGGCAGGATATTCGTATTCAACCTTTATCCCTTTTCATTTGGCGAGTACCTCAGTTACAAAGAGCCAGAATTATACAATAACGTCTATACAAAAAGAAAGCTGTCTAAACCAGTAATACAAAAAATCCTTCCTTATTTCAATGAATTCTGTATATTCGGAGGCTATCCTAGAGTCATCCTAACCCCGGATATGGAAGAAAAAAAAATAGTACTAAGAAACATATATAACACCTACTTCCTAAAAGAAATAAAAGAAATCTTAAACCTGCCTGATGACCATAAATTAAGCAAACTGATCAATGCGTTGGCCTTGCAGATTGGAAACTTAATGAATTACAATGAATTGTCAGACTTATCAGGATTTAAATATAAAGAATTACTTAATTACATAAATATCCTTGAAAAAACATTCATATGCATAAAAAGCCAGCCATTCTATAAGAATAAGAGGACAGAACTGATAAAATCCCCCAAGATATTCTTCTTGGATAACGGGTTCAGGAATACAATAATAAAAAATTTCCAACCATTGAAAAATAGGCAGGACAAGGGCAGTTTGTACGAAAATTTTATTGCGTCTGAAATATTAAAAAAATCACTTGACGTGAAATACTGGAGGACAAAATCAAAAGCTGAAGTGGACTTCATAATAGAAAAAAACGGAGGCATAATCCCTGTTGAAATTAAATCTGGACTTAAAAAAACAAAACTCACAAAATCGTTTCAAAGCTTTATTGAAAAATACCAGCCCAAAAAAGGTTTTGTATTTTCGGAAAGCTTTTGTGGAGAAAGAGGGAAAATCAGATTCAGGCCGATATTCTCAATAGGCAAACAACTTTAATAATTTTACAATTGGAGCTAAGGCTTATAATCCGGCTGATGACAAGTTATATATACTCTATTTCCTTAACTTTGTCTTATGCCAAAAAAAATTACCATTGTTAAGATTGAAGCTTCTGGCAGGGGGATTAATCACGACCTGCAGTGGCTTTCCCAGTCTCTTGGGATGTTTAGCCTGAGGGACAAGGAGAAGTCCTGCTTCAGGATATTTGTTGAATTGCTTAAGGCGGCAAAGAACAATAAGCCAATATCCAGTGATGAGTTAGCATACAAGCTCAACCTTACTAGGGGCACTGTTGTGCATCACCTGAAGAAGCTTAAGGCTTCAGGCATTGTTGTGATAAAAGGCAAAGGATATATCCTGAGGGTGAGGAACTTAAATTCCCTGATAAGGGAGATTAAGAAGGACATGGATGAAACTTTGGGAGTGATACAGGGAATCGCGAAATCTATTGATAAGGCGCTCAACATGGACAAGTAGCAGCTTCTTTAAGAAAAAAATTAAAAAACATGCTCCTCATTGGCAGTCTTGTAGTCGTGGAGCTCTTCAATGCTGAACCAAAGGCCTATTTCATTTTTAGCATCCTTTGCATTGGCTGAAGCATGGACAAGATTCTTTATGCTTATGCCCTTCATATCAGCGTATTCGTACGAAACATGGGCATAGTCTCCCCTTATTGTTCCTGGGACGGCTGACTTTGGCTCTGTAGCTCCCACAATCTTCCTCACTCCTTCAACAGCATTTGCTCCCTTAACCACAATTGCCACAACAGGAGCAGAAACAATGAAGTCTTCAAGGCCCTTGTAAAAAGACTTGCTCACGTGCTCGGCATAGTGCTCCTTTGCAAAATCCCTGTCAACCCTTACCATCTTAACGCCTGTTATCTTAAAGCCGCGCTGCTCAAACCTTCTTATGACTTCTCCAATCAGCCCTCTTTGTACGCCATCAGGCTTTACTAATACTAATGTTTCTTGCATCATTTTACTTTGATTAAACTAAAAGACTTTAAATAGATTTTGGTAGGGCGAGATATTTCTTGGCCTTCTTGAGCCTCTTGTTCGCTTCCTTCAAAAGATCCTTATGGCAATTGTCGCATGTGAAATACTCTTTATCATTCCCGGTTGTTATCTCGTCTACCATGCCGTCACAGCCGAAGTCTTCAAGCTCTACATATGATGGATTCCCTGACTCCAGTGTTTTAGCTATCTTAGGATACCACTGGTCTTCTGACTTTAGGTCAATCCATAAGCTGTCCAGGCAAACATTGGCCTCACTAATATGGGTAAGCACCATAACTTCGCTTGTATACATTTCACCTGCCGTACTGTAAGTCTCTTTTATCTTCTTTGCAGTCAGCCCATTTTCAGTAGCAATGCTTTCCACAGAATACCTTGGCGGGCAGTGCGGGCTTCTTACGCCTTTTTTTGGGCAGCAGCCTAACCCTAAACCCAAGAGTGCCACTAATGTGTATTTCATAATCTTCATTTTTATCTAAAGGATAAGAATAAGTAATATATAAGGTTTATTCCTTTTTCCTGGAGGTAACCCACTTCTGTTTCCTAGCCTTCCTCTTAAGCTTCAGCATGTTCTTCTCGCATTTCTTGGAACAGAAGTTAAGAATCTTGGCATCCTTCTGGACATACATCATACCGGTGCCTTTTTCTATTTCCACTTCGCAAAAAGAGCATTTGACCATTTTTACCTCTTGCCTTTCCTTGTGAGCTTCCTGGCCTCAATCTCTGTCTCTCGAAGCATAAGGATATCGCCTTTCCTGACTGGCCCTTTCACGTTCCTTGCCATGACCTTGTTTGCATCCCTGCCTTCAAGAATCTTGCACCTTACTTGGATTACCTCTCCCCTTGTCCCAGTCCTTCCTACAACTTCTTCAACTCTTGATGCAAACGCATGGGAGAACAGGCTCTTGCCAGTATCTTTTTGTGCTTCCTTCTTGTTTCCTTTTTTGAATTCTTTTGCCATTTTTACTTGAGAGCGGCTTCAATCTTCTTTAAGAGATCCTTTCCATCGCCTTCCTGCACTATGGCAACACAGCTCGTTGGCACTGAAAGCCCTGCAGCTGTTCCAAGCTCTTCCTTGCTTCCTACTTCAACAAAGATTATGCCCTTCTCCTGGCACAAAGGCTTTATGTGAAGAATAATCTCTGGCGGATTGATGTCCTTTGCTACGGCAACAAGCTTTGCAGAGCCTTTCTCTACAGCTTTCGTTGCCTCGTTTATGCCTTTCTTTATCTTTCCTGACCTCTTGGCAATCTCTATCGCCTCAAAGGCCTTCTCTTGAATATCTTTTTCGTTCATTTCAAAAACCTCCTATCATTGGTTTTCTCATCAATGAGATTATAACTTGCTTATTAAGTTTTCTGTTCTTCTTCTCTTCTTATAACCTTCACTGAGTCGATCTTGAGCGTTATCGGGATTTGGACCGCAGCTTCGAGCAGCTCTACGACAACTTCCTCTTTCTGCTGGTCAAAACGTGATATCTTTGCCTTTTCCCTCTTGAATGGGCCTGAGATTATCTCTACAATGTCGTTCTTCTGGATGTTAACCTGTATCTTGACCTGCTCAAGCATAGGCTCTATCTCCTTGTAGTCGACAGGCTTCTTGAGGAGGCTTTTTGCATACGGCACTCCGGCAAATGCTTCCTCTGCAGATCTCCTGTCCAGGGATTCAATGAAGATGTAGCCCCTCATGCCGTGAGGCCTTATTATGGCGTATACTTCAAGCTTTTTCTTTTTTACGTGGGAAGATACAAAGTCTACTACCTGGTCTTCCCTGTTTGCAGTTGTCTTGAGTGCGAAAATCTTTGTTTCCATCTTTAAACTCCCAGCAACCTTCCTGTTATTGATATTATGAAGCCTACTGAACCTATTATGAGCATGCCTATTGCTGAAACCTTCACAACAATCTTGAACTCCTGCATGGATGGCTTTTTTGTCACCCTCAAGACTCTTCCGCATTCCCTTATGAAGCTTCTCAGCTTTATCCAGTAGCCTTTAATCTTGCCCATTGCAAGTTAAAGAAATAGATGTTATTTATAAATGTTGCGGGTCTTGGTCAAGTTGTTTCTCAAGCCTTTCTATGAGGTCCTTGTACTTTTCTATGCCTCCGGAGCCTATTGAAGCCCTGTCTTCTTCCTCAAAGCTCCTGAATAATCTCTCCATCAGGCCACGTGGAAAGGGCATTGCAAGCCTTGGGAACATGTGGTCTTCCTTGGCAATATGTGCCTGGAGAAGCTTTATGTAGGTCCTTAAGGCCTTTATCAGCTTCAGTGGGGCTTCTGGGTCATTGCCCAGCATCCTGCTGTAGACTTCTATTTCTGATATTAGTTCCCTGCCCTTTTCGTGCTCTTCTATTATTAAGCCGCACCACTCCTTGGCGTCTGGCTTGTTGTACCTTATAATCTCCGGGATAAGGTGGCTCTCTTCCTTTGCATGGTGGCACTTGCCTGCAAAATTCTTGAAGAAGCCTACCATGTCTGGCCAGAACCCTTCTGGAAGCTTGCTTCTTGTGACCTTTACTGCGGCAGTGTCAAGCAGTTCCAGGCCTCTCCTTATTAGCCGATGCTCTTCTGCCATTATGAATATTGGGCTTAAGCCTTCCATGGGGGTTGGAAACCCTTATTGGTATATATAAGTTGCGCTTCAGAACTCGTATACTTTGGTGTGCTTCTCGCAGCATTTCACTGTGATGTCTGTTATTAAGTAAAGGCTTCTTTCTCCGCTTATGCTCTTTAGCTTGTCTATTACCTGGTCCATGCCTTCGCATCCTTTTCCTGGAGTTAGTGCTTTTTCTGGCACTTCTAATTCTTTTATGCAGTTGTTGTCAATGTCGTATGCCTTTACTGTGCCAAACATTTGTGCCAGGCCTATAACTCCCTTTGGCTCTTTTATGTGTGTGGAGACTATGGCTAGTGCGTCGTCTATTGTTTTTATTTCCGGCAGGAAGCTGCTTTTTGGCTTTAGCAATGCTTCTAAGTTAAGGTATGAGCAGTTTTTGCAGTCTGGCATGTGTTTTTTATGGCTAAGAATATATTTAAGTCTTTGGAAGCCTGCGTTGTTGTGCTATGTAACTGTGGAAGTTGCTTCTGCTCTTGCGGCGCTTCTGATAAAAAGGTTTATTAAGCCATTGTGAAAAATGGGTTCTTATGGCATTGAATATCATAGGTATTGGACTTAATGACGAGAAGGATATTACATTAAAAGGATTGGAATTAGTCAAGGCTTCTGATGTTGTATACCTGGAAAGCTATACTTCGAAATTAGAATGTTCTTTGGAAGACCTGGAAAAGCTTTATGGGAAGAAGGTGCTGATTGCTTCCAGGGAAACTGTTGAGAAAGAAGCTGAGGAGAAGCTGTTGAATCCAGCTAAGGAGAAGAATATCTCTTTATTGGTAATTGGTGATGTTTTTGGAGCTACTACGCATATTGACCTTATGCAGAGGGCCAAGGAGTTAAATGTTGAGGTTAATGTAGTGCATAATGCTTCTGTATTGACAGCTGTTGGCGCTACTGGCTTGTCTTTGTACAAGTTTGGGAAAACAACTTCTATTCCTTTTGACAATGAGAATGTTGAGACGCCTTATGATGTTATTAAGGGCAATAGGGATATGCACACTCTTGTATTATTGGACTTAAGGCCTGATGAGGATAAGTACATGGGTGTAAGTTCAGCAGTTGGGTTTTTGCTGAAAATCGAGAAGAAGAGGAATGAAGGAGTCTTTACAGGGGAGAAGTTATGCGTTGCATGCTGCCAGTTGGGTTCTGTGAAGCAGGTTATTAAGGTTGGGAAGGCTGAAGAGCTGTTGGATTTCAAGTGTGACAGGTTTCCCCAGTGCCTGGTTGTTCCTGGGAAGATGCATTTCATGGAGAGTGAGGCGCTGGAGAGGTTTTCTTTATAAGTTCTTTACGTATTTTTTACCTGAAAATTACGTGTTGTTTACTGCTGGTTTGGGTGGGGTGGCATTGGGGGAATCTTAGAAAAATCTATCTTTGCTTTTATGGGATTCCTTAGCTACTATTTATAATGTTAAATTTGGTGTGATTTTCCATATTATGTAATCTAATCCCCCAATCAATTTTCCCAGCTATTGCAATGTACTTATTTTGTTTATGGGCTGTAACAGCCCTATAATAATCCTCAACACCTAAAGTGACTTTGACTCTGATTATCCTTTCATCCTCTATTTGTAATGTCAATACCACTGGTCCTTGCATCTCCCCCTCTTCGTTGGGAAAACCATTAAGATTTCTGACTTTTCCAATGAATTCGCTTTCTAATGGTTTCTCTTCAGGTTGTAATTTTTTATATGTCTCTTCAATGATAGGATAATAGTCTTTCTTTATTGATACGTTTAGGGGAATGGTTTCTTCCTCATTAAATCCTTCAGCTAAGGATACAGTAATCCTAACATTTAGATGATCTTCTTTATCTTCCATAATGTATAGTAATGCTTCACAAAAATTGGAGTTAAGTAAAGGACTTCCTTCTTTTGGGTTTATTAGACCTTCAAACTCTTTGTTTTCTATAGAGGTTGCAATAAAATTTAGTTGTTTCATTAGGTTGATTATCGTTTTTCTAGTAATTGTATCTTTGGGCTTGAAAGATGGGAGCAGTGTTAACTGGGCTTCTTTTGCAAGTGGGCAGATTATTGTTGCGACAAAACTCCCTTTCTCGGTTTGACCAAACTTGCAATTTTCAATGAATCCTTGTACATCCTTATTATGCAAATTTACGTAGTGTTTCTTTGGCTCTATTGCACTGAGTGCTGACGAATACAGTGCTTTCTCGGCGTTGTTGACTAGATCCATGGCCTTATAGAAGGAAAGTGTGCCATCTTCTGTTTTTGGAGAT
>JBDRFS010000003.1:0-10742 GCA_043818535.1 Candidatus Woesearchaeota archaeon
TACCAAGGTATTCTTTTGGGCAGTCCACTTTAGCACTATTCCCAAATTTTGTAACTTTCCTTTTGACAAAGCCTTCTACTCCTGTAACCTTTAGGCTTGTGCACTTATTTATTTTAATTTTTCGCATAGTATATCCTATGGGTATCCCAATATATAAGCCTTTCTAGGCTATAGATCAAATGTAAAAAGCTACAAAAATCCATATTTAAGAAATAAACTCAATAGTGGCAACACTCCTTCGGAGATACTGACGCGAGGTTAAAGAATTAAGCAGAAAACTAAGACAGCTTTTTTATTATCTTGTCAGGATGCACCACAATCCCCTTGCCAGTTATTTCCATTGCCACTGTCTTTTCCTTGTGCTTCGCCCTTCTCATCTTCACAACCTCAAGCGCCCTTATTCTCTCCCCCTCTATCTTAGGGTGGTAAGAGAGGATAACACTGTCAGCCTCAAAACCCAGCTCTACCTCAACTACGTCTTCCCTGCCCGACTCATTCTCAGAAGTCAATAACGCTGTGCAGCCCCATCGGTTTATCAGGTCAAAAAGTGCCAGCGCTGCTTCCTTCCTGGCAAGCTCATCCTCATAAAGCAAGGCAAAAGAGGTTATGGAATCTATCACAAGCCTTTTGGCTTTTATCTTCTCGATTATGCTTTCGATTATTCCCCCGCCCTCGATAAGCACGTTCCTTACCTGCTCTGGCGTATATTCCAGGAACACGAACTTCCCTGTTTTCTCCAGTGCAGCCAGGTCATAGCCAAAGCTTTCTATGTCCTTGTAGAACTTATCCTTCTTGTCCTCAAACGTTATGTAAATTCCAGGCTCATTGTATTTCATTATGCCGTGGGCAATGTACATGGCAGCGAATATTGACTTGCCCGCACCAGCACCGCCCACCAACAGATTAACGCTCTGGGGTATGAAGCCTCCATCTATCATTTGGTCAAATCCGGGTATTCCTGTTGGCACTACTTCCCTTTTCTTGTCCATCAACTATCTATTGAGAAATCTGATTTATATAAGTTTCTAATTGCGCCCAATACTTTTCAGCAAAGAGAAAGAATCAGAAGCCAGGATTGCATCTTCTTTTTCAATCGGCCGCCAATGCTTTCTGCTCAAACAGGAGAAGCACGGCAGGCTGCTGAAATCACATCGCGAATAGCCCGCCAAATACACTGGCCAGTATATAGCTCCCAAGAAAGAAAAGCCCTAATGACATGGATATCAGCGCCACAATATACTTTGCTCCCTCCTTTGCCTTGCCTTTGCTTATCATCCCAAGCATGAACGCGCTTATAGTGGAGGTAGTGCACAATGCAGTTATTATGAACTTAGTCAGGAAATCGGTTGAGATGGTGACCTTGCCAAGCGATATGGGGATTGAGCTTGTGGCCGGAATCTCTATGCCTGCAAAGCTTTTGATTATAACCTCAACCAGGAAGAGTGAAAGCGCAAATAGCATTGGGGCGCCAACGCCTGAAGCAACGAATATGAATATTACATATGTCTGGACACTGCTGTTTATCTTGTCCTTCATCTCCTTCTGGGCCCTGAGGTCTTCTGAACAGTTCTCAAGCAGGGTAGCAAGCTTCCCGCCAGACTTAAGCCCCATTATTATCAGCTGCACAATCCTTTGGAGCGGCTTTGACCTTACCCTCTGGGACATCCCCTTAAGCGCTTCCCCAACATCCTTTCCAGTCGCAACATCCTTTGCCACAGCTTCAATCTCATCCTTCAATGGGCCGAACTCAGGCCTGGCTGCAAGGATAAGGGACTTTTCTATGCTTATCCCCGCCCTGAGGTTGCTCCCCATAAGCTGCAAGGCATCAGGAAGCACTTCCTCTATTGCTTTTGTCTTCTTGTCTGCGGAAAGCAGGAGAAGCAGGTAGAAGGTGGAGTGCATGATGATAAACAGGCCAAGGAAAACAAGGATGATGTTTATTCCGAGCATCCGCGCCACAAGAAAAGAGAAGCTAAGCGAAAGGGCAAAAATAACAATCATGAAAAATCCCAGGAAGCTGTCCTGGTCCACTTTCACGTTTGCAGCCAGGACTAGCTCAGAAATGCTCTTTCGGTAACTAGGGGGATAAAGCAATGCAAGGCTTCTGTAAAATCCCATGTCATTCACCCATTAGCGTAGGCCTCTTTGATTTTGTTGCGCCAAGGAATATCATCTGTATGAAAAGCACCCCGCCCAGCAGGAAACTAAATATCATCTTGGTTGTAGTTTCTGAAAAAGCCATGAATGAGGATATGACAATAAGGAAAGTAACAGAAAGTGAAGGGAGGATTACAGTAAGGAGCATGTAAAACATTGCAATAGGATTCAATTGCGCCCCATATGTCCTTATCTGGTTCATCTGCTCTGATGAAATTGACTTTATCACTTCCTTTATCACCTCTGCTATGTCGCTTCCCGCCTTCATCCCGTTTGATACCTGCCACATGGCCCTCCTGAAAAAGATTGAGGGGTTGCCTGTAGTAAGGTCTTTTAGGGCGTCTGCCTGCGACCTGCCGGCACTGATTTGCTTGACCGCCTTGGAAAAGGCTTTAGAGACTTCCCCATAATTCCCGTTGCCTATCGATACGAGCACGTCAAACAGCGGCGCTCCTGAATCAACCTGCACAAGTATGCTTCTCATGGCGTGAAGCAGGTTGCTCTCAATATCCCTCACCCTCTTTGCCTTGATAAGCTTGGGGTAATTTATCTGCTGCAGGAAGACGAAGAATGTGATTATCACCGCAATAACAAGAGTGGTGGGGATTAAAGAAACATCCGCATCGAAAGCCACTTTAGCGATTGTCAAGACAACAAATAATATTATGCATATGAACACAAAGAAAGAAAGCGAAGCAAACATGCAGATTGCAATGTATTCCTTGATACTAATCTCAATTTCAGCCTGGGAAAGGTCAAGGGAAAGGGTTGGGAAAAGCTTTTCAGCCTTCCTGCTAACCCCTCCAAGATGGCGCGCGCCTTTCCTGAGCTTGTCCAAGGGGATTATTGAAAAGGGGAGGAATTTCATTTTTTGGTTTTCTTCTTATGTTCTTTTTTCTTTTTATGCGGGGCATGTTTCTTTGCAGCATGATGCGCCTCATGCTTTGCTGCAGGAGGATGCACAGATTCGTGCTTGGCTTCTGCAAGCCGGACAGCTTCCTCTCTGGCTGCGGCAAGGCGCGCAAGCTTGTCCATTACAGCAGAATCTTTCTTGGCAGCCTGCCCTGCTTCTTTTGTTTGAGCAGAAGGAATTTTTTCGAAAGGCTGCACAACATTATCCCTGGCATCAGAACTGAATTCCTTATTCACGGCAGCCAAGCCTAGAGTCCCTTTTGCGGTCTCCACTATGAATTCTGGATCCAGATAATATTCCTTGATTATTTTTCCTACATTCTCTATGTCCCGGATATTGTTCTTGATAAGCCACGCAAGAATTGCCCTCTTATCCTCCAGGTTCTTATTTATCTCAGACTGGGACATGCCCGTATGGCTGCTTAGCTTCTCAAAGAACTTCATGCTTGATGCATGGGGGACGGTCTCGTCTGATGCCGGATTCCATCTGTAAAGGATATTTGGCTTTGCATAAATCCTCCCGCTGTCTTCTGCAAGCAGGAACTCGCCTATTTGCAGGACACGCCTTATCCCCCTCCTCCTGTCCCTGAACATTACAACATTAAGGTCTACTGCGCCAAGCAAGTTTGCAGGAGTGCTTATAGGCGGGTTTGTTAGCCTCATGATAGTTTCATTAATAGTATCGGCATGCACAGTAGCATAGACAGAGTGTCCAGTATGCATTGCCTCAAAAAGCACTTCTGCTTCCTGCTGTTTTCTCATCTCGCCAAGGATTATACGGTCAGGCCTCATCCTAAGGGAATTTACAAGCAAGTCAAGCATTGAAACCTGCCCCTTGCCTTCAACATTCGGTTCCCTTGTAGTCAATGGCGTCCAGAACAGGTGCTTTGCAAGCTGTATTTCCCTTGTATCCTCTATGCTTATTATCCTATGATTTGGGGGTATGAAAGGCAGGCAGACGCTCATCATGCTTGTCTTGCCTGAAGCTGTCCCACCTGAAAAAAGGACATTCATCTCGTACTCGAACGCCAGCCAAAGCAAGGCAAACACTTCAGCGCTCAACGTCTTGTTTTTTACTAAATCAACAACGGTCCAGGGGTCTCTGGCAAACTTCCTTATCGTCATGGTATGGCCCTTGCTTGATATGGGGAATAGCACGGAGTTAGCCCTGTCGCCTGTGACAAGGTGAGCATCCAATAGGGGAGTGAGTACGCTGATCTGCCTGCCTATCCTTCTTGCTATTATGTTTGAATAGTTAAGAATCTGCGCCTCTTCAAGGATTGATATGTTGCTTACGAGCCAGCCGTGCTTCTTATGGTAAACCCTTACACTTTCTGAAGAAGAATTTATTACAATCTCCTCAAGCTCCTCATCAGCCAAAAGGAACTCTACATCCCCAAGGCCCAGCATTTCCCTTATGAGCTTTGAGATTATGTGGTACTTGTCATCCGGCAGGATATTTGGCACTTCTTTCAGTAGCATCTCTTCAGCCCGCTTGGCGAACTGAATCTTAAGCTGCCCTATCACTTTCTGGTCGAACACCTCAACACCCCTTATGTCCATCTCAACAACCAGCCTGTGCTTTATACCGTCAATCAAAGCCAATGTAGGTATCTCAAAGTGGGGCAGGGATACCTCATAAAATAGTTGCTTCCCTTTGCCATAAATAACAATCGGCACAGAAACCCCTTCACATTGGACCTTGTAAGAACTGTAGGCTTCAGTCATTTTTCCCTCCGTTTCATTTTAGGTTCCCCAAATGTAGGGTATATCACTTCAACAAGATCATGCTCTTCAAGCAGCTTGGCCCATTCAGAGACCTTATCTTTAGGGAGATTAAACTTCTTCTCAACTTCTGAAAATTTCACTTCGCCTTTTTCCTCCACATACTCAAACAATTGGTCAAACGCAGTCTTGACATTCCTCTTGCTGGTTTTAGCATCTTCACGGGGCTTGTTGATTTCCACAAGTTCCACCCTCCCCTTTATTGGCATTGAAACCGATTCCTTTTCTTTTTTCTCCTCCTTGTAGACCTTAACCTCAATCTTATCATCAACCTTCTTGGCAGGAGCTGCCCCCTTTTCCTTCTCCTCCCCCTTGTAGACCTTAACCTCAACCTTATCATCAGCCTTGTTTATAGGGGCTGCTTTTTCCTCTTCTCCCTTCTTGTAGAGCTTAAGCTTCACCTCATCATCAACTTCCTCAGAAGGGGCTGCTTCCTCTTCCTGTTTCTCTTCCTCGTAGACCTTAACCTTATCATCAACCTTCTTGGCAGGATCTTCTCCCTTTTCCGTCTTAGAAATTTTGAGTCTTTTCTTTATTCTTGACTTTAAGCCCTGTTTGTGCTCTTTTTGATGGGCTTTGGATTCTTTCTTCCTCTTGAAGATTCCAATTAATCCCTTAAATATAGGCGGTTTTGGCTTCTCCAGGATCTTCTTTCTCATCCCCAGTATAACCAAGGGTACCACTACCACAACAGCAAAAATCCCTGCCCAAACAAAAAAATCTAGCCACCTTCCCCTGAGAATAGAAATAACCCATAATGATGTAAGGACTAGTATTATCAAAAGATACGACACTCTAACAAATTTATCATTATGCATTTTATCTCACTTATATTATAACCTCAATCATTTATTAAACCTGCGTCTTGCTATGCAAGCCTTATTCCACCTATTCTGCGTATGGTATTGAAGGTTACATTTGTTGTATTTGAGGCTATCCAAGCTGACGTCTTTTCCAAACCGGCATCCGGGAAAGAGAGCCTTATGAGCGAAGTAAGGTTCTCAGATGTTGAGAGATTTATTTTTCCAGAGCCTATGTTTATGCTTGCTGTATTTATCTGTATGGTGTTTGACAATGTTGGGTCTATGTTTTGCGAAACTGAACAGGATGTCCCATTGGTGCCTGTAACCAAAACAGAAAGAGGTACTGCCCCCGCCCCAAGAGAAGAGCTGCATGATGTGACATTATTCTGTGTAAATGAAAGGGTAAAGGAATAAGCAGAAACAGGCAAAGTATTGCTTATCTTAATAGAGTTATCAGAATATGCCTGTTCATAGATAATGTTCCATGGCTTAATTATTACGGGCAGGCCCTCATTAGTCTCAGTGAAGTTTAAAACAGCATAAAAATCATTAGTTTCTACAAAATTTTCAAAAGAGTTTAATGACGATAAGAACTCATCATTGTATAATGGAAGGCTCTGCCCAAAAGAAGAAGAGTTTTGTGAAATAGAAATATCCAACCCTGCCTGAGTTTCGAATATCCTTTTAACGCCTTCCTGTATTGAAGTGTCTGTTTCATAAAGCCTATGCAGTGTCACTGCCTCTAAAAACCTCTGGTCATATCCTGCTAAGTGTGTAGAAGCGATTATTGCCATAGAAAATACTATAAGGCCAAAGAATGTAATCCCCAAGGTAAAAAAAGAGCCCTTCTTCATTCTACCCACACCTCATATACTGCTTTTGCATTGTAAAGGATGCCATTGTAATTTATCACCAGATAGCGCGTGCCGCTAATTCTGAACCTGCCTTCCCCCCCCTCCGGATTAGACTCAACCATCAACATCCCGCCAGGGAAATCCCCTTCAAGCGTGAGCCTCATCTCATAATTCTCAGGCAAGTACAGCTCAATTTCCTCAGCAACTGTTTCGCTGTCAAGCGTATCCAAAGTGCCATCCTCATAAAGCATGTATGTTATATCGCTTCCTAGCTTGACCATATTGAGGTTCCCAAGAAACTCCTCGCCTGACCTGGAGAAGAAATACCCGCTTGACCCGATTATTATCACTACCACAACTACTGCAAGCATCATGTCAAGTGAAAACACTATTCCTCTCTTAGTCAAGGTAATCAGTCTCCTCAGGCGGGAATGTTACTACAAGCATTGATGAGATAGGCGCACAGCTCACAGGCAACAGCTTCACCTTGAAATCTTCCTCGTTTATGTCATTCTGCTGCCTCCACCAGGATGTTATGACGTCTGATTGTATTATGGTCACACCAAGGCTTTTTATTTCTATTGTGCCTTCTGTAATGCCATCAACAACAACTATTACTTCCTCCTGCATTGGCTTATCATTCCTCACGCCAATGTAAACAACATCATCCGTAGGCGTAGTTGTCAGCTTGTAATCTACGAAGTATTCTATTAAGAGCCTTGAGGGGCATACAGGGATGTCTGGCATCTCAGGGGATGAGCTGCTGCTCTTGCTCCCGCCACCACCACCACTGCCACCGCCTCCCCCGCCGCCACCGCCACCAAAACCACCAGATTCCACTTCTTCCAATATCACTTCTGCTTCAGGCTCCTCTTTTTCCTCAGCCGCTTCAGAAGACTTCTCTTCTTCAACAGGAACAGGCTGTTCTTCAACAGGCTCTCTTCGGATTGGCTGCGGCTTCAGCATGATGTAAGCCAATGCTAAAACCGCAATTATTACCATAGCCATAAGGCAAAAAGCAAGATACGGAAATTCCTTCTTTGATTTAGTCTTTCTTAATGTCATATTGTATCCACCACCACTTGAGCATAATCTATGTCCTGGAACCCCCCAGAATCAAACGCCGGATCAAAAGTCATCCTGACGTTTATGTTGTTGGCAAGATTGACAGTTGTTATGCAGCCGCTTAAGTCCGTCTCCTCATAAGCCCATGTAGAGTTGCTTGCAGAGATTGTATAAGTAGCTGTATCGTTCCATACTCCATTCCAGCATTGTATCATCCTTCTGGAACTTTCACCTGCAGGGAAAGAGCCCCCAGCTGACTCTTCCCTATGCCTAATCCTAAGTGTCACATCCACTATCCTCCTGCTCGAGGTTATTCCAAGATTCGGAAAGTTAAACTGCACATAATCCGGCATTATCAGGCCTTCATCCTGCGACCTTGCATAAACAAAATCATTCTCTACCTGCACCTGCCCCGCCCATGTAGGATTATTATCTTCCTCAAATGCCGCTTCAGGCACCCCCATATACTGCTCTGGCTCACCTGCAATAATCCTTCCTGTTCCTCCTTCTCTCTCACACCTGTCATCCCACACCATCATGCTCACTACAACCTTCTGGTTTTCCCAGTAAGCTATCCTCTCAGCTGAAACCGACTGGTAAGCTGAGCAGTTCTTGTCTTCCACTGGAGAGATGCCATGCTCGGCAAGCAAAAGCCCGTTCAGCCCCCTTATCTGGAAAAAGAATTCCTTGTCCCCAAGACCGAGAAGCCTCTTGCTAACATTGTAAGAGAGATTGGCAAAATTATGTATCTTTTCTGAAGAAAGGATCCTGTAATCGCCTGCAAGCCCCACTGCACTGACGTTAGTCAAATTCCAGTTGTCCGGATAGCCGGGGCTGTCTATAAGTGCCTCTGAAATGTAGTAAGTAGAAAGTATCATATCATTGTAATGGCTCTGGTCATCAAGCCTCCTGTAATAGCTGCTGTAAGCTGTTATAAGGATTGCTATCACAATTGTGAATATGGCTATTGCTATAAAAAGGTCTGTTACTACTGCTTGGGCCCTTTTATCCATTGCTTATCACCACCCCAATGCCCTCCTTCCTTATTGAGACATTGCCTGTAAGTGTTATCTCATTAACCTTGGCAAGGTGCCGGCACATAAATCCAGATTGCCAGCTTTTGTTGATTGCCTCTACAAAAATAGACTTGGGTTCTATTGTCACATTATAATGAGTAATTATGGATACTGAGGAACCTTCACTGTTTATGAAAATGCCGTTTATCAGGTTAGCTATCCTCTGGCACTCAGACTTCTTATCCAGGACATTTTGCAGGTCCCTTACTTCCTTTGTCTTTGCAAATGTCATGAACATAAGGATGAGAAATATGAAGAAAACTATTCCTGCAGAAAAGAGGAATTCAATAGCAGCCTGGCCTCTTTTTTTTTTCATTTTTTAGTTTGGGTTTATACCCCCAGCCCGCAAGGATTAAGATTCGTTTTGTGTATCATAGTTTACGTTTATACAACACAGCAGCAGGTGTCTGATTCAGAGCCACCTGTGCAAAACTCTTCTGAAACATCAGCCCCAGCATAGCAATTGCTAGTTCCCGAGTAAGGCAATCCGCAATTGTTGGCACACTTATTGACATTGTTATCGCACACCCCAGTAGAAAACCCCTCCCACCCGCACCATCCCGCACAGCTGTTGACGAAGGCTTCATCATAGGTTGCATTTATCCTTATGGCACGCACTGCAGATTTCCCTAAATTCAAGTCAGGAGAATTGTCTGTGCAGTTTATGTACCATGTGTGGTTGCCTTTAGGCAAGGTGGTAGATATGCTTTGGGAAGAGGATTCCACAACTGAATCATCTATCACAATCTGATTATATTCGCCGCCTGCATCCGGGAAGCCGTGTATGCTGAGCTTGCAATAGGCTAGATCATATAGTGCTGATGTTACATTGTACACAAACTTTACAAGATTGAAATTCTTTTGAGATTCATTAGGGGGGCCTTCAAGGTTTACAACCGGCGTATCGCTTCCAGACTCATTTACAATCAGGCTGAAATTTATTATTGCGGAAGAGAGCATCGCATTGCCGACAGTGTCCCTGCACCTCACATAATAAGTATAGTTATCTTCACCCAATAGCCCTAGATTTTTCTGGTGCGTCAGCAAGGAGCCTTCAAAAGAAAAGGACATGGAACTGTATGCAGCGTCACTGTAGTCGTATTTGCACTGTGCATTCTCATCTGTTGTAGCCTGAAGCGTTATGCCCTGCACCTCAAGCTTGCCAGAAGGCGAGACCCATACAACTGTTGGGGGAGTAGTATCATTAGAAGCCCCTATGACAATTATGCCAGTATCCAAAGCCTCCAATGGTATCCGGTATGTGCCGCTGGCATTAGGAAGGCTGCCTGAAAGCGTAGCTATGGATGTTGCATGGATGTGGTTTTCTCCTGCCCTGCCTGACAGGATTAGCACTATCTCTGTCCCGTTGATATATGAGTTGATAACCCCTCTTGGGATTGTAATCTCAACATACCTCTTAGCTCCGGGGCCAAGCGAATATACAATATCCGCAGCCTTTGCCAGGCTGGAAACAGCATCATTGGCAAGGTTTATCTTGATCTCATAGTTAATCTTATCATAAGAATAGTAGAAAAGCGGGATTAGTGCAAGAATAAGAACGCCTAATAGCATTATGTACTCCATACTAATCTGGCCCCTTTTTCCCATGGGCTTTAACTGTATTCCGGATTATATATAATTTTTGATAGGTGGTTCGTAATAAGTTAGCAGCCGCATTCCTGCATAGGCCATAATCTTTGGATGTCTAAGGGGCAGCCTTTGGCAACAGAAGAAGCTAAGCTGCAAGGTTTTGTCAACCAGACTTATTACTTATGATAAGGGTTTTTTGCTATTTTTGGTGAAATTCAAGAATAGTTAGATTTATAAATTTCAGACTCCTTTAAAAGTTATATAAACTTCAAAGGAGGGATATGAATTATGAAAAAAGGACAAGCAGCTATGGAGTTCCTTATGACCTACGGGTGGGCCATATTGGTCGTGCTCATTGCAATAGGGGCCCTAGCTTATTTTGGCGTTTTGAACCCAAGCAGGTTTCTGCCAAAGAGCTGTACAATTTCGCCGGGATTTAGTTGCGAAGAGTTTAAGGTGACGACTTCCGGGGCGCAATTGCTTATGAGAAACGGCAAGGG
>JBDRFS010000004.1:0-11583 GCA_043818535.1 Candidatus Woesearchaeota archaeon
GGGTGAGCGCATAACGTCCTCTTAACCGAGGCTCCGCGAGTTTACTCCGGAGAGAGGTCACCTATGGTTGCAAATTTCTTTTCTAATGAATCATTTTCCATTTTGTTCCCTCCAAGTGGTATTTTATGTGAGATATTTTTGAAAGGCTTATAAGCTTTTAGTTTTTGGTTAAAACGATCCTCTCCAACAAAAGAAACATCTCTGGCTTCTGAAGATTACCGAAACACTTATATCTAACTTCTCTTCCCCAAAGAATATGTTCAGGCTGGCAAGATGTAAGGACAAGGGCGCCTTTAGCGCAAAATTGGAGAATCCAAGGAAACTTAACTTCAACAAGCTGAGGAAGAAGTACAAGGCAATAGCTGACACTCCGATTGTTATGGTGATAAAGGCTGGAAGCTTTGACATAGTAGTGCACAGGCATGGAGAGCTCATCTTCAAAAATGATGGTGATAAAGAGGAGATGAGGGAGATAGCCGGGGAGATATATGAAAATGCATAAGGGATTATTGCTGCTAAGTGCCGGGATAGACAGCCCGGTTGCAGGATATCTTATGTTGAAGAAGAAAGTGGAGCTGGTATGCCTGCATTTTGACAATCAGCCCCTTGTGAATGCCTCTGCTGTAGAAAAGGTCAAGAGGCTTATTAAGAAGCTTAAGGAATACTCTGAAAAGCCGATAAAGCTTTACATCGTTAACCATGGCAGGAACCAGGTTGAAATAATAAGGAATACTGACAGGAGATACCAATGCGTTTTGTGCAGGAGACTTATGCTTAAAACTGCTGAAAATATTGCTGAAAAGGAGAAGTGCAGCTTCTTGATTACAGGGGAAAATTTAGGCCAGGTGGCTTCGCAGACTATAAAAAATCTTACCAACTCTGATAAAGGGGTAAAGATAACAATCTTAAGGCCGCTTCTCTGCAATGATAAGGAAGAGACAGTAAGGCTTGCAAAAGAGATAGGAACATATGGCATATCAACAGAAGCCGGAATGTGCTGCACTGCCGTCCCCCCTAATCCAATAACCAAGTCCAGGATTGAGAGGATAGAAAAGGAAGAGGGAAAGCTTAATATTGCTAAGATGATTGAGAAATCATTGTCAGAAGCCGAGGTGCTTGAAATATGAAAGTATTTGTTGAAAGCGAAGACAGGTACAGGGAAGTAAGGGCTGCTACTGTCAAGGATATGCTGAAAAAGCTTAAGATGAATCCGGCAGCAGTGCTGGTCGTAGTTAATAATGAGCTTGCCACAGAAGACGCAAGCCTCAGGCCAAAAGACAAGGTTAAGATACTGTCAGTAATATCCGGAGGATGAAATGGCCTGCAAAAGATGCCTTGAAAAGCCAATATTCAGGATAACGAGCGGAGAAAGGCTGTGCAAGTCCTGCTTCATAAAGTACTTTGAAAAAAAGGCCAGGAAGACCATATCAAAGTACGGGATGGTAGGGGAGGGTGACAGGATAGCTGTGGCCATATCTGGAGGAAAGGATTCTCTTGCTGTCTTGGGGATATTGGATGACATGAACTCTAGGCAGAGCTTCAAGCTGTTCGCCATATTAATAGATGAGGGCATTAAAGGCTACAGGCCTTCCACTTTGAAGGACGCAAAGGCTTTCTGCAGGAAAAGGAAGATTCCGTTGCATGTGATTTCTTTCAAGAAGGAGCTTGGAATTACCCTGGATACCATGGTCAAGAAGGCTGGAAAGGATAAGGCTTGTGGAGTTTGCGGAATCTTCAGGAGATATTTGCTTAATAAGGCGGCAAGGAAGCTTAAGGCAAATAAGCTTTTCACTGGCCATAACCTTGATGACGAGACGCAGTCAATCATGATGAACCAGTTCAGGCAGAATGTCGCAACCTCTGCAAGATTAGGGCCTGTTACAGGCGTCAGGGCTGATGAAAGATTTATTAGGCGTTATAAGCCTTTCTACCTTCTTTCAGAGAAGGAGGTTGCAGCTTATGCATTCGAAAAGAAGATGCTTGGCAGGTTCATTGAATGCCCGTATGCTTTTTCTTCATATAGGGGTGAGGTAAGGGACATGCTTAATGAGATTGAATCAAGGCATCCGGGATCCAAGGCTTCTGTAATAAAGTCCTTCCTGGAAATATTGCCATTGCTTAAGGAAAAATATGCTGCACAGGATGCCAGGATAAAGAGCTGTGAAAAATGCAGGGAGCCTTGCTCGCAGGATGTGTGCATGGCCTGCAAGACACTTAAATTGCTTAAGAACTAGCCTTTAATATAGTCAATAATAATGTCCAATCCTTCTTTCGCTTTCCACACAGGATGGTGCTTCATAACTTTTTTTGCCTTTTCAATATTCTCTTCTGTCAACCACGGATGGATATTTTCCGGCTCAGGCTTGAGGTAATTCCAGTATGAGTCAAAGTCATCTAATATTTCGTACAGAAGGCCGATTCCTCCTCCGGGATAGAGCAGGCTTTCTGCTTTAGGGCTCATGATCCCATAGTTATTCTCCCTTGCAAAAGTGAATTCAATCTCTGAATTAAGGCCTATGTCACGCCAGTTGATGAAGCATAGCCTCTTAAAATCCTGTTCAGGCGTTGAATATGAAAAAGGGAGCGAATCTATCGGCTCAGGCACTTCCATTTCAGGCAGCTTTATGTATCTGGAGTACGCTGTCGGCTCGAAATACAGCGCATAGCCTTCAGGCATCTCAAGCTCAAGCCAGTAGTGCCATGCCCTCTCATTGTTGTCCATCACAATGCCCTGGTTAAGCTTCAGCTTGCCTTTTAGCTCTTTTTTTTCTGCTTTTTCAACGAGGTAATCGTACATGTCCTGTATTGCCTTCGCATTATCTCCGCAGCTGGACTGTCTCCATGAGCCCTCTTTCCTCTCAAAATCATTATCTGCTGCATATGCCAGACATAAGAACTCTAGCTGCGTGTAATCTTCCCCAATCGGATACTCTTTTTTCTTTGCATCCTCAATTGATATGTTGCCTTTCTGGAGATTGGCTATCAAAAAAGCTGATGCAGGGACAGCGGCCTGGTTCAGGCACAAGGCAGCAAATGCCAGAAGGCAGAACTTGTTTAGCTTTGATTTTATGCTCATTCTAAATTCCATTATGGCATAGGCTTCCCTGAATTCAGGAAGTTAGTGTAATCATGCATCCATTCCCCAATGTTATCCCACCTTATCCCGAACATATGGAGCATTTCGTCATAGTTAGTAAAAGTAGAATAAATGGCCCTGCCAGCCCCCCCGGGAACAAAGAAACCTTCTGCTGTTGGGTAGAATATCCCGTTGGCTGTTGACTTGACAAAAGTGTAGTTCTCTTCCCAGTCAACAATGTCAAAATTGTTGTTGAGGCAGTAATCTATAGCAAGCTCCTTATCCTTTATTGGTGGAACATACCTTGTTGACTCAAAATACGACCTGCTCCTGTTGGAATTCCTTATATCAAGCCATGCGTGGAACCAGAGGCTGTCTCTTGCCTTGACTTCCCCGAACCTTAGGGTTACATCTTCCTTAAATTCTTCCAAGCCGGCCTCTTCCATTATGTGGTTGTACATCTTTTTTGTAGCCCTTGCATAGTCTTCGCATACTGGGTTTCTCCACATATCGGCCCTTTGCTCATCCACGGCCTTATGTACTGTGTAATTTGCTATGCAGAGAAATTCCTCCTGTGTTGTAAAGGGCGTTATTGGGTAATCTTCTAGCTTGAATTCTTCTTTTGCCTTTTTGATAGATATGTTGTCCTTTCCTACCACATTAAGCAACAGGCCTGTTGCCGGCAGGCATAATTGGAGGAGTAAAGCGAAATGGGCAGCTTTCTTTAACACCTTTTTGGCTTTCTCCTTCCTTGTAAGGTCCCGGAACCTGAAATACTTGCTATATTTTGGCTTAAGCTTTTCCAAAAGCTCGTCCCTTGCGCACCTGTGGCACTCCTTGTTGGATTCTCCGCTCACATGCAGATAGATTTCTTTCCGGTTGTAGAATGCCTTGACTTCAACTGTCTTGCTTGCCTTGAGCCCTTTTGCTCCCTTAAGCGTTGCAGAAAGCAGGCCGCTTATATCACTCTTTGAAAGGCCCGTCATCTTTACCTGAAGATACAGCTGCTTGGAAGAGCTTTCATCAGTTTCTACATTATTCCTTATTTCCTCAAAGAAGAACACATCCTTGGAATAGTCTATTTCCCGCCAGAACGTTTTGCCTGTGGTGGGTGACTTGCTATAGCCCAGGATGGTGCCCAATGTGTTTTTAAGGCGCTGCCTGATAGCCATTACACTATACACAAGTGTCTTAGATTTATAAACTTTTATAAAAATTCACGCTTTTTTTACTACCCAAATCTCACGTTCTATATTGCTTGAGCCTGCGTTGTATATTATCGGAAGCTTTATTGTTGGGTCTATTTCCTCTTTTTTGAGCCCTGCGCCCTTAATAATCCTTTCAAAGTCTATGGTCACCCTTTTTCCTGAATACAGCCTGAACCTTGGGATTATGATTGCGGTGCTGCCTTTAACTGCCTTTGCGATCTCTCTCATTACAGCAGAGTAGATTGGAGTCAGTTCGGCTGCTATCTTCCTTGCTTCTTTTTCCATTGGGATTTTCTTAAGGAAGGGCCCCAGATAAGGCTCTGTTGCGCACGTATCTGCTGTTTTTATCAGTCTGGAAAGGTTTCTGCTGTCGCCGGGTATAAGATTTGCATCCCCTTTAATGTTCTTCCTTGCTGAAAATATGCAATTCTTGTCCTTGTCAATGCCTATTGAATTAATCCCCATAAGCTTAGCTTCCATCAGGATGACTCCTATTCCGCAGAAAGGGTCCAATAATGTGTCGCCCTCTTTTGCTCCTGACAAATTAATGAGTATTTTTGCGAGCCTTATTGAGATTGTGTGCAATGGCCTCTGCCTTGACTTGTCCCTTTTCTCGTATTCCTTTGGGTTGAACACTGCCACTCTTATTCCCACATGCTCCCGGAATATTATTATCTCCAGGTCTACTGCCAATGATTCTGAAGGCATAAGGAAGGGGGTCTTGCGCGAGGAATGCTTTAGTGCTGCCTTTAGCTTTTCTTCCTTGAACCTTGTCTTAAGGTATTCGTTTACCTCTTTGCCACTGCCTTCATAGCAGCTTATTGCGTATTTTATCTTGTTTGATGAGCCTGCGTAAAGCTCTTCTTCCTCCAAGTTGCAGACTTCTGCTATCTTTTGAACTCCTCCGAGGTCTCTTATTGCTTTTTTTGGTTCTATGTCTGTGGATATAATAGCAGCCTGCTTTGTATGCTCCATTATTCTGAATGGAATGCTCCTTGCCTTGAAATATGACTGGATCTCCAGCATTGAAAGCTCTGGGTCCCTTCCTAGGATGAATATGTAGTCTTTCATACTAAGTGTTGTTTTATACGAGTTTAAAAAAGTAGCGGTTAAGCCCTTTTCAAGGCTTCTTGAATTACGTCCAAAGGCCATCCTTTTTGTGCCAAGAATGAGGAAATTTGCTCGTCTGTGTAGCCTTGGCTCCTGTACTGCCTCACGTTTGGAAGAATTTGGTTGACGTACTGCTGGTTTTGTGGCGTCTTTGGGGCTGTATTCTCTGCTGGAATATCCTTGTGCAAGAGATAGTGGGTGACTTCTTCCTGGTATTCTGGAACAATCTTCATGGGCATTGTCACTGAAATGTAGAATAATGTGAAGTAGACAGTCTTCACCATTTCCACGAGCATCTTTATCAGCATGTCAATGCCAATGAATATGACGAGGATAACAACCAGGGGGATCCATGTTTGGAGGAGGAAATAGGCCGCAGCCCCCAATAAGAACAGCACAATGCCTAAAAAGATGAAATAGCTCCTTATCATGTCGCCAGCGAAGTCCATGGCAAAAACTCCGGCCAAGGCTCCAGGCACATTGTCCTTGATGTTCTTTATCTCAGGTAGTGCTTCTGTAACGCTCTTTTCTTGTATTATCGAAGCTGGTAAAAGGTAATGCCCGATAAGGTCCCACCCTTCCTCCACAGCCTTGCCTAATACTAACATGACTATGTTGAGAATGCTTCCTAGAATGCCTTTCCTGCCTGATCCGGCCTTGAGCCTCTTTGCCAAGGCTGTCAGCACTATGTCAAATATAGTTAAGACAATGATGTCCCACTTGTTTTGTTTTGCCCTCTTTACTCCATCTTTGTAGGAAATCTTGTTCCCTGTAAAGCTGTGGTAGACTATCCAGCACTGGGCTGCCCTGTATTTCATCTTTAAGAACGGGAATATGAACAGGAAGAACAGGACTGATAGTATTATAATGGGCACTCCAATAAGCAGGAATGGGGGGTAGATTATGATGGCGAGGATGCTAAGCACTATGAGGGAGTAGAAAACTGCCCCTATCCATATCTGGGTCCATGTCGGCTTTAGTGCCTGTGGATTCTTGCCTAGGACGGCAAAAGTGTTCTTTACTAATTGAATTGTGTCCTTCAGGGCGTCAAACATATGAAGCAAAAGAGGAGAAGCCAATATAAAGCTTTCGAATCTCAAGGAAAAAGCATTTAAATCTCCGCCTTATACCAAAAGAAGCATGTGGAGAGAAGAGCTTGACGCGGAGATGAGGGATTACCTTGAAGCCTTGGTAAACAAGTCCTCAAAGTTCAGGGAGAACTACAGCAAGGCAAAGCATGTCGGAAGCGCACAGATATGGGTTGCCATGTCAATCCTGCAGAAAGAGATTTCTGACCTTAAGATGCAGCTGAAGGTTGTTGAGGAGGCAGTCAAGGATATTTCCCCTAAAAAGCCTAAGGATGATGGCATTGACCCTGCAAAGGCCTTGAAGGATGTTCTCAGAAAAGCTTAACAGTTGCCTATGGTTTTTTGACAGACACAAAATAATCCCTTAATTCTTCCCCCTTAAAAACAAGCTTCCCGTCCCTGACCTTAAACTCTCTCCTGAACCTGGGGTCATGCCTGAACCAGTCGGTCTTTTGGTATTTCTTATGAATCTGTTCAAGCATTTCCTCTCTCATGTAAGGCATATTGAAAAGCTCCATTGAGACTTTCCTGTCAAACAGCAGGGCAGCATTATGGTTGTGGTTGTTTTCATAGGTTTCCATTGAATTCCTACGAATCATGAGCTGCTCCATGCCTTCATGGGCAGTAATCACAGATATCTCTTTACTGGAAAACATGTCCAGTGCCTCATGGAAAAGGAAAAATTCAGTCCCGAACTTGTAGCCATAAAGTGCGCCATCCTCCGGTGCAAGACATCCTTCCTGCAAGCAGACAAGAACATGCCCCTTGCCAAAAGATTCATTATAATTGGAAACAATCTCTTCCATATCATCCAGCTTTACTCTAGCCAGAACATCTAATGATTCAACAAGCTTGCCATGCAGCGCATGATTGCTCACGGCCTTAATTCTGTTTAAGTAGTTTTCAGCATATCTCTTGTGGAACTCCTCCATCCCTTCTGCATCCTTTATTGCAAAGGGGTTCTCCTTGTTCAGGCAATCCTCGAATGACTTCAATATCTTTTCCATTTTTACAGAAGATTTTCCAATCCCTTCTCTATGGCAGCTGTTTTCATGCCAACTGCTGAGCAATATGGCGCTTTCTCGTAAGCTTTCTGGGCCTTCTCATCTATGGTGCTGTCCCTTTCTATCCTGTCCTTCATCTTCTTGTAAGCCCTGAATGTTTCAAATCCAAACCAGGTTGCAAAAAATAAACTGGGAGACATCAAAAGGCCTGCTGCTCCTGAAAAAAACAGTGGCTCATTATTAGTGAAAAACCCTGTATAATATAATCCCAATGAGGTCCCGCAAAAAACATAGCCAGCTAATGTAAACCTGTTCTTTACAGCGCATTTCAGGTAATCCTTCACATCATCTAGCGTGGCTGCCATAAGCCCCGGAACAGGTATAGGCACTATATAAAGCTTTTTGACGATCAGATTTAGTGTAGAGCCCTGAAATTATTTCCCTAAGCTAAAGAGCTTGTGAATTCATCAAGATTTTTTTAAGAAGCCTGCAATGCCCCCATTGTTGCAGAAGAAAGCATTGCGGTCTACTGATGCATAAGATGCAATTCTGGCCTCTATTCAAAAATAAAAAGCGGAAAAAATATTGGGACTCTACAAACGACCAGAAATTCAGCACAAAACTTAAAAATCCTTAAACATTCCCTCAAGATTTATGGGAAACCTTGACCTCTTATTGGAGATAAAAAGCCTTGAGCTGAGAGAGCACATGATTAATGCCCTCCTTCATGCCAAATCAGGCCACACAGGAGGCTCTTCAAGCTCTTTGGACATATTTAACTGCCTATATAACGGAAATATCCTTAGGCATAACCCTCACCACCCGGAATGGGAAGATAGGGACAGGCTTATTGCAGCAGGCCACAAGGCCCCCTCATTAAGCGCTGTTCTTGCAGACCTGGGATACTTTGGGGAGAAAGGCCTTGAAACATACATTAACACTTACAGGGATTTTGGCTCGCCATTCCAGGGGCATTTATGCAGCCATACTTTGCCTGGCGTGGAGGTTTCAACAGGCTCGCTAGGCCAGATAATTTCAGTAGCTGCCGGCATGGCTTATGCGTTAAAGCTTGATGAAAGGCCAAGCAAGGTTTATGCAGTTGTTGGTGACGGGGAGCTCCAGGAAGGCCAGAACTGGGAAGCATTTATGTCTGCTTCAAAGTACAGCCTTGCAAACTTATGCGTAATTGTTGACAGGAACTGGCTGCAGATAGATGGCAGCACAGAGCAGGTCATGCCTTTAATGCCATTAATGGCCAAGCTCAGGTCTTTCGGCATGGAAGTAAGGACGCTTAAGCTCCATAGGGAGGGAGTGCTTGGCGTTAATTATGAACAGCTGATTCAGGAGCTTAATTATTTCAAGTCAGGGGCATATGGCAAGCCTTTGGCAATAGTTGCAGATACAGTAAAGGCTTTTGCACTTGAGGGCATGGAAGGCAAAGTAAGCTCGCACGGCGTGCCGCCTTCCCAGGAGGCTGCAGAGGCAACAATCAGGAAGCTTAGGGAACGGAAAGAGTCACTTGAATCTAAAGTTGAAGGCAGCCTGCATAAGGTTAATTGGAAATTGCTTCATCCTGAAAAAAAGAGAGCCCCTATAACTATTGATCTTGCTGCAAAGGAATTTGATAAGTTTGAGATTGGAAAAAAAGCAGGCACAAGGGATGCTTACGGTGCTGTTCTTCAATATCTTGCCGGGAGAAAAGAGGACATTTTTGTTTTGGATGCAGATCTTGCGGCTTCCACAAGAGGAAACTGGGTTGACAAGGTAGAAGGCTTTGATAAGAATAGGCACATACAGCTTGGCATTGCTGAGCAGAACATGGCAGGATGGGCAGCCGGCCTTTCAACAACTTCACCTCCAGATGGCAGGAAAAGGCATGTGTTTGCATCATCTTTTGCAGTCTTCGTTCCGGGAAGGTGTTTTGACCAGATAAGGAACACTGTTGCATACTCAAACCTTGACTGTAACTTTATTGGAAGCCATGGCGGGATTTTAACAGGCAAGGATGGCGGGACGCACCAGGCAATAGAAGACATTGCATTGGCAAGGAGCATCCCAGGTTTGAGGGTCTTCTCCCCTTATGATGCTGTTTCGGGTGTCAAGGCAATAGAGGCAGCTATGAACTATGCCGGGCCAACATACATCAGGCTTGGAAGGTCTCCTGGTGAAATCTTGTATTCAAGGGATAATGGCCTGGACATTTACAAGGCCCATGTTTTATGCTCTTCCTGGAATGACAGGGCTTCAATAATGGCAACAGGTGCCCTGGTGGGCAATGCATTAAAGGCCAAGGAAATTCTGAAGGCGAATGTAAGGGTATATGACTTTACCTGCCTGAAGCCTTTGGATGAAGAGGCTGTTAAGGAAGCTTCTTTAATTGGCCCGATAGTAACAGTTGAGGACCATAGCGTGATTGGCGGCCTGGGAGAAGCAGTGTCTTCCTTGATTTCGGAAAAGTTCAATCCAACCAGGGTTGTCAAGATTGGGGTCCAGGATGTGTTTGGGGAGACGGGGAACGGGGACGAGCTTCTTTCTCATTTTAAGATGACGGCGGAAGACATTGCTAATAAGGTTTCTGAGATATTGGGTTCATGGCTTTAAGAAGAGCTGGACGAAGTGAGGCTTTTGGTTATGCTGTCTCCTATTTTTACTGTTAAGGCATACAGGGATAAATAGATTTTTGTGGTTAGTAATATACTTCATAGTTCTGTCTATATATTTTAGCAGCCCGAATTGTTTGCTCTTTTTCAGAGGGAGGTTCTTCAATACTGCACATGCCTTCTGCTAACCCCAATGCTTAAAAATAGTATTCCAAGTTTTTAGAATTTGGGTTGAAACAAATTTTATTAATGGCTTAAAATCTTCTGTTATCTCTGTCAAGCCTATTTTATCCGCCTTAGCTAAAACAGAATAATATTTCTTTCTTTGCTTGTTGCTTAAGACAAGTGGAGGGATAGCATTATTTAGAAGTATTAAGTTTAATAGCATTCTCCCAGTCCTCCCATTCCCATCATAAAATGGATGGATTTTCTCAAATTTGTGGTGGAATAATGAAGCAAGGATAACGGGGTGTAATTCCTTTTTATTTTTATTGTACCATTTTAATAGGATTTTCAGATCTGTTTGAACATACTGGAATGGAGAAGATTTAAAAGTAGCCCCTATAACCCTGACATTACTTGTCCTATAGCCTTTTCGTTGGTCTATATTTTTTAATAATAGGTCATGAACTAAAATAACTGCATTATTATTAATTCTTAGATCTTTTTCCATTAAATAATAGAATACATCTCTAGAATTCAAATGGTCATTAATTTCTCTTAAGGTTCTTCCTTGAGGGGTTATCCCTTTATTTAATAAGAGATCCGTTTCTTTTAAGGTTAAAGTATTGCCCTCTATTGCATTTGTATTGTAAACAAAATATGTCAAAAAATCATCAAACATGTCTCTTTTTGTTTTCTGATCAAGTTTTTTTAGTTTAGAAGAGAATTGTTTTTTAATTTCTTTAATCTTCTGCTTATCAGATAAAAGGGTATTCCAATCCTTTTCATTAAATAATTCTTCTTTTATGCTTTTTAATTTGTTCTTATCAAATTGTTTCTTTAATTTTGCAATTTTGCCTTCATCTTTTTTACTCCCAATATAAGCTAGTGTTTTAGTTTTTACTTTGTTTCCTGAGCGGAAGCTGTGTTTAAGATAATAATAAGGATTTTTATTTACTGTCTTTTTCTCAACAAACATAATTTTATTAGGGATTACATATTTATAAATCTTATGTTTTAGGGATTACATCATGCTGGGGGCGGTCTCGCTCAACTACAACAATGATGAATCCCATATTAATTGCAACAACATAAACAATAATGGCCGTTCTCGCGCAATGGCCTTGGCGCACCAGACTTCAGCTTCAATGCCCCCGTCGAGATTTCCACGTAAGATACAATGCGTTGGGTTTTATGCTACCTCTGATTGTTAGAAAGTTAAACTAATAAATTTATGTTGTAGAGTAGAACAATGGCCACAAAGCCGCCCAAAAAACGAAAAGTTTATATATAGTAATTTATTTTTAACAGATAGTTAAGAAAAATTAACTACCT
>JBDRFS010000005.1:0-12118 GCA_043818535.1 Candidatus Woesearchaeota archaeon
TTTGAAGGCAGTGCAGTCACCTGATAGGCAAGATCCTTCTTGTCCAGGAAACGCTCTATGAAATATAAGTCATTAGGCATAACTATATTCCCTGTAGGATTGCCATCTCTCCCGTTTGCCACTACTATGGCTGCCCCACCATTAAAATTTGAGCAGTTGTTCTTGTCATTTACGTGCTTGTTTTGAGGATTGAATGCTATGTCAACATCAGCCGAGAGCATCACAGACCTGTTATAGATATCTTCCGGATTCATGTCCCTGCCAGACATCCTGCACAGCACTTTTATCACATTGTTAAGGAAGACGTCATTTGCACTGCCAACACTCGTAGAGCCAATCTCTTCCCTTGCCACGCCCAAGGCTATTGAAGTGTAATGGGGATTCTCCACAGCATCAATTGCGCACAATGCTGCAAACATGCACGCCCGATCATCATGGCCATAGCCAACAACATAATCGCCTAAAAGCTGGGTTGGCTCTTCCGGCACGACATGGAACTGCGTAACGCCGCTGTTGAAGTCATTTTTTGTGATATTCGGGGCATTCTGCCCTGTTTTCTGGTTTAAGGCCTTCAAGAAAGCCTTCTCGTCTTTATAGCCTGTGAACACGTCCAGGTCCTCGAGCTTGAACACATCCCCATAAGCCTTTGCTGCAGGTACTGTCTCCCTATAGCCCTTTGGGTTATGGATGGTTGCTTCAGGTATATGGCCTGACATCTCCCACTCAACCAGCTCCCTTCTTCCTTTTCCGGTCTTGACAAGAGTCTCGCCTATTACCAATAATGGCCTGTCCATCCACTGGTGGGCATAGAATCCGCCGTAAGGCCTTGTGTCTAGGTAAAGCCCATCAGACTTCTTTACCATTGAATTAACCTTGTTTGTTAATGTGCAGAAGTCAACATGCGCCCCTGCTATGTTTATCCCGTCCTTGATAAGCCCTCCAAGCCTTACAGCCGCTATGTTGACCTTGTTCCTGTCAATAAAGTATATGCTTTTGGCCCTTCTAAGCTCTGACAAATATTCATCGCTATCCTTTTTTGAAGCATCATATTTTACAAAAGCTTTCTGGTCCAGCATTTGGGCTGCAGCCCTTACTGCCATAGATGGTGTCCTTGCTTCATCCAAGTAAGACATGTAATTCTCTACAAGCCCTGAAAGCTTCCTCTTGGATTTCTTAAGTGCTGCGTCTGATGTCTTGCATTTTGCCATAAATATCCCTCCTCAAGAGTATTTGCTGTACTTTATCTATTAGTGATATATAAATGTTGTGCAAAATCAGAAGCCAGAGCTTGTTCTGGATTGTAGGAAAGTGTCGGAATGAGCATAATTCTTACGAAAACTATATATATCTTACTGGCAAAATAAAGGTTGGATGTTTTTTTTCAACAAGAACAGGACACTTGTGGATACTGTAATTGCAGGTGACAACATATACAAGTGCAGGAAGCGCATAGATCCAACAGTTGTGGAAAACTTCTCGCTAAAGATCACAGAAGTTGATGTCTCTACCTTCACAAGGTATTTGGGGGCGCCTTACGGAAGCTTTCTTTCCCCTGCTGCCCCGGATAAGTTCATAACACAAGAATACCTCATTAAGGGAAGCCTCGAAGACAAGTGCCTAAAGCTTGATGTGGAAAGCCTGGATTACAAGTCTCCGCAACAGGGCTATTGCAGTGTAGAATCTGTTCCCGAGAGCTTCATAAAGAGGTACTTGCGTGAAGTGTCTGCATTCTCATCAAGGGATATTACAGGGAAGCTTGCAGACAAGGCAGTAAGGTCATTCAAGAAGGAATTAGGGCTAAAAAAAGAGGCTGCTGACGCCATACGCAACTATGTGGTAAGGAACACAAAGGAGTATCGGACAAGGGAGATAACATTAATCATAGAGCCTTTGTTCACAGGCCTTATGCTGGTAAAGGCTGGCCAGGCACTGTTTGTAGGGGGGAAGAACAGCGAGTCATACAGAAGAAAGCTTAACCCAATACTAGGCATACCTCCATTAAACATTGCGTTCAATGCATTAAGGGAAAGTTTCAAAGATATCTATCCCACGCCAAGTGACATGGTCTTTGATAATCCGTTACAGGACGGCACAATACTCCCGCCGATAGTTGGGAGGTTTGCAAGGAAGCATGAGCTAAGGCATGCGCTGCAGCACGCATCATTTCATGAGCTAATAAACCCTGGGTCAGAGATGTACTCCAACCTTCCTGCATCAGAAGCAGAGGAACATGCATACAACAATCTTGAAGAGCTTGTAAGCACTTATATCATGTCTTGCGACAGGCTTCCTGACTCGTTTAAGGCAGGCCAGAACAAAGTTGTAGGAGAGTTCCTAAAGGGGAACCTGCTTTCTGGCCTAATGGAAGAAATAAAGTCTAATAATATGCTTTCAGATGACAGGAGCAGGGGAATTATTGCCGGCATACTCTTCTCAGAAGCCTACAACAAAGGCGGGAAGAACTATGAGTCATTTGCAAGCTCTGCATTAGGCAATGCAATGATACTTGCCTTGCCATGGGCTTTAGGATTTGCAGTTGGGGGGCAGGAACTGCTTGCTCAGAACTGGTACCTCATGCTCGGCTGCAATCTGCTGTTAGGAAATTTCGGCTACGGCAACCTGATAAAGTACAAGGCTATTTCTAAAATCATCAAGAATGCTGGAAGCCCGGAAGACCAGCTTATGGCTATTGCAAAGGCTGGAACAAGAGAAGGCCTTTTCTAAGGTTCACTTCCAAAAAAAACTTCCACACAAACAAATCCAAAAGAGCAAGCTGCTAACTATTTATTAAAAGAGAAAAAAAAAGAAATTAAGGCTCAAGCCAGATTGTTACTGGATCCAAGTCCTGCTGGTATGCAAAGGTTCCAAGCGTCAGTGAAAGCTCGGATGGCTGATTTCCAAGGTTCCTTGCATCAATCCCTGAAACCTCGCAGTTCACTACCTTCCTGCCAGTGTCCCTTGAAAGCCTTACCTCGCCATCATTATCGCAGCTTATTGGATAGCCTCCAGAGGCAGTAAGCTTAAGGACTTCCCTTTCTGTCTTCTTCCTGTACTTGAAGCAGTCATCCATTGCCCCTATTACAACGCCATCACCAAGGTTTGCCACAGTAACCTTAAACTTCAGTACGGCAGAATCGTCAGACTGTATGTCAACTGCCCTCTGCTCTATGTCAGTTACCTGTACTGCTGAAGGAGGATTAGATCCAGCTGGCAAATTCTGGCCAATCTCATCTGTCCTGTCTGTGTAATAAAGGAATCCCTTAACCTTGACTGGGTAAGAATAACAGTATTGCCCTGTAATCTCCTTTGACGCCTTTGTAGGGAGGTCAGCCACATACTTTACCGGGCCTAAAGAAACTTCTTCCGGGGTCTCCTCGCCTGTCTCGGAATCTATGCCTGAAAGCAATGGAGAAGACATTTCCTTGGCTCCTGTGAAGAATGTTGAAATAGCCGCATCAGCATTAAGCCTTACCTTTACCTTGCCTGCAGGCAGGTCCTCTGGCAATTTGTTGACAATCTCCACGTCAACATCTATCTCCTCATTCTGGGAATAAGGGTCTGTCTCAAGTGAAACAGGCGCATCAAGTACAAAAGATGCCACTACTGCCATATCCCCCTCATATTTGTAGGGCCCTGAAACAGCTGAACTCTGCTGCTGGCAGCCTGAAATTGCCAGAAAAGCAACAACTACCATAATCATAAAGACATTAGTTTTAGTATCCATTTTTTCTTGTCCTCCTTATACCTAGTTTAGTGAATAGTACTTTATTAAGCTTTCTATGCTCGGGGCTTTTTCCCGGTTATCTGGAATTTTGACGATACAGCTGTTTGGTAGCCATAGCTGAGCTCCAATGAAGTTTCAGGATTGTAGCCCTCAAAAAGGTATTTGCCGTTATCATAGAGGCCTATGCCGTTTGCCGTGCAAACAACTATAGCCTCATCATCGTACATCTGCTCGCTCTCGCACCTAATGCTTCCAAGCGTCGGGAAGTCCACAAGCCTTGCCATTATCTCAGGCTCAGTGCTTTCTTCCATTTTGTCACAGCCGCGGAAAACGTCCCTTTCCCTTATGGCCTTTCCTTGGTCATTCTTCCTGAGCTCTATTGTAAGTATAAGGTCCCCCTCGCTTTTTGAGGCCTGTGAAAAAGCCTGCTCCACAGAGCTTATTACCAGCGGCCCTTCAGCCTCTTCTATGACCTTTGCCCTGCACCTTAGGTTATCCTCATCCAGGCACAGCCCTATCTTTGCGCTCCCATAATACACATACCTCGTCTGCGCAGTCACGATGAAATCCTCTGTGGTTATTGCAGAGCTGCTTATGTCATAAGGGCCAAAGCTAAGGTCCTCATATGCTGAGCTCTCGTCCTCATACCTTTCCAGGCTGAATGACATGCAGTCGCATCTTGGGATTGAGAACACATTGGTGTCAAGGCCTGTTATGCACACGTCGCCTTCTGCCAGCCCCTCAGCATAGTTGGTAATCCTCACCTTCGGGTTAAGCCTCCCGGACATTGGCACAGAACTCTTTGGCTCAATAATCTCTGTGGTTATTGTGCTTTTTCCAAAGAACGATGGGAGCTTGGGCGCGACATCTGCTCCTGGCAAGTATTTCCTTCCGCCTTCAATATAAGCGCATCCGGAAATAAGGATAAGTGCAAGTGCTACAATTATCAGCTTTTTCATACTTCGGGCTCCACTTCTGTTATTGCAAGCTCCCCTTCCCCAGCTATCTCTGTCTGCCCAGACCTTCTGATTGTTACGGATTCTGTCCTTTCCGGCAGCTTATATACATACTCTGCCGAAGCCCTGTAAAACCTTTTGGTATAAGGCTGGCCAGGATCCAGAATGCTCTCGTCAACGTCAAAGAAGCACTCAAACGTCTGCCTTGATCCGGTCTTCAGCTTTATCTCCTCCTTAAGCTCGGATGCTATCCTGTACTCCCGCAATGAGGAGCTTTCCCTTGACTCTACAAATGGGCATGCGATGCTTGGGGCATCCGAAAGGTCACTTATCCTTGTGAATTCGTAAGGCACCTCCAGCCTGAGGTCCTTGAGCTCTGTCATCTCCCCGTCCCACTTGTTTGAAAGCGTTATCCCTACCAACGGCTCTATCCCCTGCTCTAATACAACAGGCTGCACATCCTCTGTGCTTACCCCTATCCCTATCTCTACTGGCTCACCATTGTACTTTGCCCTTATCGGATTGGATTCTGGTATGCCATAGTGATCAAAGAAGTCTTCATCCATGTCAAGTTCCATGTTGAATATGTCAAAGCTTGTGAAGTATACTGGCAGCGTTGCATCTTTTGTCTCGTAGGCATAGCTTACTTCTCCTGAAACTGTCTGTGTCCCCTCCAGCTGCGCTGTCTGTTCAGGTGAGAATACGCACCTTATGTTCTTTGTCACCCTCCTGCCCTCAAGCGTCACGTCAGGCGGAACTATCTGGCCTTCAATCTCCGTCCCCTTTATCCTGCATCTGACATCAACCCTTGTACCATCAAGATCTGCATTCTCGATTCCTAACTTGTAAGACAAGGTTAGCCTTGCCCCTTGCGGCACTTCCTCTGCCAGGCTGCTGAAGCCATCAAAGGTTATCCCGCTTTTTCCAAGAATGCCGACTGTGCTTTCTGCCCCCCATGCATTCTGCCCTACGTTTTCTGCCCTCCTGAATATGCTTGGTATGTAGTCTATTGCCTTTAGGGCGTATTCCTTTGAAGAATCCATTGTCCTTGCCCCAGCATCTGATGTGCCGTATATGTATACAGTGAATGTGACTAAGACTATGAGGAAGAGCGCTATAAATGTTGGAATCCTTGTCCCTATGTAGGTGAAGATCCCTCCAGGCTTCTTAGTATGCCTCCTTATGTCAAAAAGGCCATACTTCTTCTGCGGCTCGTAATATTCCTCCTCCATACTGTTAATTAACGAATAATACATATTAAAGCCTTTCTATAGTTGCGGAAGTGTTTCGAAAAGGCTGAAAAAACCCTTTCCCTTCTTAAAAGTGTTAAAAGCAAGATAGGCAACATGGGAATTTAATGCGGCTTCTGATAAAATCATGTAAGATACTATGTTATGTATATACAGTTTTCCTGTTTCTTTGAAAATAGCAGCCTGATTTTTCAGCAATGCATATTAAGGAAAGTCTTGTTGAATATCATATGGTAAACTGGAGAAGACTGAAGAAGCCCGGATTGTACACATTAGCTTTCGTTGTGGGGTATTGCCTGGCATCGGGCAAGTGTGATGGCATAATTGGCATCATCAAGAACGAGCTCGGGGCAGAGGGTATAGGCCTGATAGAGAAGAAGCCGCCAAGGCCCTCCACTTGGATGTGCCACGAGAAGTACATCGCTGAGACTGGAAGGTGGAAGCTTGAGTGTTATGACATGCTGAGGGAAGATTGAACCGAAAGGCTTATATAATGGTTTATTATATTTTATAATGAACTATAATAGGTGAAGCATATGGTACAGGCAATAATCAATCTAGGAGATTTTGAAGATAGAATCTTAATGATTGTAAAGGGCAAATACGGCTTAAGGAATAAATCTGAAGCTGTTAACCTAGTGATTGATAAGTTTCAAGAGGTATTTCTGGAACCCCAACTCAAGCCAGAATATAAGGAGGAACTGTCAAAAATCACTAAAGGGAAATTCAAGCGCTTCTCAAGTATTGACGACCTAAGAAGAGAAATTGAAAATGTACGGGTTTGAAAGGAGCGAGAAGCTAAAGAAGATACTTAAGAAAATATTCAAAAAGGACAAAGTAAGATATGAAGCAGCTTTGAGGAAGATTAATGAAATACTTAATTCTGAAGATCCAGACCATTACAAGAACTTGCGTTATAATATGAAAGAATTTAAGAGAGTCCATATAGATTCTCATTTTGTTCTGATTTTCAAGATAAACAAAACAGAGAAAACAATCAAATTCTACGACTTGCAACATCATGACACCATCTACGGCTGCTAAAGAGGAATAATTTTATAAACTCAGAAAAATAATATTAAACCATGAACGAAGATTCTCTCCTGCAATTCCTCAAAAAGAAGAGCCTTCTCACAGTAGCAAAGAGGTACAAGAGGGTTTTCGAAAAAGTCCTTTCAACAGCAATTGGCGTCAGGAAAGGGGAAGTCCTGATAATCAGCGACTGGGGAAGCAAAGAAAGGAGGGTCGCCCCCATAATGACTGGAAGCTATCTCCTGGCAGCAGAAAGCGTAGGGTGCAAGGTTAATGTAATAATGCAGAACCCTAGAACTGATGGGAGCAGGGCAGAGCCTTGTGTTGTGCAGGGCATGAAGCAGCTGAAGGATAGGAGCACTGTAATACTCAACTCCTCAAACAAGGCCGGGATGAACAAGGCATTGGGGAAGAATTACAGGAGGTTCTTAAACTTCAGGGGCTGCAAGTTCGCAACCACTCCAGGTTTGGGAAGCCTGAAGAGCACGGACATATTCAACATAATCTCGCCATTCGACATCGATTACAGGAAGATGAAGATTGAAGCGATGGCGATAAAGAAGAAGCTTGACTTTGGAAGGAATCTGACTATTACAACAAAGACCGGAACTAGCCTAGACATTGACATAAGGGGGAAGAACTCTATCGCCATAGACGGAAACTACAATAAATTCCCCTCCGGAGGGAACATGCCTCCCGGGGAAGTGTACCTTGCTCCTGGAAAGGTTAACGGGAAACTAGTGATAGACGGAAGCTCGAGGGTGATTTACGGCACCATGAAGATTGAACAACCCATAACATTGAAGATAAGGAATGGCATAGTTCTAGGTGTTGAAGGGGGAAGCGAGGCGAGGATGCTCAAGCTCTGCCTGAGCTCTGCAATGAAACGCTCATCAGCACCTTCAAATGTTAAGAGGATAGGGGAAGTGGGCATAGGCCTCAACCCCAAGGCAAAAATCTACGGAGCGATGGTAATCGATGAGAAAGCCCTGGGCACAGCACACTTAGCATTAGGCAGCAATTCATGGTTTGGAGGAGACATACATAGCATCCTTCACTTGGACCAGGTGTTCAAGAACCCGGAGATAAAAATCGACAACAAATTGTTAGACCTGCCAAGAAGGAAAGACTTGCTTTAACTTCCACGCCAGCAAAAGAATTATCACAGGCTTCTTACTTTAACTCTCTCTTGTCAACAAACCTCTGCTGGAAGATCTCTGCTATTGTTCCCCTAACATACTCTGCCCCTCTTATGATTTCTGATTCAGGTATCTCTGGGGCGCACTCAAAAGTCAAATCGCCTCCATAGTTCAGGGAAAAAGGCCTGCTGACTATCTGCCTGTAGAAGTGCGGGTCCGAGATGGGGGCTGTGTGGACGTCCCATTCCCCTGTTCCAGGGACAAGATGCACATCCCCTATGTGCCTTGCAACATCATCAAAGAACTTCAATGCCTTTTTTGGGCTGCCGTAAGTGGCAATGGCATGGCCCGTGTCAAAGCAGAACTTTAGGTTCTTCTCTTTCACTTCCCTTGCAATCCTTTTCATGTCCTCTTCCAGGAAGCCTATCTCTGAAGTCCACTTGATCTTGTTTTCTACACAGATTATGATTCCGTGCCTTTTCGCCTTCCTGCACAGCAGCCTCATCGTGGCTATTGTATTTTCTAAACAGGAATGTAATCCGGGCTCAGCAGTATGGACGACTACTTTATGTGCCTTGACTTTAGCAGCATTTTCTATTGTCTTAAGGAATATTTCCCTGGATTTCTTCAGGAGATTCTTGTCAACAGCTCCTGCGCTTGCAATGAATGGCTTTGGTGCCAAGAACGGGGCATGCATGCTGTACTTCAGGTTTAATTTCTCCCTAAGCTTGTTCAGAAGCTGGAAGTTCGCCTTGAAATGGGGTGTGCCCAATTGGATGTGGTTGAATCCTAATCTATAGCACCTTAACACTGCCTGCTCTGCTGGCAAGTGAATTTCATGATTTGTAGAAATCTCAATATTCATACAATTATATATGTCCTTTTCCTATTTAAATTACTCGCTTGCCTTTTCCGGAAAATGATGAAGGTCTATAAAGTAGTAGTCCCCTGAGACATTTTCTCCAATTATGATCTCAGGCACTACGGACATCATTCCGATCTCGTTTTCGTAGCTGCCCCCTTCCCAGTTGTACTTGTCTTTGAGGTAAGAGTCTATCCTTTCCATGTGCTCCAGGGCTTCTTCCTTGCTCTTGTCAAAAGCTTCTGCAACAGATATCCTTCCGTCAACATTATAGTCGCTCTCTGCATTTGAGAGGTTCCGGAAAAAGAATGACCCTCCTGAGAAGTCCCTGTCCCCCCAGCCGTATGTGCTTCCGCCGGTAGTTGACAGCATCACATAATTCTTGAGGTGCATCTTCTTTATGTAGGCGCCGGAGTGGCATGAATCTACGTATAGTATCCCGTATCCCGGAGTGACTTTCTCTGCCATCTTCTGCAGCTCATGGTACCACAAAATCTCATTGCCGGCTTCTATCTCGAGTATTGCCGGAGAGCCGTGCGTGCCTATGTAAATGGCAAATACGTCATTGCTGTCAACGTCATATGAAAAGTCCTCAATCACATTATCCAGGTTGTGCTTTGTGGCCCTGTTGTCATAGCTGCCGTTAAACTGCTTTTCTTTTATTGTGGTGATTGTCTCTGAATCATACTTTTCAACGAAATCCGGGTTGCCTGTAGAGTAGAGAAACTTCATGTTCTTGTCTTCAAATCCCAGCTCCTTAAGGTGCTTGTAGACCTTTACTCCTCCCAGGAAAAAGCAGTTCTTGTCATAGGGGTCAACCAATGAAGTCCCCCTTTCTCCCCTGCCGCTGCCTACGACCACCAGTGCGTATTTGATAACTTCATCCACTGCTTCTGTCATCTTTGGGGATGGCTCTTCAACCCTCTTCTGAGTGTTACAGGCAATTAGCCCTAAAAAACTTGCGCCTATTAAGAATTTTGTTAGCCCTCTTTTCATTGCAAAAAAAGATATTCTCTGGATTTTTAAAGTTTTCCTACTTTTTCAGCTTTTCTATAACAGTCTTTTCAGAAACAATTGCAGAATTCCCGCTCGGGTCTTTTATAATAATCTTTAATGGCATGTCCCCGCATTCAACCTTCCACAGCTTCTTCAGCAGGTTCTTTGCCGCTTTCTTTACGGCACTGTCATCTGTAGTGTCACGCTGATCCTCTATTATCTTTTTGAACCTCCCTAATAGCCCTTCAATGTTGGTTACAAAGCCTATCGAGTTTGCTCCTGGGTCCATTGACATCCTCATCTGCGGGATATTAACTGAGGCTTCCGATGACTTTACTACCCTTACTTTCATATCTTGGTCTTTCTCTACAGTGAATGTTATCTTTGCAGGCTCTTTTTGCTCAACTGCCTCGACATCAGACTTGTTAAAGCCGCAGCTCTTGCAGCTCATGCCGAAGACGTATGTCTTTCCGAAGAATGGTATGTCTATCTCATCCTCCATAAGGGTAAGAGTCTTCTTGTGGCATATCGGGCATGGCTCGCCTTCTATCTTTTCCATGTTTGTTAGAAGCTTTTATGCGTTTATATACTTTTTTGATTAACTTCAGCGGAATAGTAACAACTAAAGAAATGGCGAAGCGTGTCTTAAGGCTTTCTTTAGGCAGCCTGAAATTTTCCGCAGTAACGCCGTGGAAGTGTTTGGAAGCTTTTGTCTCGGCCAGCCAAACGCTGAAAGTGATAAAAAGCCTTTGTTCAACAGGGTTATTCCTGCACTTGCTTCTCACTTCCGATTACCAAAGCCAAAATCTCCTTCTCAAACGCCTTTGCGTCTTGTAAAACTTCTTCAGCATCCTTTTTTGAGATCAAATCTGGAGTTTTATATCTGGCTGTTTCTCTCTTGTCCTGAGCATTCTTAAGATCCTGGATAAATTTCCTTTTGAGTAAGACCCTGTCGTAAATTTTAAACAATTTCTCTCTGTCCCTGCCTTTAACACAATACAAATATTCTAGAGTTAATCTCGTGGTATAATGGGTCGTGCACTTGAAGCCTTCTTTAGCAAGAGCAGATGTTGCCAGGTCATACATGCCATAATAGGCAATTTCAATTATCCAATCATAAAAGGATTCGTCAGGATTGAGAAAGTATCTTATTTTTATTTGCCTTATTGCATCCGAATGCTCTTTCTCAAACAGCTCCATAAGGGATAGCTCATACAAAAAATGGGCCAGTTTTATGGACCTTCTGCCTCTCTCCACAAATACTGAAGCGAGATTTTTCATATTGTTGTCTAATAGGATGGTATTTGTTAGCTTTTTATCATTGTTTTCAAATATCTCCTCAAACCTCTGGATTACTTTGTCTTCTTCATTGTCTTTCATACTAATTCACCTGCTGCTGCTTCCCAGTATCCAAAAGGGTTTTTAATGATTATGTGGTCCTTAAATGATTCTGTTACCAAATCAATTTTGTTTTCTTTTATCCCTGCCCGATAATCTTCAAGCTCAATTATTACAGGGCTAAGCTTGACTCCAGGCAAAAATGCGTCTAAGTCATTTGTTATTGTGTTTATCAGGTCCTTGGTTCTTTTTAGGGCCATTTTATTGTATTCAGCAGCATGGATGGCGTGTGGCTGTTCTATTAAAAACATTAAGTCAAGGTCAGAGTCTTTCCTTTGTTTAGATTTGGCATAAGAGCCGAATACCAATATGGAATGGATTTCGTGTATTTGTTTGAAACTTATCTCTAATCTTTTGAAATATTCCTGCAAGGCCGGACTTATTTGCCTTAAATGCCTGCTTTTTTTTATTGTTTCAATTTGTGCAAGCAAAGCAATGGTTTCATCATTCCTGAAGTTTAAGGCTACTTGTTTAACCCTTCCGATATCTTCTGAATTTAATACCTGCTGTTTTAAAAGCTTATTGCAGTACCTGAAGATGGATGCCCTGCTGTGCTTGGCTTTATTGCTGCCTATTCTTTTGGCTAATTCCTCTATTGTGAACCTTTTTCTTGGCTCTTTTAATAGCTCGCTTATGATTGACAGTTCTATTGTTTCCATTGTAATATCTTTTCTGAGATTGTAATATCAATTATGAGATTGGGATATATAAAGTTTGCGCTTTTTCGTGGCATACCTCCAGTAACCCTCATCAGCAGCCAT
>JBDRFS010000006.1:0-3648 GCA_043818535.1 Candidatus Woesearchaeota archaeon
GTCTGAAGTTAGGACTTCGGTTTTGATGGATGACCTTTCAACCGCCTTCATGTTCTTAGGATTTTTACAAGGGTTGGATTGCCAGAAACAGTTTTAGGCCAGTGAGGGGTCAGTCTTTTTCCAGAAGTTCAACGCCCACTTTGGGCGGACAGCACGAGCGTCAAACGCCGAGGCCGGACTTCTGACGGTATGGCTTTTCCCGACTATAAAGTAGAAGATGGATGGATATAAATAGATCGGTGTTGTGGGGTGTATACTTGAGATAAGTATATCCAGGTTGAGACTTAAATCGGAGTTCCATCATTAGAAAACATTAAAAATAAGCTGTATATTACCCTCTGAACATGGTAAATTATATAGGTTCTGCTGAAGAGCTCCGTTCGCTATTGGGCTATTATATCTCCTGCCTTGAAAGGGAGGACATAATGTCACTTACCTTTAACTACAGGGCAGATGGCAATAAGTTCCATTCAGGACTCTTCAAAAAAGAACAGTTCTTTACAGAGAAAAAAGAGCAGGTTATAATCAAGAAAACTCCTTATGTTGAAGGGATTTTCAGGAACCATAAGCTTCTTCAAAGCAATATGCCGATATTCTACGGCTACCCTTTGTTTATGGATGCCAATGGGAACGTAAGCCCTATTTTCTTTATTGAAATATTTGCTGAAGAAAAAGAGGATTCAATTATCCTTACTAAGGAATCCGTATCCCCTGACTTCAACCATTACATACTAACAAGGCATGATTATAGTGTAGAAGAGATAAACAAAACAAGGTTGGAGATAGGGGAAGAGGATGGTTTTGCCATTAAGCTTCAAAAAGTAACTGAACTGCTTAACCTTGACCGGAAAAGAATTACCCCTCTGCTTGAAGATGGTCCATTAGCCCTAAGACCATCACAACAATTGATAAACGAGGCAATATTGTATTTTGGGGGAAGGATGGGGTTTACCAAGGGTCTGATAGATGAATTGAGAAGGCTCAAAAACCTACCTCCTTACAAGTTGGAATCAACATCGCTTGGCATTCTGTTTGACAGATACAAGTACGAGCCACAGGATAACAAAAAGGAGCTTCTGGAGATATTCAGCCTAAATGAATCACAAGAAACAGCAGTCAATAATGCCTTCTCAAGCAATATTAGCGTTATTACCGGACCTCCGGGAACAGGAAAGTCGCAAGTAGTGCTAAATGTCATTGCTAACGCCGTTTGGAATGACAAGACGGTTTTATTCGCAAGCAAAAATAATCGGGCAGTTGACGTGGTAAACGATAAGCTCAAGGCAATCCTCTCAAAAGACCTTATTATCAGGATGGGCTCCAGCAAGCACAGGAAAAATGCCAAACTGCAGATTCATAACCTCTTCCAAAACAAAAGCTCAATAAAAATCTCTTCGGACATTGAAAGCACCAGAAAAAGACTCCATGATATTAACCACAAAATAAACTCTATTAAGGAACAGCTCAAAGAGATGGCAGAGATAAATGAAGAGATTGAAGACATCCAAAACCGGGCGGATAGCATAGCAAAGGATATCCCAAAAAAACTCTATATGAAATGCAAGTATGATGGCTTTGGTTGGATTGACCGGTTTCAATTAGAAAGTGATATTAGGAATAACTTTGAGAATTTTAGTCTGATTAAGCAGCTAGTGAATATTGTGTACCCTTCTTTTTACCGAAAGCGTGAGCAGGAATTATTCAAAAGTTATTATGGTGCTTTGAGCACTAATTTTAAGGGATACTTAGACAGGAATATCAAGCTTGATACTGAAGATATAAGACAGGCGTTGGAGTTGGTTCTGCTCTTTAAGCGGGTCGGGCTTTTGCAGGATGAGGCCATTCAATTGAAGCAGAAGCTGGTAAAATTAGACTCAATCTATTCACTGAACACTGAATTGTCTAAAGCCCAAAAAGAAAGGATAAGACTTTCAAGGGAAATATTCGAAAACTACTGGCTTAAAAAGCTAAAGGAGACCTCAACTAATGACGAGAACCATGTTGCAAGATACATTGATGCTTCAGAGAAGTTGGAAAAGTTCATTGAGGACAAGTCCTTATGGAGGCATTTGGTTGAGGAACAGGAAATTGAGGTGCAGGAGATGCTGCCTTTTCTTCCAGTATGGGTTGTGACAAACCTTTCTGCAAAGAATAGCCTTCCGCTAAAGGAGAACCTCTTTGACCTGCTGATAATTGATGAAGCCTCACAGTGTGACATTGCCTCTGCCCTGCCGCTATTTTACCGTGCAAAACAGGTAGTTATAATCGGTGACCCCAAGCAGCTAAAGCACATATCGCTTCTTGGCGGGACAGAAGACAAGAAGATTGCAGTGGAAAACAAGGTTCAATCCCTATATTTGGATTATGCTTTCAGTAAGAATTCCCTTTATGACATTTCTGGGCGGGTAATCAAGAGCAAGGATAATCTTCCAGTCTTATTGAACCAGCATTACCGTTCCTTCAGGGACATCATTGACTTTTCCAATGAACATTTCTATGAGAAGAAGTTAAGCATCATGACTGATGAGGGCAACCTAATACCTGACAAGATCCATCCAAGGGGCATTAAGTGGGTTAATGTGCGTGGCAAGACCAGCAAGTCTAAAAGCCCGTATAATCGAGAAGAGGCAGCTGAGGTAATAAAAATACTCAAAGGCTTTCAAAAGGCAAAGAAGGTTTCTTTTGGAGTTGTGACGTTGTTCAGGGCGCAGATGGAGCTGATTGCTGACTTAGTTGGCAAAACCAAGGAACTGGAGAAAATGGACATCACAGTTGGGACAACGCACAGGTTCCAGGGAGATGAGAAAGACGTTATAATATTTTCTCCTGCAATATCACAGGACATAAAGCAGTCAACACTTAACTGGATTCATACTACTGCACAATTGTTGAACGTGGCAATCACAAGGGCAAGAAGCGTGCTTATTATTGTTGGGGACAGGAAAAAATGTAGTGAGGCCGGTGGCTTTCTTCAATGCCTAGAGGAATATGTTGAAGCCAAGAAACGTTCATGTGTTAATTTTGACTCCCCTGTTGAGGAGAAGCTGTTCAATAGGCTGGCGAAGGAAGGGGTTAAGGTCTTCCCACAGTATGAGACCAAGATTGGGGGGAAGAAGACCTATATGCTTGACTTTGCCTTGTTCATAAATGAAAAAAAGTATGATATTGAGGTTGACGGGGATAAGTCCCATTTCAAAACAGTTGAGTCTGACATATTGAGGGACATCCACCTAAGGATGGAGGGGTGGAAAGTTAGGAGGTTTAAGGCAAGTGAGGTTTTGAATAATCAGGGTTTTGTTGTGGAGGAGATTAAGAGGCTTTGCTGACTGCTTAAACAGGGGCACTTAAAACCTCTTTTTTCCTTTTGTCATAAAGAAGCCACTTAGGACGCAACAGTCCCTTGACTCTTGCGAGTACCCAGTATTTGTTTTCTCCTAGTTCAAGCTTATTCTTAGAAACCTTTTTCTTTAAGTTCCAATCCTGGGTTGGGCGGACAGCACGAGTGTTAAACGCCGCGGCTGAGATTTGAACTCAGATATCCCGAAGGAAACAGGATTAGCAATCCTGCGCAGTACCAGGTTGTGCCACCGCGGCAATAATAAGTTTAGTGCAACTCCCTGATTTATATAACTTTTGATTAAAATAAGT
>JBDRFS010000007.1:0-14538 GCA_043818535.1 Candidatus Woesearchaeota archaeon
TTCTGGTCTATGTCGAAATTTTCATCGCTTGTTTGAAACCGTTTTCTCCATTGGAGTGCCTTTCAAGCATCTAATTTCTAATAAGGGAATATACTTTATATTTATAAAACTCTCGGAGGTAAAAGGGAATAACCACAGCAAACTGTGGGGTATCAACCCAAACTAAAAAATGAAAAAGACATTGCTAACAGGATTAATGTTTGGTCTTATGGGCCTTGCTGAACCAGCATCGGCTGAAGAGCCTGTCAATCAGGATGGGGTAAGCCTTAACTTCAGCCTTGACGCATACAGCAAATACGTCTCTAGGGGCTTTGTCTTTTCAGACAAGCCGGTGATCCAGCCTCTTATCAGTGCAACTTACAAGAATTTCTCTTTGATAGGGTTCTGGAATGTTGACGCAGGAGAAATGGAAACAAATGAAACAGACTTAATAATTGACTATACAGACTCCATCGGGGAAGAGCTTACACTTTCTGCTGGATATGGCGTCTTTGCCTTTTTTGGAGAAAATGCTTTTACAACCCAGGAAATCTACGTTCAGGCCACACTTGAAGAATTACTGAGACCCAGCTTAAAATTACATTATGACTTTGGGGAAGGGAATGGTATTTACAGCGAGTTTTCGCTTTCCCATGACTTCAGCTTTGATAAGTTTGGCATTTCAGCCTCTGCAATACTGGCTTACAACCACAACTACTTCAGGGAAGGCTCAGGATTCAGCCACTTGGAATTTAAGATTGCAATGCCAATTGAACTTACGAAAAATATTTCTTTGTGCCCGAAAATTGCCTTTCTTAAGGCTTTGGATGAAGAAGACTTCAAGGATGTGATTTACTACGGTGCCGGTTTGAACATAAGTATCTGAAGCTTCTTTAAATCAGCATTCACTTCCACAGCCACATTGCAGAACAGCACAGGCTGCCAAAAACCAAAAGCATTAAAAATAATCTTCACTTTTAAATAAGCATGGAAGTAAAAATTTCTTTTGACACAGGCAAGGATACTTTAGAAGACTTCAAAAAACTGGAAGACTACATACAGAAAATAATAAAAGAAAAAGGCGGGCAGCCGAACTTGATGCCGGCACAACAATCAGCAGCTCTACCTCCACAACAGCAGACTTCTGTACCACAGCCTAATCCTCCAGAGCCAAGGCCACCGCAAAAGACATCTGGCGGGTGCAGGGTTATGGAGTACAGGGACATGTCAAAAGAGATGTCGGACATATTCTCAGGAAAGACCAAGAGGCGCAGCTTTTAGCATGGTTCAAATCTTGTAAAGCTGTATCCCACCCGGTTTGGTCTTAGACCCTAAATATCTCGAGACCTTCTTTGCTGTTCACGACTCCGATTGCTATGACCTTCCTGAAATGCTTCTTTGCGTTCCTTACCTGCCTCTGCAACCTTCTCTTCGCCTTTTGGGTCTTCCCAGTGGTCACTTCCACAGCATAAGCTTTGCCATACAAATCCCAGAAAACTATGTCCACCTGTCCTAGGACTCTCCTGCCATTTGTATAAGGCACTTCTTCCTTGTAGGTTGCAACTTCCCTAATGCCAAGAACTTCCGGGTGCTGAATCAACTCCTGCTTTACCACTTCATGCAATAAGTTTTCTCTTGGGGGCATAGTTACAGCAGGGCATCTTGCCCCCCAAAAAAGCCTTCACCCCTCCTCCTTCCACTAGGTACTACTCTTTCTTTATAGGAACTATTGAGTTTTTGAATAGTTTTTCAACTGGCAGCTTTGGGCTCTTCATGGCATAGTGGTCAATGTAGTCTTTCATAACATCTACGAAGACAATTGGCCCTTTATGTATTCCGCCTGCCGGCTCTCCATGGAACATAAATCCTATAGAAGGCTCTCCATAGTCGTATTTGTCCCCAAATGCATTCCTTTCCATAAAGCAATATGACCTGATGTGGATGCCATGCTTTGCCATAGTAACCCCACCCATATGGTCATGGCCCGAGATTGTTCTATAGAAGCGTCCCTTGAACTTGGCATCATGCTGTCCTCTTTCACTGAACCTAACCCTCTGGTCCCTCATCCTGTCTCCTGCTTTCTTGCTCCTGACCTTGTGCCTCATATACTCAGCATATAGGTGATGGTCTTTATCATTAAGGACTTCTTCTTGCGACGCCTTTAGGGATAATCCTGGAGCGATTCCATAAAGTCCGGAATAGATGCCTTCTGTCCCTAGCATCGGGGCCATTATCCTCTGCATGAGGCTTTTCTCGCAAATACGCTCCTCTTCAGGCCTGTCAAGCGCGAGTTTTAGCATAAAGGCGAAAAGCTGGCTTGTAATATACTTGCCTTCTGCTGTGTGCAAGTTGTGATTTCCGTTGATACAGATAATTGATGGGCCATAATATCCTACCTTCTCTGCATTCTCAATTGCCATTTTCATGATGTCCTTGTCTGTATGGTTGATAAAGTCTATTAGCTGTTCTCCAGGGCTGATTATCCCTGCCCTGAAGTCGTTTCTCGTCCTTAAGTCATCAATGCGCTTTAACTTCTCTTTATCGGAAAGCTTTTTATCGTTCCTTATCCCTTCAATGATATAGTGCAGCTCTGTCTGGCCTAGGTGGTCGGGATGCCCCTCTAAAGCAGTGTCATAATTCATCTCTTGGCATTCATCCCCAACGGAATTTATCCTTACTATTGGGGCTGAAATTTCCTTTACTATTTTTTGAGCTATGTCATAAGTGGCTTTTAACCCATCCTTGGTTTTCGTCAGGGCCATGTATTTAGACTTGTGGTGCTGGTCCGACCAAATGACTTCGTAAGTTATTGCTTCCTTATTTGAAGAGCCCTTTTCTTTGAACATCTCTTCATTCTTGAGAAACTCTTCCTTGAGGTAGACTTTTCTCTCTATCTCTTTTCCCTTGCTGTCTTGAACATATTCCAGGATTAATGCGCCTGAATCAAGGTCATCCATGGTTGCCATCTTTGCCATGTTGCTGCCTCCAACCTTGACTTTGCCCTTGACAATATCCTTAAGGCTCTCGCTGTCCAGGCATGTTGGCAGCTGTATTAGGGTAACAGTCTTATCGCCTCCAGGTTCAGATACAGCTACAGGCTCATAGGTGAAGTTAGGAGACAACCCTCCCCCTACAACAAAATCAGGAGCACTCTCCCCCCTATGCAGGCTTGTTACCTCAGACTTAAAGAGCTTGTCCGCAAGCCTTTCTGAAGGGTTTGTGCTCTTCTTATTTGCGTTAGGTATTACCTTGCCCAATTTGTTTCCCACTTTGACATAAGCTTCTCCAGTAGATATCACTTTACAGTTAGGCATTGTGGATTCAAGCCTTTCAATAATATAGCCGCGCATCTGCTCATAGGCTAATTTGATGAACTCGTCATTGGTATTTGTCATGATTACCCTAGATTTGTAATCTTCCCATTCATTGATCTCCTCTGTCGCGCCTTTTATCTCTTTTTCAAGCTTGGCTGCTAATTTGGGATTGCTTTTTTCTAATTCTAATAGGGCTTTCCCTAGCTCAATCTTTTGCCCTTCTAACTCAGCAGCTTTATCTTCATTTACTTTGACCTTATTGTACTCCTTATCTATCCTCTCTTCTAGCTTGCTCGCTTTGCCTTCCAATGAGGAAATATCCTTGTCGAGGGCTTTTATGTTGGCAGCAGCTTTTCTCTTGCTTGCTTTTAATTCTGCCAGTACGCTATTAGAGAAAGCTATTTCGAGATTCTTTTCTTTCCTGACTACCTCATTTGCATGCGCTCTTGCAAGCTCTTCTTCTATATCCCCAAAGGTCATGTATACTGGCCCTTCATAAATTGGCTTTCCAGAATCATCAAGCAACAATGGCCTTAGCTTGTCATCTATGACCATGTCTAATTTCTCTTTGAATGTCACATAGACTGGCCTATTCTCCCTAAGAAGTTTTTTTGGATCCCTTCCTGCTTTTTTGACAGACTTAGGATACTCTAATTTCTCAGGGTTAATCATAATTTCTGAATTCTCTGCCCTGTCCGGCTTGTATTTAGAATATCTTGTCATATCAACCCAGGATACATTCCCCCCGACAACTATCACAGCATCGACTTTATCATCCTGGAAATATTTAAAGGCATTTTTAACAAGTTTTGTGTCACATTTCCCTCCGGCATAAAACGTTCCAAGCAAGCCAATCTTATAGTCGGTTATATCCTTTACTTCTATATTAAAGGGGTTTTTTCTTGTTTTTTTAGGGAGTTCATAAGGGCACCTGTGTACAATCTCTTCGAGTGCAACAGGACAAGAGTATACTACCTGGTTTTTTCCCTTTATCTCTCTTTTAAGGTCGCTTTTAGAATCTTTTGCGAGCTTTGATAGCCTCTTGCTTACAGTGCCAATTTTCCAATTTAGCTGCTCTGCTATCTGTTTTTTTGTGGCTGGATTTCCTCTAAGAAGCGCACGCAAAGTTAACTCTGCGGTGGACAACTTTTTACCCTCTTTTTTCATGTAATATGACCCCCTTTAGATTTTTGATTCATATCTGGTTTTAAATACCTTTGTATACTTGAGTATATAATAAGCAAAAATTGAGCATAAACTCCCCTAAGAAACAAGTTTGTGGTTAAAGCTTTAGTCTCCACTTTAATCTCAATTATTATTCAAATGTGCTTGTTAGTATATAAAGTTTGCTATTTTTTAGTCGGAAAATTGCCTGTATGATTTCTTGTTTTGTTGTTTTCAACAATCTTCCTGATTACTTCTTCGCTATTGACATTAAGCATTTCACATAATCCTAAGCAATAGGCCATCAAGTCACCGACAGCGTAAACTATCTCTTCCTTGTTGCTTACCTCTTTGGCAGGCTTTTTGTTGCTGTTCTTGTAAGCCTTGGCCAGTTCCCCTAATTCCTCAACCATAAGCACTATTTCTTTATCTATTTCTGTAACATTAAATCCTTTATCTGCCTTATTCTGGAAAATCTCTTTTTGCAGTTGCTTCATCATAAAGCTTTACTTAGTTTGGATTTAAATATCTTCTGGAAGCCCGTATTGCTGCTCTTGAATCCGTGGAAAGATTTCCATAAGCACAAAAGAGAAGAAAGCAATGCGTGCTGCCAAAAAAGAAAGCTTTTTATTGTCAACTGCAGTTGCTAAAGGTAGTATAATTAGTATTAGTGCAAAAAATAAGTCTCGCATATTAATAGTTATAGGAAGAGGTATATATAAAAATTTTGAGTTAAGATATTGTTATTTTTATTATTTAGGAGCTGGTTTGCTCTCTTTGGTTGCAGGTTATGGCTTAGTTTCTTAAAGTATCTAAAAAAGTAAAGGAACAATTCCTTAATCCTTTGCTATTTTCCAAAGATATTCAAAATATTTTCTATAACTTTCTACAACAGGTCCACTTTCAATTAATATTGCAACCGTTTTTTCGTCAAATACATTAATAGCAACTTTATTTTCAAAAATCATTGTAGATGAGGGGGTAGTTTCTTTAATATACCGTAACTTCAAATTTGGTAATTTTGTGAAAGGATGCCCTCTCAATTTTTCACTTGTTATTATTCGTCCTTTCATCTTAAATAATTTCGTCTTTTTTGCAACATGTGGTATTTCATATTTTAATACATCATAACTTTTGCCAGTACCTCCGAACACCAATATTTCTTTTGCTTTTGATTCTAGAAGCATTCTTATGACTATTCGCAGTCCTGTTTTTCCTTCTAATATCCTTACAGTTACAGCTGATGATTTAGGTTTTGCTTTTTCTAAGAGCTCCAGTTCAGGAATTATCGCCTTGATAATCTGTTCTTTCTTGTGTATTGGGTTCAATAAGTCTTTTGGGGAGGTTGTTTGGAATAATGTTTTTTTATCTTTTACAATATGATTTACTAAACCTTTATTGGCTAGATTCCTCAAAATATTATAAGTATGGGCCCTATCTATGTTAAGGGATTTAGCAAGATCTCCACCTCCAATATGACCTTTTTTCAGCAATGCAAGATAAACTATAGATTCTTTAGTGCTTAATCCTGCTTCTTCCAGTTCTTTAGCTAATTCTACCATATTAACCATATAAGAATTCTTTTCTTTATAAGTGTTGTTGTTTTTAGTTACAACAAACTTTTATATAAGTCCTATCTGCAATGAAATATTAAAATGTTAGCTACACTTGATATTATACTTGTAATAGCATATTTTGTTGCTATTGTAATAGTTGGTTATCTCTCTTCTAGAAAGGAATCCGAAGAAGAGTTTTTAATAGGAAATAAAAAAATAGGAATTTGGCATAATATTGCTACTTTAACTGCAACTAAAATTACTGCTAGTCTTTTTATAACTTACGTGGCTCTAGTCTATGTATTTGGTATAGGCGCTTTATGGATTTTTATAGGGGCAGGGTTTGGTTATCTTTTATTCCTGCTTTTTGGTATTAAGCTTAAGAAGGAAGGAGATAAATACAATTATTATTCAATAGCTGATTATTTTTACCACCATTATGGTTATTTTACAGGTAAATTATCTTCAATCACAATTTTTCTTATAACTTTTCTGAATTTCACTATTCAGATTATTGGGGGGGCAATAATACTTGAAAATCTTATAGACTTATCATTTTTCTATGGAGTACTTATTGTATCTGGAGTTATTTTGTTTTATCTTTATATTGGGGGTTTTAAAGCGGTTGTAAAAACAGATGTTGTGCAATTTGTCTCTATAGTTTTGCTTCTTGTCATTTTAGGAATATTTCTTTTTACTAATTTTAGTTATGAACCATCACAATGGAGCCTTTTAAGCCCAGGAATTGGTATTATTATTTCATTTTTTATAGTAGGAGTTTTATTTCCTTTTTCAGCCCCGGATCTTTGGCAACGGGTTCTTGCTGCAAAGTCAGTTAAAGCACTCAAAAAAAGTTTTGTGCTCACAACAATTTTTTATGTATTATTTGGAGCATTATTAAGTTTTATAGCTATTATTATTAAACTAAAACTTCCTGGAATCGATGCTAATGCTGCGCTTGTCCAGGGATTTATCCAACTATTGCCTGCGGGTTTATTGGGACTTGCTCTTATTCCCTTATTTGCCGCTATTATGAGTTCAGCAGATTCCTTTGCTTTTATCTGTGGAGGTTTATTAATGCACGACATAATTTTTCGGAATAAAGAATATGATAAGGTTTCTTTGTTAAAATATGGAATTTTAGTTACAATTTTTTCAGGTACAGTTCTAGCGCTTTCTTTCCAATCAATTTTAAAAGCTTCTTATTTATTTGCAGGAATTTTTATGGTTTTTTCTATAATAATTATTACTACTTGGATTAAACCTTCTGTAAAACCAATAATAATAAATTCTGGTATTATCTTAGGAATAATCATTACAATTATTTTTGCGTTATTTAAAGGAATTTCTACTAATCTCATAGTTATTGGAGTTATTGGAGGCATTATTGGGATGATTGCTGGTGCTATTGTATCTAAAAGTATTAAAAGAAAAAAGTTAGGTTAGCTGAAAATAGGGGTTTTTCAAAGCATTCGATGCTTGGAATGTTCCAAAAGAAAGCCTTAACTACCCTTAGTAACAACAGCCACAACCCTGGCTCCCAAAAAAGAAAGCTTTTTATTGTCTTCAGCTATCCCAAAGCACTGTAATGATCAAGGAAAACATCAAGAACCTAACCCTTGGAGACACAAAGCTAGTAGCACTGACAAAGGACGTTTCTGCAGATGAGATTAGGGAAGCAATGGATGCAGGCATAGAGATTATTGGCGAAAGGTATCTAAATGAGGCGTCAGAAAAGTTCAAGCGTTTAGGAAAGAGAGTGAAATGGCATTTTGTTGGCCACATAAAGCTAAAGGAAGCAAAAGAATTGGTCAACATATTCGACGTGATACAGACAGTAGACAGCTTAAAAGCAGCAAAGGCGATAAACACTGCTGCAAACAGGCAGGAGAAGATACAGAAGATAATGCTCAGGGTAAACGTGGCTGGCGACCAGTATGGTGTGGAGCCAGAAGACATGGTAAAATTCTACAACCGGCTTACAGGCATGATGCATTTGGAAGTAATAGGGCTGATGGCAGATGCTGATGACAATCCTATGGTTTGCTTCAGGAAGATGAAGAACCTCAACTCGAAGCTTAAGCTGAAATTCCTCTCTATGGGGACGAGCAAGGATTATGAGCTTGCAATCAAGGAAGGCTCAAACATGGTGAGGCTGGGCGACGTTATCTTCGGAAAAGGCTCAGAAAGCCCAGTAACTGAGCTTATGAATTATTTCCTGGGACTTTTCAGGCGGATGTTCAAGGTCGCTTGACATCTGTTCACGAAACTATTATAAATACTTCATATCATCTAAACCCTTATGAGTACCATATGGACTGAAAAATACAGGCCCACAACGTTTAAGGAAGTAAAGGGGCAGGACAAGATAGTGGAGAGGGTAGAGGCTTTTGTTAAGCAAAAAAACATGCCGCACATGCTTTTCTCCGGACCGGCAGGCATCGGGAAGACAACTCTTGCCTTAGTGACTGCCAAGCAATTATTCGGGGACAGCTGGAGGCGGAACTTTCTTGAGCTGAATGCCAGTGATGACCGTGGCATAGATGTTGTAAGGAACACTATCAAGGATTTTGCAAGGATAAAGACTATGGGGGATTTCCCTTTCAAGATCATATACCTGGATGAATCTGACAGCCTGACAAAAGAAGCGCAACAGGCCTTAAGAAGGACAATGGAAAACTATGTGGGCAGTACCCGCTTTATACTTTCTTGCAACTTCTCATCAAAAATTATCGATCCCATACAGAGCAGGTGCACAATCTTCAGGTTCAGGCCTCTCTCTAAAGAAGAGATGAAGAAAGTCATAAATAATATTGCCAAAGCAGAGAAGCTAAAAATAGGGGGAGAGGCTATTGACTCACTATACGAGATAAGTGGCGGCGACGTCAGGAAAGTTACGAACATACTGCAGAGCTGCGCGGCTATTGAACAGGACCTAACCAAGGAAGTAATCTACAGCATTGTCTCTGCAGCAGAACCAAAAGAAATAAAAGAAGTGCTATCCACTGCTATAAAGGGAGATTTCAGGAAGGCAAGGAACCTCCTCCTTGACGTGATGCTAAAACACGGTTTGTCAGGCATGGATGTGATAAAGCAGATACAGAAGGAGGTCTGGAACCTTGGCATCCCTGACGAAAAGAAGATAATGCTGGTGGACAAGTGCGGGGAAATAGAGTTTAGAATGGTTGAAGGTGCCGATGAGTTCATACAATTGGAGGCTTTGCTTGCAAACTTTGTAAAATGCTGAAAAGGATAAAAGATATCTTCAGAAAAAAGGTGGAGGCAAAGGAAGTAGAGTTTATGGAGCTGGGCGAGTGGATTTCTTCTGTCATACTTGACGGCATACAGCCCGCGCTGTCATGCTACAACCAAAACCTCCAGAAACTTAACGTATCATTGGATAGCCTCGAATCTGTTGACGTGAGCAAGCAAAGGGTAGAGGATAAGCTCAAGGTAATGATCAAGGGCAATAAGCCCGCTTACATAACCGCTGTAAGGAATTTCTCAAAGAAGATAAGCATTCCCGAGAAGATTACTGCAAGGAACCTCAACATATTCTGCGAGAACTTTGAAGAAGCACTGAAGGATTTCAGCAGGAGAACTGTTAGGAACTATTCTGTGATGAAGACTATAATAGGCAAGGAGCTTGATACAGTAGCTTTAGCGCTTAAGGGGCTGGACAGATCTGTGGGAGAGATAAAGTCCCAGATACCTAAAGTGAAGGAAATAGAGGAGGTAAGCTCAAAGCTGACAGATATTTATTCCTACCTGGACGAGAAGGATAAGAAATTGAAGACGCTTGAGGAGCACAGGGTGAGCCTCATGCAGAAGGAGAGGTTATCCCATGAGGACATAAAAGCATTGAGGGAAAGCAAAATCTTTGCAGAGCTTGAAAGCTTAAAGGCAGAGAAGCAGGACATTGGTGAAAAGATGCAGTACCTGAGGAATGATTTCAATTCCAAGATGGCTGTCCTTCAGAGGCCCTTGAGGAAACTTTCTAAACTCGATGTCCTCAAGAAGACAGACGGATATGCGGCACAGCCTTTTGAAACCCTTATTGGCGATGAGGAGATGGAGATAAACGCAATAATCACATCCTTGAAGGATTCAATGGAGAGGGGAAAGATTGATGTGAAGTCTACAGCAGCAGTATCTTCTGTCCTCACGGAACTTACGCATCCGTTCATAGAAAGAACAAGGCAGAGATATGTCAAGCTCAAGATAAGGCTTAGGGAAGTTGAATCTGACATAGGCCAGAACAGGTTCGAGGAGAAGGAGAAGAAACTCCTGGCGGAGTTCAAGGAGCTCGAGGCAAAGCTTGCCACTGTGAATTCTGAGATTGACAGGCTGAGGCACAGGAAGGTTTCTGAAGACATTTCTGCGATAGGGCAGGAGCTAAAGAGTATTATCGGGCATAAGGTGGTCGTGAAAAATGCGCCCGTGGACTGAAAAATACAGGCCCCTATCGCCAAAAGATGTTGCTGGCCAGGATTCTGCTGTAAATGAGCTTAAGAGGTTTGTAGCGAATCACAAGACTGGAAAAGTTGCCTTGCTTTTCGGGCCAACTGGCACTGGCAAGACGTGCAGTGTTTACGCAATAGCAAAGGATTTCAACTATGAAGTCCTGGAACTTAACGCATCTGACAAAAGAAACAAGAAGAGCGTTAATGAGCTGATAGGATCATCATCCCAGCAGATGAGCCTCTTCGCCAAAGGGAAAATCATACTTGTAGACGAGGTAGAGGGTTTGAGCGGGAACGCTGACCGTGGCGGGGCTTCAGAAGCGCTGAAGCTTGCATTGGAGTCAAAGTGGCCTGTTGTCATGGCCACGTCTAATTTCTTGAGCGACAAGCTTAAGGACATAAGGAAGAAGTCTACAATGATAGAGTTTCTCCCTCTTGATTACAAGTCAATGCTTCCGGTGCTTGAAGGCATATGCGCTAAAGAGAACATATCTTACAACCCTGACGCTATCAAGTCTCTTGCAAGGCTGTCTGGAGGCGACATAAGGGCTGCAATCAACGACCTGCAGATGCTTTCATCATCCTCAAAGAAGATAGAGAGCATTGAAGAGCTTGGGGAAAGGGATGTCACAGGAACAATGCAGGATGCCCTGTGCAGGATTTTCAAGTGCAGCAAGGCAGAAGATGTCTTGAGGGTTTTTGACAACGTCAATGCTGACCATCGGGAGTGCATGATGTGGGTTGACGAGAACCTCCCAAAGGAATATTCTGACGATGACCTCATCAATGCTTACGACAAGCTTTCGCGTGCAGACGTCTTCAACGGGAGGATACGGAGGTGGCAGCACTGGCGCTTCCTGGTCTACATCTACAACCTCCTGACAGCAGGCATAGCATTGTCCAAGACCTCAAAGAATCCCAAGGCAATTGAGTACAAGAGGTCAGGGAGGATACTCAAGCTCTGGCAGGCAAAGATGAAGTACGCAAAGAAGAAAGCAATAGCAGAAAAGATTGCTGCAAAGAACCATGTGTCTTCCAAAAGGGCTTACACGCACTTGCTCCCATACTTCCAGATTATCATGCAGCACAATCCTTCTTCAATGGCAGAAGAGTTCAATCTCACTCCAGAAGAGGCCAGCTGGCTTAGTTCCCCACGTACTTAGAATATAGGCTCTTAGCTTCCTTTTCGCCCTTTGCCTTCACCAATACCCTGTCCCTAAAGACCGTAAGCCCATTAACAGTAAAGAAATCCTCATGCTCGTCTATCCCAATCTCCTTGGCGAGCTTCTTTTTTAGTTTCTCATAGTCATATTTCCCCTTAAGCTGAAAAGAAGAAGAGCCACAGAACTTCACTATCTCTTTTTCCTTGTTGTCAAGAAGATCATATTTCCCCTTACAAACCGGGCAATTAGGATTCTGCTTTACATTAACCTTTTCTAACTTAAGATTCCACAGGTCAAAATAGACCAGGCTCTTCTCACAGGGCTGTTTGGTTATTATCTTCAGTGCCTCAGTAACCTGCATTGCAACAAGAGCCCTGGGCGTAGTATTGAGTATTCCTCTTGTCTCACAGGTGTCCAGGCCTTCAACTTCCTTTATTACGCATCTCAAACAATATTTCCTTTTAGGGATAATGTTTAGCAGCATGCCTGTAGTTCCTATGACAGCAGTGTATATCCATGGGATGCTGTTCTTCCTGCAGTATTCGTTTATCAGCAGCCTGGTGGCAATATTGTCTGTGCAGTCAAGCACAATATCAGAATCAAGCAGCCTGAGATTAGAGCAGTTGAGCTCTTCTGGATGGGCTTTTACCTTAACAGACCTGTTTATGGCCCTTATCCAGGTTTCGCAGGCCCTTGCCTTGCTCTTCCCTACATCTGCTTCAGTAAAAAGCGACTGTCGCTGCAAGTTGCTTTCCTCAACAATATCCCTGTCTATAAGTTTTAACTCGCCAATCCCTGCCCTTGCAAGAAGCTCTGCAGCCGTGCTTCCCAATGCCCCGCACCCTACAATCGTTGCAGAAGCCTTAGCTATAACCTTCTGCTTCTCTTCCCCTAACTTTTCGTAGATTATCTGCCTGGAATAGCGCATACTGGCTTTTAAGCTCAAATCGTTTTTAAGCCTTTGCATTCGTAATTAAGGGTGTAGTATACGGAAATTATTTCCCTAAGCTAAAGAACTTGTGAGAAGCCTGCAATGCCCCCATTGTTGCAGAAGAAAGCATTGCGGCCTACTGGTGCATAAGATGCAATTCTGGCTTCTATTCAAAAATAAAAGGCGGAAACAATATTTGGACTCTACAATTCGTAATTAAGGGACAGTGCGGCTTCTAAAAGGCATCTTAACTTAAATTTTTCCTAAAATTTACCCCTTAAGATTGGTAACGCAAGTTTTATAAAAGAAAGAGATTGTCATTAAAGTAATGTAAAAGAGGCTGCTGTATCACATATGGGGTGGAATAGCGGTTCTTAAAATCATAAATTAACCAGGGGTGGTTATTAAATGAAAAATGGAAGAATGTCTAATGTTGGCCTGATGGCTATTTTGGTCTTAGTCGTAGTTTTTGCATTTTATGCATTTGCAGGATTGGAATCCGTGACACTTAATACTGACAATGAGTCGTGGACTAATCTTACTAACGTAACATTGAACTGCAGCTATACTATTAGCGGCGCTGATGGCAATGTTTCAAACCTGACTCTCTATCATAATATAGGCCAGGATTTTGGCTATAATGCTACAAATTCTTCCCCCATAGAGATGGTTGGTCCTGGAACTTACAGCTATAACTTCACTGTAAACAACACCCCTGAAGGAGAATTCTTATGGACATGCTATGCAGGCAATTTTACTGGAGAGGTTAAGTGGTCTGATTATAACTACACCCTATATATAGATAGGACAGAGCCTTCCCCTAATATGAGCGCTCCCTCTAACGGCTTAAACATCTCAGGTTCAACTGTCGACTTCAACTGGACGCCTAATGATAATATGGATCCAAGCCTGACATGTAACTTAACTATTGATGCTGTTGTGAATGTAAGCGATCAGGTTGTCTATAATAATACGGGGAATAATTCTAGGGTATTTGGATTAAGCGATGGGCTGCACTACTGGAATGTGACTTGCTGGGATAATGCAAGCAATCTTAATATCTCTGAGCTTTGGCACTTCACAGTAGACACTGCTGCCCCTCATACTATTGCCTTAAACAGCTATTGGCAGGGAATTAATATTTCTGCTACTACAATTGACTTCAACTGGACTGCCACAGATGCCGGTACTGCCACTCTTGGCTGCAACCTTACAATTGACGGCGTTGTAAATGGGAGCTTTTCTGTTGTTTCCGGCGTTAAGTACAATGTCCAGGTAACTAACTTTGCTCAAGGCACTCACCAGTGGAATGTCACCTGCAATGATACCATGGGCTATACTAACAGCACTGGCTCTGAAACATGGGACTTTGTTGTTGATACTGTTGCCCCTCTTTTTGAGTTTATCTCTGACTTTACTCAGGATGAAGACTTCAGTGCTTTGACGCTTGACCTGTCTTAAAACATCAGCGTTGGACAAACTCCGGATGCTGCTCTTGAGATTGGCTACACTTTGAACGACTCTTCTGTTTTCAGCGTTTCCGTTAACAACGCTACCGACGAAGTTACTTTCACTGCTGTTGCAAACGCCAATGGCTCTGTTGAAGTTAATCTCACTGTGTTTGACAGGGTAGGACTAACTAACACTACTTCGTTTATGTTGTCTGTTACTGCTGTTAATGACAACCCTCTGTTCGAATCAATTTCTGCCATTAGCACGTCTGAGGACTTCAGTGCGTTCACGCTTGACATGTCTGACAACATCAGCGATGTTGAGGAGCCTGACGCTGCTCTTGAGATTGGCTACACTTTGAACGACTCTTCTGTATTCAGCGTTTCCGTTAACAACGCCACGGATGAAGTTACTTTCACTGCTGTTGCAAACGCCAATGGCTCTGTTGAGGTCAACCTTACTGTTTATGACAGCAGCGGTGCTGGCTTGAGCAACACTACTTCGTTTATGTTGTCT
>JBDRFS010000008.1:0-3515 GCA_043818535.1 Candidatus Woesearchaeota archaeon
TGAAGAGTTTGCCCAAACAGGGATTTACCACCCTAGAGCACTAAAAGAGCTGGAAAAGTTCATTAATGCAAGGGTCTTGAAAGCTAAACAATCCAAGACATTGAAAGCTAAACAAGGATGCTGATATTCTTTGGAAGCCAGTCCTGCCTGGGCTGTTTGTGTGGGCCGCCCTTATTGCCCTCATAATATGCTAATTTTCCCCACTTCCGTAAGCTCCAGCTCATCCTTCTCTATAAAGCCGTCCTCACGAAGCTCCCTTATATGGATGTAGATTATCCCTTTGGTTTTCTTGAGCTTTTTTGTCATGCTTATGACGTTCTTGTTGCCTTTAGATATTTCCTTCAGTATGGCTTGTTTTGCTTTAGAAGGCTTTAGGCTTAGCAGCGGAAGCTTTAGCACTCTCCCATTCTCTTCTTGCACCAGGTAATATGCCCCGGCCACCTTGCCTTTCCTTGAATAGGCTGCCATTAAGAAGCCGAGGTAATGCGTCTTTCTCCCTTCTGAGATGTGGAGGTGGATTTCCGAGCCTTTGGAATGCTCCTCATCAATGCACTTTATCACGTCATGAGCGATTTGCACTATGTCGTACATCTTGGTGTACTTTACTTCAATCTTTACCGGGAGCTTGGAGAATGCGTCCTTGAGGTCCTGTATTGCCTTCTTGGATACTTTCTGGTGCTCGTGGTCCTTGCAGTCGAAGAGTATAAGCCTGTCTGGGGAGAGCCTGTAGGCCGCTATCTTAGTCACGTCGCCCCTGAAGACCATTGATATTAGGGTTTTCATTGTTTCACCTCTTTGATAATGCCTTAACCTGTTAGGGCCGTTTGGATTATTTTAATGTGGGATATTACTCCATTATCGTCTGGGTTAATTGTAACAGTGCGCCTTTTTATATCTTGTTCATTTAAGCCCAATCTTGTGCTTAGCTCTCCAAATTTTTTTGTGCCAATACATTCATTGAAATAAATACTGATGCTAGTTTTTGACAGTTCTAATCCCATAACTTTTTGCCACTTCTTATTAATTCGCCCATTTAGGCTTAACTTTAATGTATCAGGGGATTGCAACTTTCTAAGATTAAATTGCCTGATAAGGCCAAACAAGGCTTTGGTCAGTTCATTGCGATAGCCCAAATCGCGAATTGCATAGGGAATAGTTTGTTCTCCATTAAGGAATAAGGGATAGCAGGGGTTCATTTTGGGCAGAGATTTCTTTGTCTCTATTTTTTCCAGCCAACATTTGAAGCCGTTAGCTATCAACTCTTCACGTTTCTGGCAGAATTCTAAATACTTCTTTTTAAAAGCCTCAGGGTTCCCTGCCTCATTAGAGGTTAGCTCTTTAAACAGCCTTTGCAAGTCCGGGAGATGCAGTAAATGAGATTCCAAATTTGCAGGATGGCTGTTCTTCTCTAATTCTAGGTTTATGGGCTTTGCTCCAATCCCGCCAAGATATGTGTTAAAGCCATGTGTGATATAAGTTAAATTACCTATCCTTGTTGCAAGATTTTTTCCACGCCCTTTGCATTCTGGCAAAACAGATTTTAATAGGCTAAAAGGGATAATATGCTGTTTTTCCGGAGGATTGTCTTCATTTGCTTGAATAATGTGCTCGTTATTGCTGCACCTTTTAGAAGCTATATTTGCAGAACAGAAATCTTTCAATACATGCCCCCTGTCTTTACAGTGCCAATGCAAGAGCCAGTATAGCATTAATGTATAATGGTCATTAATACTTTCTGCAGCCTCAAGCCTCGCCCTTAATTTTTCCGCTAAAGCCCCTATGTTGAGTATTTGTTCTATTTGCTTAATAACCTCTTCGGCATCACAGGAATAGGGATCCCAAATTATTTTTTGGGCTTGCTCTTCTTGCTTGCCTTCTGGCCATAAGAGCAGCCTTAAGTATAATGAAGCAATTTTAGTTCTGTAAGCTGGCTGCATAAGCTGGGGATATCTTACCAAGAGGCTGATTATTGGCTGCAAAGAGGCTGTCTCTGGCATAAAGCTCAAGTCATCACAGCAGAGTTCAGCCCTTAATATGCCCCCATTATTCGCCCCTGTTTCTTGGGCAAGATATTTTGCAAGTCTTAATGTAATGTCCCACAATTGCTTTGTCTTTCCTGGGCTATTTTTTAGTGTTTCCTTTACATGCCGAGCATTGATTAAATCTAATGATAAGTTTTTTGCTGTAAGTGGGTAGCCTAAATGATAGCAGCATACAGTTGTAAACATACGGATAAAATTTTTAAAGCCAAAACTCGCTTCTCTTCGCCGCTTAAGGAATTCATCCCTGGTTGGCTGATGGCCATGTACCACTTCAAATATCTTTTTAAGGCAATCTCCAGTATTTGGGTCTATATCTGTCAATCTTGCAAATGCCTTCTCTTCTATTTTTACTTGCCGCCCGCGGCTGTTAATCTGAAGATAAAGCTGTAATATTTCAGACCGCGAATTTAAAGGCGTCAACACTCCATTTTTACGTTCTTGCTCCTTTTTCAGCGTGTAAAAAAACGATCTATCTAGAATAGATAAAATCTGTTCTTTCAATGTCCCATTAATAAATCCTACGGCTTCATCCTTAGAAATGCCCTCTTCTAAGCGCATAAAGTGGGTTAAAATAAGTTCAGATATAGCCCTGTAATCTTGCTCACTCTTTTTGAAAATGCCTGCTGAATTAAGCCTTTCGTGAAGAAAATAAGCTAATGGGATACAATTGTAATATCTAAATGGCGGCAGTCTCTTTTTTGAGAGAGTAATTTGCCCAAGATTTACAATTTTTGTTATGCCGCCCCTTTCTTCCATTAGCCTATCATGCCATACTGTTGCGCCGATTTTTGTAAATAGCGGCATATCCTGCCCCGATGCCCAGAAAAAATCATCCTTTAATTGGTTAAGATTAATGCACCATATTTTTTGCCCTTCTTCATTGCTACTTTCAGCACTTAAATCTTTGAGGGCTGAATGGATGCCACGGATTCTCTGTTGCCCATCTATTATGCAATATTTGAATGTTTCTTTGCCGCTTTCCAACAAAAGTGAAATGCCTTCAGCCTCTTTATTCTGCGGCTCCCAGAAGACAAAAGATCCGCAAGGTATTCCACTAAATAAAGATTCTAATAGCCTTGCGGTGTCATCTGAGCTCCAAACCAACCCTCGCTGAAAATGCGGTATGCCTAAGGAGGAATATGCCTTTAATGTTTCCAAAACCGTTAGCGTCCCGCTTTTCTTCAAGGTACTTTCCATAATCTTCAATTGGCCTTGAAGTATTTAAAGGTTACCATTTATCCATAAAGTATCCAAAAGGTTTATATAGTCTACCTTTTTTCTATACTAATCAATATGGGAAGAATTGAGAAAAGGCTTAAGGAAACTGGGAAAAGATTGAAGCGGCTAGAAGTTGAAGCCAGCTTAAGAGACCCATTAATTGAGCTATCCCAGCCGCTATCCAAGCTTCTTGCAGGAAGTGAAATTAACAGGATCAAGAAAGAGATTGGTCAAGGGCAATAAGAAGAGGGAGGT
>JBDRFS010000009.1:0-29300 GCA_043818535.1 Candidatus Woesearchaeota archaeon
ACTGGTTAGGCATCAAAAAGGAACTGAAAAAAAGAAAAGCGACGATAAAAGAGTGGGATATTGGCATAAAGAACCTCTAGATTACTACTAAAAATACCTCGACAAGTGACACCCTAAAATACCTCATAACAGATGGTATCCCAAAATCTCGCGCAAGTCTTATAAAGATATACTACTAATTATTCATTAATCAAAAAGGTGATAGTATAAAGAGTTCAATTGTTTGGGAGTATAGATTATTAATAGCCCTACTAGTTGTTTCTATATTATTTGCATTAAACGTAAACGCAGCCTGTGTTACCCCAACAGACGATTACTTAGTAAATGCAACAACAGAATTCTGTAATGGGACATTTTACTTAAACGATACTGGGAGCGAAGGTGTTTTTATCTTCCAGAACAATTCTGTTAACATAACATGCAATAGCACAGTTATAATTGGAAACTTCTCTGGCACTGCAGCGTATAATGGCTACACTAATATTGGATATAATGACACAGGCCTTTACAACTGCACTTTTGTAAACTTTTCTTACGGGATTCGCATTTATGGCCATCCTAACAACGTAACACTTGTGAATAACACTGTGACTAATGCAAGCGAAAATGGCATACGTTTCGATTGCGACTCCCTATACTGCAACTATACCAAAATCTACAACAACACAATAAGCTCTGCAAGCCATAACATTCGCATAAACTTCCTTGCTGATAGTGATATTGCAGGCAACATGCTGCTTGGCACTACTACAGCTTCAACTAGTAATCTTCGTGTGGGCTCAGCATACGGCCTGATAATAAGAAACAATACTTTTGTCAACAGCACTAGCTACGGGATATATTTTCCATCAGGGGAAGGCTTTGATACTCACTATGTGAACATAACAGAGAATTATTTTGCAGGAGCTAACACCTTCTCTTTAATGTTAGAGCACGGACCAAGCTCTCTTGACAATGTAAAGGTATGGAAGAACGAGTTCCACGATAAAGGGGTATCTGAGTCTTCTGCAGCATCTTCTACATTCTGCTATGAGCTAGGCAACTACTATGCTGATGAAGCTGCAATTTCAAACATTGAAGGCGATTGCGGCCCTCACCCAAATCTTGGCGAAGTAAGGATAAATTCAGCAGAAGATGTTTCATTCGTATGGGATGCCACTTCTGCAACACAAATTAATTATCAAAGTATTGCGGTTGCAGCAGAAAACTCATGGCATAACACTTACATTATTATCACTAATGCAACAAATAATCCTATCAACGGCACTACAATTTCTCAGGTGTACAACCAGACAATAAACTGCAACAATACTATGCTTAATGATTCAGTCGGTGTTATTAGCGATTTTGGTGTATATATTGTAGATTCCTGGAACATTACTGTTGTAGACTGCACAATGCAGAACTTTGATTACGGAGTTTACATGTCCAATGCTACATTAATCAGCATAGACAGAATAAACGCAAGCTTTAATGATTACGGCATTTATGCACTAAGCAGTACGTCAAGAGTAAATATAACTAATTCATGGCTTTATAACAACACTGAAACGGGGATAGAGGTGCCTGGACTAGGATTTGATATTAATGCTTATGATCTTCTTATAGAGAACTGTTCGATTTACAGAAATCCATCCTCAGGTATAAAGCTTTCCCTAGCCAATAAGACTATTATAAGGAATTGTTCAATATATGATAATTCTGGTGGCTTAATATCAGGCATAGGCATAAATCTTAACGGCAATGTGAACTATGTACGCATTTACAACAACAACTTTTCAAGGAATAGTTATGGCATTTATTTCAAAGACACAACTGTTGACTACATAAATATAACCAACAACACCTTCTTTAACAGCAGCACTTATCATGTAGAAATACCTGGAGAAGTGGGCGGCGGCGGTCCTGGTCCTATCCCTCTTACCAACCGTATTTACGGCAACAACTTTAAGGAAGGCAACTATACTGCAAACAGGACTGACTACTATAACAACACTAATCACGGCAATTATTGGGATACGTTTGACGACCAGTCAGAAGGCTGTTATGACCTGGTGCAGCCCTATGGGTTCTGTGATGATAACCTGAACATTACCAGCTCTGACTCTGAAAATGACTGGCTGCCAGTTACAGCACCTTTTGGTGGTCCAGATATCCCCTGGATAAACATCTCCCAAGCGCTTAATGGCACATTTACTACAGCCTCACTTACTGTAAATGCTACCACATCATATGCAAGCACATGCGCTTATTCATTAAATCATGGCCAGAACACAACCATGGATGGTGACGGCGTATTCTGGGGCAAAGAGTTCACTGCCACTTCTGGAAGCAGCTCTATCATTGTGAGCTGCAATGGCACCACTTCGAATGACCTCAATTCAAGTGTTTTGTGGTTTACAGCGAACCTTCCATCTACTCCGCCTGAGGAAGAGACTGGCGGTACTGCGCAGGAGCTTGGAAGGCCTCCGGAAGAGGAAGAAGAAGAAAAGCCTCCGGAAGAGGAAGAAGAAATAACACCTGAAGAAATAGTGCCTGAAGAAGAAGTGGTAGAAATGCTTCCTGGGGATATGGTGATACTTGAAGATCTGCTTCCGCCTAAAGAGCCCATGAACAAGGAATGTTCTGAGTTGCTGAGCAGCATTATCAGTGGCAAGAAAGCGGAGAAGCTGGATGTCAGTGCAGAGATACTTGATGGAGAGATAAGTATAGATATAGGAAAGAAGGTGAAAATTAAGGTAAAGGTTGATGCTACCGGGATTCAAAAGATAAATCTGGAATTTGGGGATAGGGACGAGGATGCTCTTTCTGCTCCAAAGAAACCTCAAGAAATCTCGGACATTGCCTTAATGCTACCTTTGCTTGCAATGCTTTCTATCTTTTTATACCTTGCCATCCACATGCTGCTCGAAAGGGGCGTACCATTTTTAGCACCCTTGTTGTTTGAGTTAAAAGGGAAAGCTATCAGCATAATATATCCCCCATTGTTTTACTGGAGAATCCTTGAAAAGATTAATGCAGCGATAGTGCTTAACAGGGCTTTCCTCACTGTTTCCGGGGGCAATAACCGGGCGCAGGCAGTTCGGGCAATGGGAGCTTTCAGCAATTACCTTGGAAAGGTGCTTAAGACTGACGGCTTAAGGCTTTCTTCTGTGCTCAAGAAGCTGAATGAGGCTGGAGCAAATGATGGGGTTAAGGAAGACGTAACATCCCTTTACAAGTGGTATTCTAGGCTTTCCACCAATAAAAGAGTTGTGCCAAAAGAGGAGATTGTGACAAAGATAGTGCAGATGAGAAGGCTAGTCAAGATTATTTAAAGGAGCCTTTTCTTTGGGTTCTTAACCTTATATATGCTTTCAACTATGTCCATGCCGGCATAGCCTGCTATAAGGCTCAGCTTGTAGTCCGTGTCATAGAGAAGGCCTGCAAACATGCCTATTGCTCCTGATGCAACTACAGTTACTAAGAAGTATTTTAGCCTGAACTGTTCCTTCCTCTTTCTTGCTTTCAGGACTCCGAAGGATGCCCTTGCTACGCCTCCTATGAATCCGAACATTGCCGGGAGGATGTATGGGTCAAGCATGTTGTTTGTTATATTTTGAATTTATTTAAAGGTTGTTGTTTTAGATGTCTGGGTTGTGGGGTTTGTTTGTGTAGAAGGATTTTAATCTCTTTTTTGGATTCTAGTCCTGCCATCCAATCCCTGCGTTCTCTTCATTATTTACACCATGTAAGGGCGTATTAAATCCTAGACTTTTCTTTGAATCATATTTTGTTATAATTCCTTGTTTTTTCATTTTCTAGTTTGCTCAATTACTCCAAAAGAATAACCTCCTCCAACATCACAGCCATATTCGCCATGAATAACTAAACCACGATCACAACTCCCAGAGAAAAGACAGGCTATTCTTTTAACAGGTTTCTTAACTTCATCAAAACCAGCAATGGTAACTCCTTGAGTGTAAGATTTAGAAGAAGCAATTTGTCTTAATTTTAGAGCAACTTTTTCAGAAGTGTGTTCTAAAACTCTTGCTAAACCTCCTTTTGCAAAAGTGTCTATTTTTTGCATATAATTATTCCTAAAACTATCATAAGGTACAAAACCTATTTCCTCATCAGTAAGATATATTCCTCTAGTCTTTTTTGCTTTATCTAAAAGTTTTTTTAAACTCTTTTCATTAGTTATTGTTGTGTTTGTAAAAACTCCCTCACTCGTTCTCACTATCAATCCCACATAAAAATGATCCCAATCAAAAAAGGGTTCTTTAAATAGCCTTTCAAAGTTATATGAAACAGCTGAAATAGATTCAGAAGTCGTTGCTCTTCTAAAATTTATTTTTTTTCTTGTTGTGGGATGAGTGTATGGATGACTAATGTTTCTCAAAAATTCCCTGTAACTACTGGGCCCGAAAGCAGGAAAACTAAAAGTTAAAGTCTCTTTTTTATGTGGGACCCTCAATAATTCTCTGATTGGAAATCTTGGTTTTCTTTCTCTTATTATTCCATATTCCTTTCCCATTTTCATTCTTCCCTTAAATTTTAGTCCTGATCATCTTTTATTTCTATTAATTCACTCTCAGCCATTCTTTCTAGTTCGCTTTTGGCAAATTCTATTTTCTCTTGGTTTTCTGCTGTTACTATAACAATAAAATCATCACTCCTCAAATTAACAGTAGCATCCCCAATATGGTAATACCAAGGCCAATCCATTGTCATGAACCACCCTGCTTTTTTGTCTTTTAAATCTCCATAAACTAATTTACCCATGATGCTCTAATCTTTTTCTTTCCAACTATACTCTTTACATACAGGTTTCATTTTTATCTTCTCCTTGGATTTTACTTTTTTCCTTCTAATCCCAGCGTCCTTTTCAGATATTTGGGGATTCTGTCTTCATTCATTACTACAACACCATTTCCGAGATTTCTAGGCTGAATTATATCATTCATAATTTGATTTTCCAATGATATTGAACCCTTATAATCCAGTACTGCATATGGTTTGCATTCACCGTGATGCATAATACTTTCAGGAAGGCCCATGCAAATGTCTGGATAATCATAAAGTTCTGGAGATTTTGCCCAAGGACAAGCACTCAAAATTGCTAGTTTCCAATTTGTATCAATGTAATCATCTACTCTTATCCTATGGCCTCCTATCCCCAATAATTTTTTGGTTTCATCATAATCAAGGTTTTTTTTATCCTTTAATTTTAGTTTTACACTTTCCATTTTAGTCCAAGAATATCTTTCAAACCATTTATTTGCAGAACTTCTTAGAATTTTATCTAAATCTTTTGTTCTCTTATTCTCTGAGAAGGGCATTTGGTTTTCTATTAAGTTGGTAAATTCAGGATAATCTCTCAAGCAACCAGCTCTGATTACTTCTAATTCAGAATTGTTTTGCATCCTTGCAAGATACCCAATATATCCCACATATTCAATTCCATATCCCAACTTATCATGTTCATTATTTGGAAGTTCTTTAAATTGAGCAAATATTTCAGGTATGCCTAAAAATTGGTATTCATATTCATCAGTTTTATTAATTCCAGGCATAGCCCTGCCTTTTATTACAATATTGCCTAGCTCTAATGCTTCCTCTAGTGGCATAATTATTGTTTGTTTGTGTGATTCGTTTTCCATTTTCATTTCTCTATTCTTTCAATCTAATTTCAGCAGGTTTGACCTCTTTAGGTCTGAACTCGTAGTCCTGGATTCTTGGATTTCCCTGTTCATCTAAAATTAATACATAAGATTTTCCATCATATTTTAAGTATGTTTCTGGGACCCCTTCGCCATCTCTTTTGTCTAAATCCTCAACAATTATTTCAAGCTTATTCGGAACAACATATCCTTGTTGAACTTTATGAACATCCCAATAATTTTTTCTGATAAGTCCCGAATATCCAAATAAATATCCAACAACTCCTCCAATTAGCAATGTTGCTGAAAGTCCTATTGGTAATACCATTCTTTCCCAATCAGTTAGTATCTTTCCCATTTTCATCTCCTCCTTGGATTTTACTTTTTTCCCCCTTTTCATAAAATCTTTTTAAAGCAATATATCTCCCCTCATCGCATTTTTGTTCAAATTTACATTTCCCACAAGTATTATCAAAGTCATATTGATGAACATTAGTTACTAATCCATTTCCAAGAGAAAAAAGCCAACTTCTTCCAGGACCTCTATATTCATCCTCCTCTTGACTAATCAGAATTGTTCTTATCCCATCACCATAACCATATTTTTCGGTGAAATCCTCCCATAGATTCCTTTCTGATCCAAAAAGACCGTTATCTGCTCCAACTAGTTCGGCTATATTTTTTTTGGGATTATATACTTGATATATAAATCCGCATTCACCCCGAGAATATGTGTAATAAAAACTATCACTAACCAATTCTGGAGCAACCTCATTAATCTTTTTTAATTCAGGATCTAGAGGAAGCCTCCATCTCTTTTTGGTTTGTTTCACTAAAAAATTTACGACGCTCCAAATATGAGAAACTCCACTAGCGTCAACAACTTCAACTTTCTTTCCATTAATTTCTAAATATTGTTCTGTCATTTTCATATTCTCCTTAAATTTTACTCCTTAACAATAACAACGCCCAACATATATTTAATACTTTTTTCTTTATTTTCTTACTTTTGCGTAACATTTATATATTTTAAACACATATGTTTAGAATGAGGCATAAACTCAGAATAAGCCATAGATAAAATGTAACAAAGATTACCTGGCAGGTAAGTATCGTGACAATAAAACTAGACCTTAAAGACCGGAAGATATTAACACTTTTAGATGAGAACGCAAGGCTTTCAAACAGCCAGATAGCAAAAAAAGTAGGCCTGAGCAAGCCTGCAGTAGAATACAGGCTAAAGAGACTTGAGAAAAATAATGCCATTTTTGCGTATTACACTGTAATTGATTTAACAAGATTAGGTTATTCACAATATAAGATTTATTTCAAGTTTCAGGATACAAGCTTGGAAGACGAGCAGAAGATCACTAATTACTGGATAAAAGACAAAAATTCCGTATGGGTTGCACAAATTCGTGGAAGATGGGACTTGGCTGTTTCTGTACTTGCAAAATCAAACTTCGAATTCAGCAGGGTTATAGGGCTGTTCATGAAGCAGTTCTCAAGATTCGTCCTTGAAAAGGATGTCCTGCTTACAGAATACTCCCCGATTTATGCAAGGGAATATTTGTCAGACACAAAACATTCAGAATTTGTTTACGGCATCCCCTCTAAGGCTTATGAACTGGATGAAACAGACACTAAAATTTTAAAAGAAGTGTCAGTAAACGCGAGGATTAATATTGTAGATTTAGCAAAACAAACAGAACTAACAAGAGATGTAATTAATTATAGATTAAAGAAACTAATAAAAGAAAAGATTATTGTCCAATACAGGTGCTATCCTAACCTGCAGAATTTAGGCATTAATCACTACAAGATAATTTTCAGGACAAAGAATCTAACTGAACAAGCAGAACAAGAGATTAAATCCTATGTAAAGCAGCATAAGAAAGCAACCCAGCTGCTAAAATTAATAGGTTCTTGGGATTTAGAGATAGAGTTTGAGACAGAAAACGAGGATGAATTATATAAAATACTTACAGAGATAAGACAGACGTTTTCCAATGTAATTAGAGATTTTGATATTCTAAGGATAACTGAAACTTTCAAGTATGATTATTTCCCTTTCTGACTGGCAGCCTGTGTTGTAGGGTTTGTTTGTGGAGAAGGCACTAACAGAGGTAATACCCATCACCTCAAACCATTATCTTTGCAAACGGGAAAGCCAGTGAAGACGCAGGGGAAGTGGTAAACATACTCCAGGGCAACGAAGAGCTTTGATAGCTTTCCACAGGTAAAGCACAGAACATTCCAGGCTTCTGATTAATGCATATCCTCGCTGGTAATCCCCAAGGCATGAATAGCACAGGCCAGGTAGAACTTTATGCCAGCAGCCTTGAGCTTAGACATGATAACATCGCTTTCTGTTCCGGGATTGAGGTACACAGCACCAGGATTCTTCCTTATAATATCATCAACAATCTTCTCCCCAATTGCAGGAGGCACATACATCAGCACAAGGTCCAAGCCGTCAGGTATCTGCAGCACAGAAGCAAAGCATCTCAGCCCCTCAACTTCCTTTTCATTTGGGTTTACAGGAAAAACATCATTCCCTTTAGAAACATACGCCCTAACAGCCTTGTTGCCAAATTTCCCCCGATTCATTGAGGCGCCAACAACCGCAACTCTCATTATTTTGCAAAACAGCTACTCACTAATCTTAAGCAGCTCCTTAAGCCTCCCCCGATCAAAACCAATCACTATTTCCCCATCCACATCTATGACAGGCACGCCCATCTGTCCTGACTTTTCTACCATCTCTTTCGCAGCTTCCTGATCATTTGAGACATCTATGTGCTCAAACTCTATCTTGTTCTCTTTCAGGAAGTCTTCCGCCATATGGCAGTAAGGGCATGCTTGTGTGGAGTAGACCTTTACTTTCATTAGATTTTAGTGAGTCTTACTAATATATATAAGTTTTGTTAGGAAGATTGCAGATGCTATTACCATAAGTATGCTCAATATCTGCCCCATGGTGAGCCATCCTATTATGAAGCCTAGTTGTGGGTCTGGCTCCCTAAAGAACTCTATTATGAACCTGAATGCTCCTGTTAGGAATACAAAAAGCCAGAAGATTGTTCCTTTTGGAAGCTTGATGTTCCTTATGAAGAAAAGTACGTTGAATATAAGTAAATTCTTGAACGCCTCATATAATTGTGATGGGTGCCTGAAGCCTTCTGCTGTTGGAAACTTCACTGACCACCACACGTTTGTTATTCTCCCATATAGCTCCCCATTTATGAAGTTGCCTATCCTTCCCAAGCCGCGTGCTGCAACCAAGGGGATTACTGCTATGTCCGCTATCTCATAGAAGTCCAGCTTCTTTTTTCTTATGAATATGTAGGCAGCCAGCACTCCTCCGACAAGGCCGCCGTGGAAGGACATTCCGCCTTTCCATACTGCGAACAGGTCTAACAGGTTATGGATGTAATGCATAGGATTGTATATTATTGCGTAGAATAATCTTGCTCCTGCGATAGAACCTATTATTATGTATACGAAAAAGTCTGCAACCTCTGACTGTTTCATCTTTATCTTTCTCTCTTTTGCCAGGTAAGAGAAAAGGAAATAGGAGAATATGAATCCTATTACGTAGAAAAGCCCATAGTACCTTATGTCTAAAGGCCCTATGCTGAAGAGTATTGGGTTAATGCTGCTTGTGAACATCTAAAACTTCTCCCAATGCAGCACTTCCTTCAATTCGCGCTTCTTTAGCATGCCTTGAACTCTAAGGGGATAGCCAATAGAAAGTATTGCCACTATTTCCATAGCCTCTGGAATTCCAAGCAGTTTCATCAGCTCAGGATTATATTCCCTTTGCCAGCCAGCAACCCAGCATCCCCCCAGCCCTTTTGCATGCGCTGCCAACAAAATGTTCTCTGCTGCAATGCAGCCATCTTCCACCAGATGCTTATTGCTCTTGTCGCCACATACTATGATGCATAACGCAGCATCCTTGATGAACTTGCCGTATGTTGCCAGTTCTGATATCTCTTTTAACGTCTCCTTTCCTGTAACTGCTATGAATTCCCAGGGCTGCTTGTTTCTTGCAGTTGGCGCTAATCTTCCACAGTCTGCCAGCTCTTCAATTATTTCTTTTGGCACTGGCTTATCCAAGTATTGCCTTACAGACCTTCTTGTCTTGATGCATTCTATTGTTTCCATAAAAACTTAGAAGCCGAGGATATTTTTAAGCCTTTGCAATAATCTCAATAACATCCCTGTGCTTTAGCCTATGCTCCTTCCCCACAGTCATTTTGTTCCTGACATCAATAGCCCTTATGAAGCCATTTCCCAGGTCTGTATGCAGGGAATATGCAAAGTCCAATGCAGTTGAGCCATGGGGCAGCAGGAAGCAGTCTGGAAGAACATTCCCGTCTTTGTCAGCAAGCTTGTTCACTCCCCCAGGGAATATTGCAATATACTTTAACAGTTCAAATACCGCAGTGTCAATAACTTCCTGCACTCCTGTGCTGTTAAGCTTTTGAAGTATGCTTTCTTTTATGAAGCTTAATGCTGCCTTTTGCCTATCGTTAATGGATTCGTTGTCAAGGATTTCAAAGCTATTTTCTCCAGGCACATATTTTATCAGCTCTTTCTTTGCTGCTTCCCTTAAAGCCAGTTCAGATTCTGCACTGCACCCTACAATCATCAAGTCCGGAAATTCCTGCTTAATCCTCTTTACGTTCTCCTGTGCTGCATTGAGATCCATTTTGTTTGCTGCTATTATCATTGGCTTTGTAATCTTTCTTAATTCCCTTGCAATCCCTTTTAGCTGGATTTCTGTCCACCCAGCAGGATTTTCAGGGTTTAGCTTTAACTTTGTTATGACTCCTTCCAGCATCGGCTCTGTAACTTTCAGTGCTGAGAGCTGTTTTGCGAGAACTTTCCTTACATCCTGCTTTTCCTGCGATATTTGCCTTACAAGCTTGTCCCATCCTTTTTTTAATATTTGCAGGTACCACATGTCAAGCTCTACTTCCAAGAAATTTATGTCATTTATTGGATCATAGCTTCCTTCAGCTACTGGCTCGCCTTTTTCATTGGTTGTTCCTGCACAGTCTATTACATGGATTAATACATCAGCCTGCCTTAAGTCATCCAAAAATTGGTTTCCCATGCCTTTGCCTTCGTGTGCTCCTGGCACAAGGCCTGCCACGTCTATTAGCCTTACTGGTACAAATCTTTGGTGATCTATGCAGAACCCTGTCCTTGGGTTGCATTGCACTTTAAAGTCCTGGTCTGCACATTTTACTTTGACGTATCCGATGCCTTCATTGGGCTTTATTGTAGCGAAAGGATAGTTAGCTATCTCCACTTCTGCAAGCGTGGCTGCCTTGAAGAACGTGCTTTTTCCAACATTGGCCTTTCCTACTATTCCGATAAGCATTTTAGCTGTTAGGAGAGAATAATGCTTTAAATAAGTTTCTAGTGGCTGGACTCTATAGGCTTTTTTATTAGAAGTCTGGGATGATGCTCTTGCTTGAGCAGAAATAATTTCTTAAGATGGGCCCGGCCAGAATCGGGCGACCTTCAATTGGATTTTGGGGGTTGGTTCTTGGACTTTTACGTCTTCCTGTACCAGCATTTGTGCAGGAATGGACTTTTTCGAACACAGTTTCATTTCAAATCATCCAGTAGTTTTTCCATCTCGAACATGAAGCTTTTTGCCCTTTTTAGTGATGTGATTGCCTTTGAATGTTTCTCAACAGCCGTGGTCTGATATTGAAGAGTGCCCCTCTTTGAACGCTCCTTGTCAAACTCGTCAATCAGTGTGTCTGCCTTGATTCCTGGGAGGGCTTCATTCTTGGCTTCCTCGTACTCTTCCAAAATTCTTTTTTTAAGCTTGTTCCTGACATGGACAATCAGTGCGTCCGCAGTAACCTTATGCGCTATCTTGTCCCCAACCTTGTAGCCAATCTTGAATAAAACAGCATTGGCAATGTAAAACATGGAGTAATATGAAGTGACTAAACCCATAAGTCTGACTTCTTGTTATCTGATAAAAATTCAGCAGCCTCAAGGCTGTCGTTTGCATTGGCCTGCAGGACCCGGAGTATCTCTTCCTTAAAGGGCTGCTTCTTTAGCATTCCTGACTGCAGGTATCCCCTTACATTCTTTTCTGCTTCTTTTATCCTTCTTTCATCTAGCATTGTTTATCATCCTGTAATAGTCTTCAATCCCAAAAAGCAAGATATTGTGCTTTACTGCCTCTGACACCACACTGAACTCTTTTGAGTTAAGCATTGACCTGAAATTCTCATAGCTTATGTGCGTAAGATGGATTTTAAGGGGGAGGAGCCTTATCTGCACCTCAATTAGCTTTGGGCTGTCCGTGATTAATAGCAGGTCAATGTCAGAGCCTTTTTTTGGCTTCCCTTTTGCATAAGAGCCGAACAGGAGCAGGATAAATTGGCTGTTGACTTTTGACAGGCGGTTGTATAGGATTAGGAAATCCTTGTTTCTAAATAAATCTTTGAGCCTTGCATGTTCCACGTGGAAGACAGAGTGGTTGAATTTATGGTTGAAGGAGCAGATTGTCGTGTTGCCGTGCTTGTTTAATGTTACTACTCCTTCTTTTTCAAGGTCTTTCAGGCTTGTATATGCGGTCTTATAGTTGATTTTCCTCTGGATCCCTATCCGCCTTATGCTGAATGTTTGTTCCTGGTTTTCAATAAGCAACTTAAGTATGTTTAGTCTTTCATTATCCATTTTTGCCCATAGTATTATGGTGTGTGCCCATATATAAAGGTTTCTAAACTATTGGCTCAATCTTAAATCTCTGAAATTGCAGTATGCTCCAACCCATGGGCCCGGCCGGAATCGAACCGGCGACCTTCGCCGTGTAAAGGCGACGTCATAGCCACTAGACTACGAGCCCATTATTGCTAAGAAATAAAGCTTGTTTATAAAACTTACTGGTAAAAAAAAGATTAAGGGCTAGCATAGCCCCTCATAAATCCCTCTTCTTCAGCACTTATGCTGTCGCTCTCAAGCAAGAGTTCTCTTCCGATTTCTGTGTAAACATCCATTTTCCCTCCTTTCTGTTGGCAATGACATTATCAGCCTGCTAAACACGCCTTCTATGTATTTTAGTTCAAAATTCATGCTATCACCCCCTTTAGCGCCATATTCTGAATGGACTTTCTGGCAGTGTTGCTCACAAAGAGAAGATGCTCCCTCTGGTAGAGCTTCGCGGCGAACTCATCCCATTTCATATAGTCCCGACTACGTCTAAACATTAGTACCACCTCCTAGATTTTCGGGCTGTTAAGCCCTATTTAAGTAATAGGAGAAACCCCTTTATAAGTGCTGCGCGCACACATGTCAAGATGTCAAGTGGTTAGCCTTGAGGGTAAACAATCTCCCCAATAGTAGAAGGCGGGCTCTTAACAAGCCTTTTAACGTCTTTATCCTTAAGGTTTGAAAAGAAATGATAGCCCAGGAGATACCTGTCATCAGTGATCCTGGCTGCATACAATGGGAACATGGATATAACAGTTTCCTGCCATTTCTCTTTCTTTTTGGCAAACATTGGTACAGTGTACTTTACCTCTATATTGAGCTTAAACCATAACTTATCAGCCTCTATAGCACCTTCATCCCTTAATTCCTTATTATCAGATTTCTTGCAACACCTTATTGCCATATAGTCTGCAAGCCCCTCATGGAAAATGCAGTATGTGATGCATTTCTCTAAATTACTATTCATTAAGCTCAAGAGATTATCCGGTTGGAGTTCTTGATTCTCCTGGCAGGCAAACGCGTGCCCTAGTTCATGGAGGAATGACAGCCCTATAAAGCCTGAAGGATAGATTGCTATGTGCTCAGGGACACCAATAGAATTAGACTCATACATATAAGTCATGCCATCATCTTTTTTCTCAGTAATAGAAAGATCCGGCTTAAGAAAGTCTACAGAGAAAGTCTCCTTCAACAACCCATAGCAGTAGCAAAGCTCTTTCTGCAGCATTTCCTCAATATTCTTTCTTTCCATAATAAAAGTTGTAGAACAGGCTGCTAATATATAATAATTTGCCTAAAAAGGGCAATATATGCTAATCCCCCCTTATCTCCCGTCTTAGAATGGAAAAGTATTCCAAAATAATACATATAAATAGTAAAAATAACACATATTTCCACTTATTTTGAGATATCTTTTTATAATATCACTGTTTAGCAGTATAAGAGCATGACGCTATGAAGCAAACGAAGGAGGTAAAAGAAAATGGAAAAAGAAGTACTGCCGTTTTGGCTTGTAAAAGACGAAGAAGGACTTAAGGAAGTGCTGATGCGAGAGCCATATCCATGGGATAAAGAAGGGCAGGAACGCCACAAATGCCTGATGGAAAAGGTAGTTGCCGAAGTAGTCATTGAGATTTACTCCCAAAAAAAGCTGGTCAGGGGATATGTCTCAGAGATAGGCAAAATTTCAGCACAGGAAGCACTAGGCGCAGTAGAAAGGGACTGGAAAAAGAGCTTCCCCGACTACAGGATTGAAATAAAAGAAGACAAAATATAAGCACAAACCAATAGAGCACGACGCTATGAAGCAAGATGAAGGAGGAAAATAAAAATGGAAGACAAACACAAAAAAATAGGCATACCCTTTTGGCTGATACAGCATGAAGACTTTGGGATTGAGGCAATAATAGCTCCCAGTTTGTTTGAAGGGAAAGGAAAATGTTTTGAGCGCTATGGCGACTTAACACAGTTGGCAGTAGGCGAGTTTATTGCTGAATTTGATCCTGCAAGGCTGACAGTTACAGCATACATTTACAAAGGGGACAGAATAGACAAGCTGCCCTTGGACTTGGAGAAAGAAGTGATTGAAAGGCTCTTCAAGCCATATGCAAAAGTGGAGATAGAAGTGTTAAAGTACGCAGACCAGGAACAGGGCGAGTTTCCGGCATACGATGCTGAAAAAGCAGGGATGATAAGAGGGAAGCTGGAGGACATGCTTGCCTCAAGCGGGTTGGCAGACGAAAAGGCAAGGAGCCTGGCAGAAAGCTATATGCAGTTGAGGCAAAAGGTACTTGCCACGAGGAAGATTGTGGAAGATGACTCTGATTCAGGAGACATCGTTTCACCGGGCCTCTTGGGCGTACCCACCTCTGCATTGAAAATAGGGGACACTGATTACATGACAGCTGTTGCCATGCTTAGTGAAGACAAGCCCCATCTTGCAGGAATGCTTTATGCAAAGGCTGGCAGGGACAAAGATGCAAAAAGGATGATAGGCAGGATACTGGAAAAGAAAGAACAGCTGGCTCCAGTTGCCACGATTTACAGCTTCATGGAAAAAGATAAGCAGTACCAGCAGGAATTAATCAAAAAAATAAGGGGTATAAAGTCAGAGGAAACCGAGTATACTGCCCGGGCAATTGAAGGGATGTGAATGCCATGCAGGCTTCGCAGGTTGGCCCATGAGGACAGAAGTAAAGAAAGAGATAAGAGTAAAAGACTTCAAGGGGCTGCTTGAAAAGATAGAAAAGCTGAGGAAGTAGACCAATATAAAGCAAAGTCAGAAGCCCGCATTGCCCCTTTTGCATCAATGGGACGCAATGCCTTCTGCTCAAAAAAAAGAGGCAGCACAGGCTGCCAATAAAGATTACTTCCTTATCTTAGGCTCAATGTCCCTGCATTCATATCCCGAAGCCTTGTACTCTATGCCTGCAAACTCCCCGTCCAGCACGTCAAGCCAGTAGCTGGTGTTCACTGAAGCAACATACTTCCCCCTTGCATCAGGCCCTCCAGAGCCAAAGGCAAACCCGCCTAATTCAAATCCAACCTTGCGCTTCTCAGATATGCGGTAAGACACCTTTGATCCTAGAAGTATCTTGCCATGGACTTTCTTTGGAAGGGTTACTTTTTCCTCGCCTTCTTCTGTCCTTATTGTAAATATTGACTCCTTGTCCTCAGCTTTCTCTACAGAAGTTACAATTCCCTCTATGCTTCCAGAATAATGCTTTACATCATCGCCGTTCAGGCAGTCATGGTGTGTTAGCTCTTTTTTCATTTTGTCCTCCTTTTGGTTGTTTTTAACCCTATTTTGTTACTATTAAGTAGTAGTTAATACTATATAAGCCTTTTGGCTGCCAAATCCCTTATGAATTCCGGCAAATTTCCCCCAGGATAAGCCCTGCCCTTTCTTCTGCAGCCATTGCAGGAACCCTTATCAGCCTATAGCCAAGTTTCCTGTAAACCTTCCCAACTTCCGCATGTATTCTTGAGGCAAGCTCAACATCCCTCCTGACCTCTGTCTCCTCAAACTCCGGCAGCGGCTCCAGCATGAACACCTTGCAATACATGGCTTTTGCTGCCTTTTCCATGAGATCTTTTGGCGGCTTCTGCCCTCTTGCAAGAAAGTATGCCATGCCGTCAGGTATCCCCCTGTCAAGGAAGACCATTTTTGCCCCTTTAGGAACAGCTGCCTCCAGCTTAAGCTGCAGCTCCAGCACTTTCTTCTGGAAAAGCGGGAAGTCTATCCAGGGCACTGCCTTTCCTTTTTTCTTCAGTTCTTCCCTGATCACTGCTGTTGCCGCCTCCACGATTACATGGCCATTGGAGGACAGAAGCTTCAGCACAGTGGTCTTGCCCACTCCCGGGCCTCCTGTCAGTACGTATTTCTTCATATTCCTCCTCTGCTCTTCAGGGTTTTTCCTTCTAAGCTATTGCGCCCCCAGCCTTTTTTCTGCCTAATACCTGTCAGGGAACTCCCATAGCTTCGTGCTAACTTCCCAGTCGCCAATGTTGTTTATAATCTGGGCAATTTTCTTGTAAGTCCCAATGCAGTCTTCCCTCCAATTGCCCTTCACCCTGGCTTTAAGGTCCCTGTAAACCAGCCAGCCCACATGTTCCTTCTCCATGTAGCTCACGTCCCTTGTTGCACGGTATCCTTCTCCATACGCCTGAAAGTCCGTAAGACCTCTTTCGGTTACTATCCACCGCCCATACTTTAGTCCAAGCTCCCCCACTTTTTCATCCTTCTCGTCGTACAGCCCTACAGTAAGCTCCTTTGAGTCCCACTCCCCTCTGCGATAAGAAGGGCTATCAGGATCTGGAAGCACTATCCTATCGACTTTAGCCTTGTACTTTGCTTTCAGCAGTTCTGAAAATTCCCCTGCAGGCAGCTCCCTTATTGCGTTCTCTAATCCGCCATGAATTGCTGATTTCTTCACAAGCATATCCTCAATTTCATCCATTTTCGTTTTCCTCCCCCTTTCGGCCTTTGCCTCATAGCGTCGTGCTCTGTCATTTTAAAGACTTACGAAGAGAAGAGGTATTTAGATTTATGTTGTAATGTTTGCCACAACAGAATAGCAACAGGTGGATTAGTCCCTACCCCCCTTAAGCCAGCCCACTAATTTTTTCAGCCCAGCATACATTTTAGCCTCCCCCCTTACATTTGCCCCAAAGGGTCGTGCTCTTCTAGAATCCTTATTTCAGCCAGCAGCTCGCCTTTTGTTACTGGCTCCCTTCTGGAATATACATAGCTGTCTTGTGGGCCGCCCTCATAAGTTATGGTATCACTTTTCTGTATCTCCCCCCACAGCCTCCACCCATCATAGTTCCCCGCCCCTAGCTCCATGTCAAGCTTTTCCCTTGCTTCTGTTTCATAGGCTTTCTCCCTGGTGTCAATTGCTTTCCCTTGCCCATCAAGCTTTTCCCTGCTGCTTATTACAAGGATTCCTTTCATGAAGCTGAGAGCATAGCACAAGTCGCTCGTGAAGAAGACGCCTTCCCCAACACCCAGGCTTCCGCAGTATGGCATGAGCACGCCTTTGCTTTCATAGTCCTTTTGAGCTTTCTGCCCTAGCCCCCTGAAAAGAGGCCCCTTTACTCTGGAGATTATTTCCTGCACTACTTTCTCAAGGTCCTTCTTCCTTACACTTATCCTCTGCAGCGCTTGTTTATCCTGTCCCATCTTGAGAAACAGACAAACAGAGGCATATTTAGACTTATGTTGTAATGTTTGCCACAACAGAATTAAGAGATTGCCTCAACAAGTTTCCTTACCTTTTCCAGGTCTTTCTCATGGCTGCCTTCCTTGTCAGTCTTGGTCTTAGAATCAAGCCCAGCAGGCTTTACCCTATTTATCGCTTCTTTTGCATTATCCAGGCCTATGCCCCCGGCAAGTATTACTGGGATCTTTACTTCTTCCACAATCTTTTTGCTTATCTTCCAGTCATGGGTCTTTCCTGTCGCCCCAAGCATGCCTTTGTCCAGTGTGTCCAGCAGAAGGAAATCAGCTGCATCTTCATAGCTTTTTGCTGTTTCAATGCTTTCCTCTCCTGTTACAAAGATTGACCTCATTATCTTCAGTCCTGGAAACTTTTTCTTTATCTCTCTTATTTTAGCAGCCGTGATGTCCCCTGTTGCAGCACCTAAGTGGAGAATGTCCGGATTTACTTCCCTGACAAGTTCGCAGATCTCGCTTATGTCAGAGCTCATTGACAGTGCAACACCCTTTGCCTTTCCGTTTATTGCATCAAATATTTCTCTTGCTTTATCGTAGCTCACTTCTCTAGGGTATTTGCCCTTCCCTGTTAATACACCAACATAGTTCACTCCCAGCTTAACCAATTCTTTGGCGGTTTCCACATCTGTTATTTCATATATTTGGATTATCATTGTATACTATTATCCCTCCCGCTTTTTTAAGCTTTTACTTCTCTTCAGAGCTCATGCCCCTTTTGCTAAAGCCTGTCCGCAAGCTTTGCCAGCCTTCTAAGCCAGTATGCATCAGGCTTCTGCTTTGCCTCTTCCGGCCATTCATCCCTGTCCTCCAGTATGGAGTACAGCTTAGTGGCAGCCCCGCCATCCAGCCTCCCTATCAAAGTCCTTCCGGCAAGCACCTCCATGAAAGGCTCCCCATCCATCTCTGAGCTAGAGCAAAACTCGAAATGCTGGGTATGGATGTAGTCTGCCCCGACTACGACCTCAAAGCTGTCCATCTGCATCCCGTCCCTCAGCTGAAGGCTGATGCTGTACTTCATCCCCTCCCTTCTCCAGCCATCCATGTCTCTGGCCAGCAGCTTTTTGGCCAGCTTTTCCAATGTTGCATCTCTCATTTTTTACCTCCTTCGTGCTCCTAGCTAAAACCCTTCAGCAAGCCTCTTAGCCACCCAGCAGATCTTGCCTGGCGGCCATGAAGGCCTGGCTTTCTGGACCTTGGCCAGGATTTCCTTGTAGTCTTTTTGCACCATCTTAAAGAATTACAGGAAGCAGGCACTATATAGATTTATGTTGTAATTTTTGCCACAACAGAATTAATCCCAGAATTAAGCAACAAGAGGCGCATGGCGGCTGCTGACTTTCTTTTTTAAGGGAGATCACCAATTAACATTATAGCTTTCCAGAACCATAAGCTTTATTAGTAAACAAGGCATAGCCATGTTAGATGACCAAGTTCATAGTTGTTGCCGGAGGCGTAATGTCCGGTGTAGGGAAGGGCGTCACCACAGCCTCGATAGGCAAAATTCTCCAAGAATACGGCTACACAGCTACTGCTGTCAAGATAGACCCTTACATCAACTGCGATGCAGGAACATTAAGGCCTACTGAGCACGGAGAAGTCTGGGTCACGGATGATGGGGGAGAGATTGACCAGGATCTTGGCAATTACGAGAGATTTCTGGGCATAGGAATCCCAAAAAAGAACAATCTCACTACAGGCCAAGTGTATGGGAAGATTATTGAAGACGAAAGAGCAGGAAGATACCTTGGAAAAACAGTCCAGTTCATCCCGCATGTCCCCGATGAGATCAAAAAGAGGATAAAAAAGGCTTCAGAAGGCTTTGACTTCTGCCTGATTGAGATTGGAGGGACAATAGGGGACTATGAGAACATCCCATTCCTATTTGCAATGAAAAGCATGGAACGGGAATTGGGCAAGGATGATGTGGTTTATGTCCTGATAACATACCTTCCAATCCCGTCACACATAGAAGAGATGAAGACCAAGCCCACGCAGCAGGCGATAAGGCTGCTTACAGAGCATGGCATAATTCCAGACTTTATCGTATGCCGGGCAAAAAAGGCATTGGATGAAGTGAGAAAGAGGAAAATAGAGACTTATGCAAACGTTAAGTCAGACTATGTGATATCCGAGCCTGACATTGACACGATCTACAGGATTCCTCTGGATTTAGAAAAAGAAAACCTAGGATTGAAGATACTAAAAGAGTTCAAGCTTAAGCCAAAGGCAAAGCCTGACTGGAAAAAATGGAAAAATCTGGTCGAAGCAATAGTTGGCAGCAAAAAAGAAGTTAAGGTTGCAATTGTTGGCAAATACGTCAACATAGGCGATTACCAGCTGATTGATTCTTATATCTCAATTAATGAAGCGCTGAAGCATGCCGGCGCAAACCTTGATGTTAAGGTGAAGATCGTGTGGATTGACTCAAAGCAGTTTGAAAAGCATCCAGAAGAGGTGAAGGTGCTTAAAGATTGTAACGGGCTGATAGTTCCCGGAGGATTTGGCTCTTCAGGAGTAGAAGGAAAAATAAAGGCAATAAAGTTCGCGCGTGAAAACAATATCCCATTCTTGGGCTTGTGCTATGGCATGCAGCTGGCCGTAATTGAGTTTGCAAGGAATGTCTGCGGGATGGAGGATGCGAACACAAGCGAGGTGGACGAAAAGACCAAGCATCCCGTGATTGACATCCTGACTGCACAGAAGAAGCTCATGGAAGAGAGCAAGTACGGCGGCACAATGCGTCTTGGGGCTTATGCTGCAATGCTAAAAGACGGATCTCAAGTCTTGGAATTGTATAAGGAGAGGTTAGAAGAGGACTCAGAAGCAGTTAAAAAGCTTAAAAATTGCAAAGAAGAATTGTTCAGGCTTGGAATCTTGGAAAAGGGCAAAAAGACAGTATTGGAAAGGCACAGGCACAGGTATGAGGTAAACCCAAAGTTTATCCCAGAGCTGGAGAACAAAGGGCTAGTATTCTCAGGCTACCACATAAGGGAAGACAAGACTAAGCTTATGGAATTCATTGAATTGCCAGAACACAAGTTCTTTATGGCCACGCAGGCCCACCCAGAGTTTAAGTCAACATTGACCAAGCCTGCTCCATTGTTTTATGGCTTTTTGAAGGCTTGCAAGGGTTAAGGCGCTATTTCAGCTTCACCATCTTCAAAACTCGTGAACACAAAAGACATTTAGATTCATGTTGTAATATTCCCCACAACAGAAACTATTATAAACACAATAATCCCATTCCTTACTATGGATGTGAAAGAAACCTTAAAAAGGATAGGCATGAGGAGGAACGAGATAAAGGTTTATCTGGGCTTGTTAAAGCTCGGCTCCTCAAAAGCCGGGAAGATAAGCAAGATAGCAGAAGTCAACAGGACAAACACTTATGATGCACTGAAAAGCTTATTAGAAAAGGGTCTGGCAAGCTATGTTGTCATAGCCAATAAAAAATGGTTCCAGCCTGCGCATCCAAGAAGGCTGAAGGAGCTCCTAAAAGAGATGGAAGATGATGTGAGCGAAGTGTTGCCCCAATTGGAAGGGATTTTCAAGCAAACACAGCTGAAGCAGAACGTAACCTTATACAAAGGGCTAAAAGGAATAAAGTCAGTCATGCAGGATATTTTGCGTGAAGGGAAGAACAATGACGTCTTCGGCTCAGAAGGCCAGTTTGGGGAGCGCATGCCAATCTACGAAAAGCAATTCCTGAAGCTGCAGAAGGAGCAGAAGATAAGGACCAGGATGCTGGTGAGGAGGGGGAGAAAGGCTGAAGGCTCACGGATGACCGAGGTAAGGTTTGTGCCGAAAAACGTAGAAAGCCCTGTTGTCACCAACATATACGGCAACAAGATAGCAATCATAATATGGACAGACACGCCTGAAGCCACGATAATCGAGAACAAGGCTGCTGCTGATTCTTACAGGGCATATTTTGAATTATTGTGGAAACAAGGGAAAAAGTAATCAAACAGAAGACAATATAATCATAGTCTGTGTCTTGTCAACTCCGTCTATGCTCCTTAGCTTCTTTACAACAAAGTCATTGAGCTCTTCCACATCCTTCACCCTTACTTTCACTAGGATGTCTGCTCCCCCTGCAATAATGCTTACCTCTTCAACATTGCCTAACTTCTTTATGCTTTTTGCAACATCCTCCTGCTGTATCTTCTTTCCTGAAGGAAGGGCATACACTATGTTTACTAATATGTATGCTGCAATGGGCCTCCCTGCTTTTTTGTAATCTAAGACAACAGAATAGGATATTATTAATCCTGACTTCTCCATCTTCTTAATCCTGTTGTGGACAGTTGTTATTGGGATGTTGGTTTTCTTTGATATCTGGCTGGTTGTCAGCTTAGAGTTCTGTTTTAGTATTTCTAGTATTCTTTTGTCTTTGTCCATGTTATGGAAAAATATTCCATTATTTAAATAGTTTTCGGTTAATTTTGGATATATTTTCTATATTTCTTGGAATAATTTTATATAGCAGCCTGTACTGTTATGTGATTTAGGAGATTAAAGATGGAAAAACTCATACAACGAATGGAATCTAGGGAGATGTACCCCATTTTAAAGATACAGACCTGTGCTTTAAAGGCACTGACAGATTTTCTCTACAAGAAAAAGATATTGCAATTGATGCCAGTCATGCTGTCTCCTGTAACTGATCCTTTATGCCACTCAGTGTATGATGCTTCAATACAGTATTTAGGACAAGAGCTAAAGCTTACGAAAAGCATGCTCCTCCATAAGCAGCTGGCTGTTATCCCCTATGAGATTTCAAGGATATTCATAGTTTCACCGAACATCAGGCTTGAGGCAGAAGACTGCAGGCATTCTGGAAGGCATTTGATAGAGTTTTCCCAATTAGACATTGAATTCCGCGACTGTACAAAAGAAGAGTTCATGAGGTTTACAGAACAGATGATAGTATATGCCATAAAGAAAGTAAAGAAGGAATGCGGTAAAGAGCTAAAAATGCTAAAAAGAAAGCTCAAGATTCCAATTACCCCATTTAAGGCCTATGAGTCAAAAGAATTCAAAACCCCAATAAGCGAAGCAGAAGCCAAATTGTCAGCTGCTGAAAAAGAGCCCTTCTGGATATTGGATCATGAGAGGGAGTTTTATGATAGGGAAGACAAGAAGAGGGGCTATTACCACAACTATGATTTGGTCTGGCCTGAAGGCTTTGGAGAAGCATTGTCTGGAGGAGAGAGGGAGTTTGAGCACAAGGAGATAGAAAGGAAGATGAAAGAGAGGAAGATGGACACAAAGCCTTATGAGACCTACCTTGATCTTGCAAAGAGAGGAATACTAAAGCCTACAGCTGGTGGCGGCCTGGGTGTTGAAAGGTTTGTAAGGTATCTTTGTGGAAAGAAAGATATTGCAGACGTAACTCTCTTCCCAAGAAAGCCTGGAGAAAAGGTGATTTTTTAAAAAAGAGCCATAAAATATACAGTGCTCTTGTGAATACCTAAGCCTGAAAGCTCTCCCCTTTCAAGCCTCATCTTTAGCCCATTGAAACCGTGACCCCTATCTCCTCCCATATAGATAAATTCCTCATTATATGGATTTAGGTCAAATGTTTTTATTATTTTTTCAGGGACGCCTTCCCCTTCGTCTTCAATTTCTGCCACCATGCCTTTTTTTCCAACGTAAAAGTTAAGGTGTATCCACTTGTTCTTATCATAATGGTTGCCGTGCTCTGCAGCATTCATAATGCATTCCCTAATTGATATTTCGAACTCTGTTGCTGTCTCATGTGAGCTAAAGATAGAAAAGCCATTCATTCCCAAAATGCAACCAAAGAAATAGTAAGGCTCTGCTACTTCTGCAGCCCTAGTAGTATTCCAAGACTTCCCAATTACAGAGTAAGGGCCTATTTCATCGAGCATTTCTTCTAATGGCTTCATATGCTTAGCAACCTTCAAACTACTATATAAAGCTTTTTCAAGAAAAAAAGAAAAAATTAAGAGCAGCAGATTACCTTGTTTGGCTTGCTGATCTTCCTGTAGTCTCCGCTCATTGGCTCAACAGTTCCACTAGAGGCAGCCGACTGGCATCCACTATCTGTTTTCTCTAGATTAGCCATACAATCTCTCAAAGTCATGTCTGGCACTGAAATCTGTATGCCATTCAGCACAATCCTTTCATCCCCTGCAAACTGGACACACCCAGTAGCCCCATCATAGTAGTGCGTGTGCTCTTTATACTCCACTGCGATGCAATGAGTTTCTGGCTTTTCAGCACAGAAGCGGTAGCCCGCAATGGAATCTCCCACATCAATATGGCCAACATCGTAGACCTTGCAGTTCCACCCTGGAGTATCCATAGGAACGGTCTCTTCTTCAGGAATCTCCACAGGAGTCCCCTCAACAGTCGTCTCTGGAGAAGTTATAGTAGTCTTTGGAGTTGCATCAAGAGTCGTTTCCGGGGAAGTTATAATCGCATCCCCTTTAGGTGATGGAGGAGCCATATCAGGGTTTATAATGCCAGATGAACTCGTTGCCCCACTGACAAGCGGGCACTTTATCCTAAGCATTACAGCATTACCGCCACTAATATCCTCAACTTTTATTTCTATGCCTCTAACAGTTTCAGTGCCTCTTTCTGGTATCAGGGCTACTGTTCCGCTAACTTCAAGCGATGCAATCCAAGCCCCACTGCCACTACTGTAATAAACATTAATCAGTTTTAATGTTTCCCGGCCATCACAGATTGTAGTGGCTTCGTCTACCCTCAAATTTACTGTCGGGCTGCTTGTAGTTGTAGTTACAGTAGCCTCTTTTGGCTCAACAGTAGTTGTAGTAGCCTTAGGGACCTTAAAGAGATTCTGCCAAAAGTCTCCTGTAATCCAGTCAAAGAATCCTGCTGATGCCACGCCACTCAGCAAAAGCACTAGAACAGCCGCTACCAGCACGATAGAAGCCTTTTTCATATCATTGTTCTTTTTCATAATTTTACCTCCGATACTGATAGTTAAGTAAATATTGTTTATTAATGTTTCTTTAAGAAGCCAGCCTTTTCAACAGTTGCAATTTCCCGCCGCTAGTTGCAAGAAGATGGGGCTGCGAGGATTCGAACCCCGGTCCCACGGCCCCGAACCATGGATCTTAGACCAAGCTGGACTACAGCCCCATATAAAGTAATAGTAGAATCGACTTAATTTAAATTACTTTTGGTGGCAGATTTTCGGATAGAAGAAAAGGCCACATTAAAACTCAAAAAAACTCCCACACAAACAAGCCCCACAGCACAAGCTGCTAACTTTTATGCTGCGATAAAAATAGTTTAGGCTGAATTTAGGAAGACTTAACCAATAGCCTTAATTTTTGTTCAAAGCCCTTTAAAAGGAAACCTTTATAAATAACATCCTTTTTCGATACAGTTATGGCTGAAACAGAAGAGTTCCTTGTGCCACTGGAAAGCTACCTAAAAGTGGGGCTGCACATAGGGACGAAATTCAGGACCAAGTACATGGAGCCTTTCATCTACAAGGTAAGGGGAGATGGGCTGGCAGTGCTTAATGTCAAGAAAATAGATGAAAGAATAAGCGTGGCGGCAAAATTCATATCGCAATATGAGCCACAGGACATAATTGTGGTGTGCCGAAGGGAAAACGGTTGGAACGCTGTAAAGCTCTTCTCAAAGCTTACAGGCATAAGGGTAATCGCAGGAAGATACCAGCCAGGAATCCTCACAAACCCAAATCTCGAAGGCTTTACAGAAGCAAAGATTATCTTCGCAATTGACCCTTGGCCTGACAAGAATGCCATAAGGGACGCTGTTGCAGTAGGCATGCCAGTGATTGCGCTTTGCGATACAAACAACGAGTCAAACTACGTAGACTTGGTTGTTCCATGCAATAACAAAGGGAAAAAATCCCTGGGCCTGATATTCTGGATACTTACAAAAGAATACCTCAAGAGTAGAGGAACAATAAAGAAGGACGATGAGCTTAAGCTAACCTATGAAGACTTCAGCCCAGATTAATTCTGATTTTCAGCAAACTATTTAAATCTACTATTGTTTAAGCATCTGGAGTAAAAGGGAATAACCGCAGCAAGCTGCGGGGTATCAACCCAAATAAAAAAATGAAAACTAAAAGGGGTTTTAATACTTTCATGGCCGCAAGCAAATTTTTTCTTCCTTTACTCGCAGCAGGGGTTATTGCCTGCGACCAAGACGAACCAAACATTGAGCTAAGAGTTTCTGGCACGACAGAGCATCCCGAATATTCCATAGGAGAAGAGGTAAGGCTTGCCAGCGAGGATTATGCCGGAATCCCGTCTGAATCTCCTTTGAATTCAGGTAAAGAGATAAGGCTGAAGAACAGGGCAATAATGCCAAACCATTTCAGGTCTCTGGACTCAAATCTGGAAGAAGCCATGAAATCTGCAGATAGCCCTTTTGAAAAAGTTCACGCAATCCTGCAGTATGAAAAGAATCTTACAGCAGAAGAAAGGGAACTATTAAAAGATTCAGGTGTAGAGATCCTCAAGCCATTATCCTCCAAGACTTACATTGCTTCTGTCCCAGCAGACAAGGAATATTTTGAGGCAACTTCAAATCTTAACACAAACAAGATAAAGTACGCAGGCATCTTACTGCCTGAAGACAAGATTTCCCCGCATATTCTTCAAGGCAAACTCGGGCAATGGGGCAAAAAAGACGGGATGCAAGGCTTCACGGTTCAGCTGCATGAGGATGCTGACTTTAAGGCAGTGAAGTCAAAGATAGAAGAGATTGGGGCAGTTATTGGAGACTCTAATGAGAGCCTAGGCACAATCAGCGTAGCTGTTGATGAGGCAAGCTCGGGCTTCTTCGTTGACATGGCTGCAGAAGAGGATGATGTGGAATATATTTCCCAGCCAGCCATCCCCCTTGAGCCTCATCTTTATTATGTCAGGAGATTCTCTAAGACAGACATGCTCCAGCAATCTGTGCCAGGGCTTGATGGAGAAGGCGTGAAGATCTGCATATACGATGGAGGCTATTTTGATCAAGAGCATCCTGACCTTGTTGGAAGAAGGCTTTATCCTGAAGACAATCCGAGAGTAAGCCTGCATTCCACCCACGTAGCCTGCATTGCTGCTGGAACTGGCGTGGGAACCATTGAGGCATTAGACAAGGTCTGCAACCAAACATCCATCAGGGAAGACTTTGAGGAGATATGCGGCATGTATCTCAATTCAGATGACCCTGAAAGCTTTGACAAGAGATTTAAGGGAATTGCGCATAAGGCTCTTCTATACTCAGGGGATCATGGAGAATGCGAGCCATACTGCCTGTACAACACCCCCAACCAGATGGATGAGAAGCTTAGATTATTTTCTTCAGAAGGCGTCATCGTAGTGAACATGTCCATTGGCAGCAATGTATCAAAAAACGGCTATCCTTGTGAATTCAACGGGGATTATGAGCAGACAACATCACTGGTTGACCAGCTCATTTATGAGCTAGGGATAATAGATGCCAAGTCTGCAAGCAATGAGAGAAGCACAAGGCGCTGCTGGAATGATGCAATCGGCTACGGAACATTGGGCATACCTTCAACATCAAAGAATGCCATAGTAGTGGGTTCAGTCACATATGACAGGAGCAACTGGATTAAAGTGGCAAACTACTCATCATTTGGGCCTGCAGATGACGGGAGGGTAGGAGTAACTGTGGTCAATGTTGGAGGGGATGAGGTAACTAGAGTTATATCCTGTTCTCCAACCTATGCTTACCCAGGCTATGTAGGGGCAGCAGGCACTTCAATGTCATCACCGGCAGTTGCAGGCCTTTCAGCCCTGATTGTTCAGGCCTATAGGGAAATCATGGCTGGAATGGATCCCAGGCCAGAGCTTGTCAAAGCCTTGTTGGCAAACACTGCAATAGACATAGAGGAGCCATTTGTTGATTTCAAGACAGGATATGGCATGGTTGACGCTGTTGAGGCTCACAAGGCACTGGTAGACGGAAGATACTCTCAGGGAAAAGTGAATGTTACAGGGCAGAAGAACACCCTTGTGCTTAATGTTGAGGATGGCAGCAATCCCATAAAGGTAATGCTTGCCTACACTGACTATCCTGCAGCCCCGCACGCTGAGAAGAATCTTGTTAACGACTTGGACCTTCTGCTTATTTCTCCATCAGGTGAAGAGTACAGGTCTTTTGTTTTGGACCCTGAAAATCCAGGGGAGAATGCTGTACGTGGAGTGGATAATGTCAATAATATTGAGCAGGTTGTCTATGGCCTCTTGCCTGGAGAAGAGATAGAGCCTGGAATGTGGAAAGTTATTGTTGAGGCTTCTGATGTTGTTTACGGGTCAGTTGACTATACAGTTGCGACTTCCCATCCTGTGTTTGATGCAGAGCCGGCCTTACTTTTGAATAATGGTGAGAAGGTCTCGGGCTATTTGGTAGCCGGAGTTAAGCGCAACAAATGCGATTCTGACGGTTGTCAGGAGGTTGTGTCTAAGTGGCTTGTGGATGACAGGCATCTTGGAGTTAAAACGACATTGGATGAAGGGGGAAAGCTTGAGCTATGGAGGATTATCCCGCCATATACTACTGTTAACACTGGAAACTATTGGATAGAGATGTCTTTCTTTGGCGAGAATGGCAAGATTATTGAGAACTCTGATGGAAGCTCTGCCATGCGTAAGGCTTACTTTAATGTTTATGAGTAAGAAGCCTGTGATGTTTGTTTTAGGTTGAGTGGAAGTAGTTTTTAGCCTCCAAAAGTCTTATATACAGGGATGTTATTTGAGGGAAAGTAATATGGATAGAGTAAGATATGGCGTGACCTCTCTCCGGAGTAAAACTCTCGGAGCCTCGGTTAAGAGGACGTTATGCGCTCACCCGCTTTTGAGCGGGATCATTCACATGTAAGGGCGCAGTCATCTTAATGGCCTGTCGATTCAGGCCGCACCCGCCTATTGCAGAGCGTTGCGGCGCAATAGGCTTAATGCCGAGATTAACGCAGGCGTTAAAGTCAGCATTGTAAGTTTTAAAACAGTCGTTGCAGTGAAACAAGCTGAACTGGTTCTTGTAGGGGCGGTCAGTGTTAAGGCTGCTGCAATTGCTGCACCTCTTTGAGGTCATGCGCTCGTTAACTTCCTTAGCATGAACCCCAAAAGCCTCGCAAGCATGCTGGATATAAGTTATATGCTTCCTATAGCTCCAGCTGCCAAGCCTAGTCCTGTGCTTTTTGTTGCCATTGCCTTTGAAGTGCCTGTACTTGATGTGCTTAGGGTAGCCAATCAGAACCTTGCACCCGGCACAGCATTCTGCAAACAGCTTGGAGCTCTTGCGCATGTAGTCCTCAACAAAATTACGCCTGTAAGCCCTAAGCTTTTTCAAGAGCTTCCAGTTCATGGACTGCTGCAGCCCTTTTATCCTTATATCCATAACATTCAGCTTTGCACGTTTCTTATTGTCATTGAACACCCTAAAGCTGTTCTTGACCAAGGTCCCTTCGCAATCGAACAACACGGTTGACAAACTGCGGAGTATTCCTAGGTCAACAGTCCTAAGGTATTGAGTATCAGTATCGGGAACAGTATATTCACAGGTAAAATAGGCATAATATTTCCTGCGTTTTTTTACGATTTCACAATCTATGATTCTCTCACAAGTGTTTAGTTTTTTGAGATGATAGTTTGAAAGCTTTAATGGCAGCA
>JBDRFS010000010.1:0-5259 GCA_043818535.1 Candidatus Woesearchaeota archaeon
TTTTGACATAATATCACCTCATTGCAATAATATTGCAAACAAGTATAAATGCTTTCCGATTTGAAAGTTAAGAAAAATGCAAGAAGAGCTCATAAAACTGAAGAATTCAAAGAATTAGTATACGTTAACCGATGACCTATGGAACTGAATTACACTGGAGGGCTGACAAACATAGGGTATGGCTTAAGCAACAAGATAAGCAGGACAAAAGCACTGCAACAGGCGTTCATCCTCCTCGGTAAAAGGGTCGGGCTCAACAGTGCAATAGCCAGCCCCTCAATAATAAGAGCAGATTTCAAAGGCAGGGAAAAGGCACTGTCAGAAAGCATTGAATTCATAGCAGGATTGAAGGACAACATTGAATACGCAAGAGGGCTCGAGGATCCAGCTTATGATATTAAATGAATTAAATATAAAGATAAAAAGGAGCAGGCTTGAAAGAAGAATCATGGGCCCTGCAGGGAAGATAGAAGACTGGATAAGTGAGGAAATAGACCAGTGCCTGCAAGAATGCACCCCAAGAGCAAAAGGGGCTTATTCTTTTTTTGAATGCAAAGTAGATTCAGAAAAAATTGAGCTTGGCGGAGAGATATTTCACAGCAAGTTTTTAGCCAAAAGATTTCATTATGCGAAAGATTTAGGCCTCTTTATTGTAACAATTGGTCCCAAAATAGAAGAGAAATCCAAATGTAAAGATCCTTTGCAATCATTTATCTATGACGCAATAGGTTCTGAATATGCTGAGTCAAGCGCGAATGCGCTGCAAAAGTTCATAGAGAATGAAGAAGGCCATAAGATGAAGAGATACAGTCCCGGCTACAATGACTGGGACATTTCTGATCAGGAGAAGCTGTTTAAGTTAGTTGACGGAAAAGCCATTGGAGTCAGGCTAACAGAATCAAATATCATGATGCCTGAGAAATCTGTTTCTGGAATCATAGGATAGGAGCCATTTAAAAATCCCGAAGCCAATACTCCACCATACAAATCCATTTTCTCCAGAAGCCTGCACTGCCAGAAGCTGTTACAAAAGAAGTGATTGCGGCTTCTAACTCTTACTTAGATATCTAACTATAGTCAAGGAATAAAATATTTGAGCAGATTTGTACGACATGATGGTATAAAGCACAGGTAGACCCCATTAAAACGGCTTTTTGGTCTAAACTTGCTCAACCTTTTAACGCCTAGACTATAATATGGGACAGCATTACATCCAAGACCAGCAGGCATTTAGAAATTTTCCACTAAAATGCGAAAAGTATTTAAATAAAGGACACATTAGTGGAACTATGAAACCCTCGCTTACAGATCTGGAAATAATGGCATCAATGGCCAGTGGAAAGGCCTTGATAAAAGAAATAGCCGCAGCCCTAAAAAAGAGTGAAAAGCAAATATACCGGGCTTCAAAAAAGCTCTCAGAAATAGGGCTAATTGAGCGCTCAAGGGGAAAGGTTTCCCCATCAAGGACAGTTTTCACTAACCTCCTTTTGCAGCTCCTGTCAGAATCCCCCCAGCTTAAAACTGCACTTTCAGGCTCAGGGATTACAATACTCACAATACTTCTTAGCCCAAGGACTCCAGATTCAATCATTGAAGAGACAGGCCTTCAGAAGAGCATTATCTACAAAAAGCTCAAGCAGGCAATTGCCATAAATGCCGTAAGGAGGGAGAATGGGAATTACACGCTAAACAAAGACATCTGGCCCCTCTTGGTGGAATTCCTTGCAGAATTTCAAAAGTATCAAGAGACAATAGACCCGAGAGTTCCAACAAACTCAGTAATATACAAAAAGGACAACAAATACATAATATTTTCCAATGGGGAAGAACAGGATGCAGCCTTAACAGCATTCTCGGTGTATAAGGATTTTGGGATCAAGCTTCTGCTTACAACAAACTATTATTGCCTGCCGAAGAAAAAATTATCCAGGCAGGAGATATTCCTGCACTCACTATACATCGCCGAAAAGGAAAAAAGCGTAAGGCTTATACTTTATACCTCATTGTTCTATCTGAAATTCAGGAAGAACATTTCAAGGATTAAGCACCCGCTGCTTGGCAGCATAAAGCAAGTATTGGATGGGGAAAGAATAGAGGGACTCCCCAAGCTAAATGAAATAAGGGAGAAAGCTGAAATTTATGATATCGGACTTTAACCAGATAGAAGTGCTTTTGGAAGAGATTGACAGAAGCCTCAAAAAAGAAGTGCATCTTTTTATGATTGGCGGAGGCGTGCTGCTTTACCATGGGATGAAGCCTGCAACAAAGGACATTGACTTGATTGTTGAAGACAGGAGGGAATTCAAGGAGCTTGAACGGGCATTAAAAGATATTGGCTTTGAAAGCAGAATTCCTACAATAGAATACAGGCATATGAAACTCAACCAAATACTTGTAAGGAGGGATTTCAGGATTGACTTGTTCCATAAGGCCGTTTGCAAGGGCTTTTCCCTTTCAGAGGGCATGGCAAAAAGGTCAGAGCACACCCATTCCCTCTCTAACCTTAAACTGTCTTTATGTTCCAATGAGGACATATTCCTCTTAAAGACTATGACTGAGCGTGAAGGTGACCTGGAAGACTGCATCTCGCTTGCCAAAAGGGGCTTAGACTGGAAGGCAATGCTTAGAGAGCTGAATCATCAAATCCAGGCAACAGGAAACAAGGTTTGGATCACGTGGGTTGGTGAAAGACTGGATATCCTTGAAGGGCGAGGGCTTACTATCCCCATAATGCCCGAGGTGAATAAGCTAAGGGAAGAGTATTTTAAGTGCTTGGGTAAGGCTTAAGGTTCTTAGCAGCCACTTTTCTTTGGAAGCCCGCACTGCCAGAAGCTGTCACAAAAGAAGTGATTGCGGCTGCTGATAAATCCTTCCTCCCTGGATCTCCCAATGCTTGAAGAGCCACCTTTTATTATGCCTTCCTTCTTGTATTCCTCAATCCTCCTGACCGTCTTCTTAACCTGCCCAACAAAATACTTCCCCCACTTGTTCTTCCTAGTCTCTATAGATGCAGCTATGCAAGAACTATAGGCATGATGGTTCTCACTGAAAAAAATTACCGGCATGAAGAACGAATCCAAAAGCCAGGCATTAAGTAGAATCCTCCCGACTCTCCCATTCCCATCCTGGAAAGGGTGTATCTGCTCAAATCTCCAATGGAACTCCAGAGCTAATATTTGCGAATAGAAGTTAGGCGTCAAAAATATATAAATCGTTTGGTTTAGGCTTAAGATTAGGCAATTTTCCGTCTTAAAAGTTAACTTATTTTTAGCTAAAAACCAACTAGTAGTTAGGCATCAGAATAGAGGATTTTCTAGAAGCCCACACCCCCATAACCCGTTACAAAAGAATCCATTGCGGCTGCTAAAAAAAAGCCCCATTTTCCCCCTCCGAAAGGTTAATTAACACTGCTGCCCTTAATAATAGCATGGAACAAAAGATGCCATACAGGTGCCACAACTGCAACTTCAATTTCGAGAAAGAGCCTTCAAAAGCGCAAGACCTGTGCCCCTACTGCGGGAAAAAGGGCGACGTCAAGCCCGAGATAACAGCACAGGAACTTCTTGATGACTCCAACTAGGCCTATTTCAAGAATTTAGAAGAAAAAAAGGATTAAAGCCTTCCGCCAAGGTTGTCAGCCTTTTTCTTTGCAGCAGGCAGCTTCTTCATTGCTTCCTGGGCATTTTTGGCCTCTGCCTCCAAATCAACGCCTAGATCCTTCAATGCCTTGACATGCATCTGCATCAGCTGTTCAACTATTCCGATAAGCTTGACAAATTCCGTCTTCTCATTTATCAATACTGAAAGCGCCCCCTTGTGCACCCCAATCTGCTCTGCTTTGCCTTCATCCATTTTTATAATACCTCCACCATAGGGTTGATGATAACAGTAACTATTTAAACCTTTCCGAATGGCCCCACTGTATCAGCAGGTCAGCCTCAACCTGAGGAATGTCACAGGCGCCAAAGCAGCTTCCCGCCCATATCACAACTTTTGCAGAAGTCTCCCTCTCCAAGGCAGAAGCTATTTCTGTAGCCTTTGGCTTTAACCCAGAGGGCAATTGTATGCATACTGTTTTGGCATTAGTTTCCCTAATCTTCTTTATTGCCCTTTCCAGTTCAAGGTCGTATGGCATAATTGCTGAAGGAGACAAGTTGTATATATTACTTTCCATGAGGCGGAGACTGTCAACTTAGGTATTGATGAAGCATAAAAGTTAGCAGTCTGCAATTTGGGGCCTGTAACTGTGGAAGTTCTTTTTGAGCTTTAATCTGATTTTTCTTTTATCCGGAAATCTGTCCCAACTGCCTTATATGAAAGCCTGTGTGTCGGGCTGGATTGGATGAAAAGCACTGCTTTGACTTTCCCAGTTGAATATCAAGACGAAACTTAACAGACACCATGAGGAAGCCCGTGCTGCCTGGCTTGTTTGAGAAGAAGGCATTGCAATCCTAAGCAACAGAAGATGCAATGCCGGCTCCTATATGGAAATTCCCTGCAAATAGAAAACTTTTAATATTATGGGCATCTTTCAGTAAAGCATTAGGGGGAGTTAAAATTATTGACTTAAAGGAAAAAAGCATAATGGTTACTGGTGGCGCAGGATTCCTGGGCTCTTTTCTAGTTGAAAACCTGCGTTTAAGGGGAGCAAGGGACATATTCGTTCCAAAAATTGAAGAGTACGACCTTGTTAAGAAGGAAGACATAATAAGGGCCATCAAGCACTCCAATCCAGACATGATTATACACCTTGCAGCTGTTGTAGGCGGCATAGGGGCAAATATGGAGAATCCCGGCAGTTTCTTTTACAAGAACCTGATGATGGGCGTGCAGCTGATTGAGGAGGCAAGGCTCAATGGCGTTGAGAAATTCGTTTCAGTAGGGACAATCTGCGCATACCCCAAGTTTACGCCTGTCCCGTTCAAGGAGGAAAACTTATGGGACGGCTACCCCGAGGAGACAAATGCGCCTTATGGGCTGGCAAAAAAGATGCTTCTTGTCCAGTCCCAGGCATACAGGCAGCAGTATGGGTTTAACGGCATCTACCTTCTTCCTGTGAACCTTTACGGGCCAGGGGACAATTTCGACCCCGAATTCTCGCATGTCATCCCTGCACTGATAAAGAAATGTGCTGATGCGATTGATAACGGAGACGAAAGCATTATAGTCTGGGGTGACGGTAGCGCTTCCAGGGAGTTTTTATATGTCGAGGATGCTGCTGAGGGAATAGCGCTCGCAGCAGAGAGATACGACAAGCCT
>JBDRFS010000011.1:0-16044 GCA_043818535.1 Candidatus Woesearchaeota archaeon
TTTTGACATAATATCACCTCATTGCAATAATATTGCAAACAAGTATAAATGCTTTCCGATTTGAAAGTTAAGAAAAATGCAAGAAGAGCTCATAAAACTGAAGAATTCAAAGAATTAGTATACGTTAACCGATGACCTATGAAGTTTTTTTAGGATCTTTCTGGTAACTTGATATTTCCTCTCAAGAGGCAGATAAGCGTCAGTTACAGAAGAAAGAAATATTGATTTTCCCCTATACTTTGAAGCTTTGGGGGGGATTAACTCAGGAGCATTTACCTTTACATCAACAAATTCGCCCCAAGGCTCTTTATGCCCTGTAAATCTTTTCATAAACCTGGCATAGCAGTATAAGCACGAATGCATGCATCCCACATAAGGATTGATTACATAGTCAGCATCCGGCAGATTTGATTTGCTTATTATTGAACGTGCTTTTATCTCATTTATTTTAATCATCAGAATTACATTGAGTTATGGGATTTTATAAAATCTTTGCAAAAGGATTCACTTATAGATCTTAAGATAATAGTATATCACCAGGAACACCAGCGAAAGCCCCAATGCCAGCAGCAATGCAATCCAGACATTAAGCATGTAGATTGCGGCAATAGCAGCTATTGTGAAAACAAAGCTGAAGGCAAACAATGGCCTTGAGCCCCAGTAGACCTTTGAGCCGTCCAGCCCAGGCAATGGCAACATGTCGTATACTACTATAAGAGAATAGATAAGTATGAACTTGTCAAACATTCCTGCGCCATTGAATATCTTGAGTATTAGTGTTAGGGCAAGAAGGAACATTGGCCCGGCCAAGGCAATCTTTGCTTCCTCAAAGTCAGTGACTTCAACATACCTCCTGCCCAGCCTGTGGGCCCTTTCCACCACAAGCCCATAGCTGCTGATTGCTGCCCAGAAAAGCTTTCCATTAGATAGGACCATTACAATCAGTGCCAGCAATATTCCCAAAGGGAACTGGTAGATGGTCCACTTAAAGCCAAGTATGTTGTATGTCTTTGGATACAGCGGATGCTTTGTAAACCCCAGCCTTTTCATGCCCCACAGCCTAAACTCGCTGTTGAAGCCGTATTTCCTGCACATAAGGTCATGGCCCAGGTCATGCACTAATGCTCCAATTGCCACTATTACTAATATCTTTAAGAAGTTGATTAGCCAGAACCCCAAATCAAAAGTTTCCTGCCCGTCATTGAACGCAAACACCAGCGTTAATACAAGTATGAATATTATTAGCGCCTTTTTCTCTCTTGATGTGTAATTAAACACCATGCTGCATTCTCCTTATCCTGTTGATTATGCTTTTTTCGTGGCCAGCTCCAACCACTGCTATTATCTCTATATTGGGGTAATCTATTAGCAGCTTATTTAAAGCTTTTGCCATATAGCTGTCTCTTTCTGTCACCAATACCCTGTAGAAAGAGGGGTATCTTTCCTTTGTTTTTTGCAATAATTGTTCTATCAGCTTTTCAGGAGGCACTTTCCTCAGGTCAAACATCTGCAACTGTTTCTTTGCCGTGAAGATTCCTTTAAAGATATCCGCTATGAAATGCCACCTTTCCTTCCATGTTATTGCTTTCAGCAGCCTTTTTATTGTTATCCTTATGTCCCGGTCTATGAGCGCAATATGTATATCCAGCTCTTTTGCCAGTCTTGCAGCAGCCATCATCTCGCTCCCAGGCTTTACTCCGACCATCCTCCCTAGCTTGGTCTCCACCCAGGCTCCAAAGACGTTGAATAGGAAACCCCTTATCCCCAGCCCCCTTATCATTGCAATGCTTATCTTTTGCTTTCTTTTCTGGTGCATTGCGATGAACCTTCCTCCATCCAGTTCTAATGCTATCAGCCCTGGCTTTCTGGAGACTATTGTTTCCTTTACTTCTTTCATGCTTTCTGGCGCTATGTGTGAAGTTCCTATAATAGTGAGGTTTTTGTATACTTGCATAGTATTATCTTGTTTTCTTAGGTTTTATAGGTTTCGTTAGCAGCCAGCACTGTAGGCTTTGTTGGCGTGGATTGAAATACTTCAAATAAAACACCCTTTGCCATCAAAAGAGGGCAATACCTGGCTTCTAACTGATAAAAAAAGATTAGAAAACTATTTAAATACGGGAATAATATCCTATCTTATTCAAATAAAGGGGGATCGCAATGCTAAAGATAAAGAATATTACAGAGGTCTACAACCTGCAGGTCTTCACAGACACAGGGGACTATTTTGGAGATGTTGAGGAAGCCATAATCTCTACCAACAAGATTTCAGGCTGGAGGATAAGGGCTACGAGGAATTCCTTCCTGACAAGAGTCTTGGGGGGAGCAAAAGGCGTGATAGTGCCTCACCATCTTGTCAAGGCAATAGGCGACATAGTGATAATAGCCAAGGCCGCAGTTCCAGCCTATGAGGATGAGGAAGAGACTGCGTTTGTTACAGAATAATTTTTTTCTTCTTTTAAAAACAGAAGCTTTATATAGTTCATAATTCTTAACACTTAATACGGGTATATTGAAAATGACGGCGTTAGGAAATGCAGTCCAGTTCCTTGTGGACTTAGGAGTATTTGATGTAATCTTGCCATTTCTGCTTGTTTTTACTATAGTTTTCGGGATACTTGAGAAGACCAGAATCTTTGGCGTTGAGAAGATTGATGAGAAGGAATATCCCAAGAAGCAGCTTAATGCGATGGTTGCCTTTGTAATAGGCTTTTTCACAGTAGCGGCAAAGGAGATTGTGCAGTCCCTGCAGATATCACTGCCATTGGTGGCATTAATGCTTACAGCAGCCATATCATTCATGCTCCTTGTAGGCGCATTCATGGGTGACAAGCAGTTCAACCTTGAGGACCATAAATTCTGGAAGTTCCTGCTTATGATAATTATGTTCATTTCAATTATACTAATATTCCTTCACTCATTCGGCTGGCTTGATCCGGTTATTGGAATTGCTTTTATGTATGCTGATACGGTTACGGTCCCAGTATTATTCTTTGCAGTTGTGATAGGCATAGTATTTTATGTGGTGAGGGGCACTAAAAAACCATCTGGAGGAAATGAATAATGGTATTTGGCAACACTGACCTTACTAGGATAATAGGCTCACTTGAAGATTTCGGATTTTACGAAGTAGCACTTCCATTCCTGCTTATCTTTACACTGATATTTGCTGTGCTTGAGAAGATAAGCCTCTTTGGCCAGAATTCAAAGAATATTAATGTTATAGTTTCATTGGCAATTGCCTTTTTCACAATAAGGGTTACTGCAGTTGTGGCAATGATGAACGCCTTCTTGCCTAAGGTATCTGCCTTGGTGCTCGTAATATTGATGGTGCTGCTTGTTTGGGGCATCTTTGGCGCTAAGGGTGAAAAAATGACTGGCGGATGGTTCTTCATGGCAATGGTACTTTCAATTGGCGGATTAATCTGGGCTGTCGTGTCTTCGCTGCCTTCACTGTCGTTGAGCGTGCCGCGCTGGCTGAGGGTTGAATCTGGCGATGTATGGATACTTGCACTCCTTGCAGCCATAGCGATAGGCGTTGGCTATGTCCTTGGCGGTGGGAAGGATAAGAATAATAAGACTAATGTCTTTGAAAAGCTTGGAAATGCTTTCAGCTCTGGTGAATTCAGGAAATAATGGCATCACTAATAGACATGGGGATACTGAACTACTTTGCTCCAGTATTCGTGTTTCTATTAATCTACGGCATAATATTTGCGCTCCTGACTAAGGTCAAGCTTTTTGGGGACAACAAGGGCACTAATGCGCTTATAGCATTTGCAATTGCTTTCCTGTTCATTCTTACGCCTGAGCTGCTGCAGATGGTGCAGATAATAACGCCATGGTTCACCATACTAATGGTGTTTGTGCTTCTGCTTGCCTTGCTTTTCCTGTTTGTTGGTGTGAAGGAGTCGGAAGTTGCAGGGGCCTTCAAGGACAAGGGTGTAGTATGGGTGCTCATAATAATTGGCCTTGCGATAATGATGTATGCCATGACGCAAGTATATGGCGTGCAGATAAACCAGATATACGCAGGGGATGATGCCACGGCTGATGATGCATCTGGGCTGAATCAGGACATAGGGAGGCTTGTGTTCCACCCAAGGGTGTTAGGGGCTTTGCTGCTTCTTTTCATTGCTGCGCAGGCTGTGAGGATGATAGCCGGAAAATATCAATAGGTTTTTAGGTGGTATGCTATTAATTAGCCATTTTCTTAAACTTTTTTAGGGTGCTGTATTGCTTCTTCTGTTCCAAAAGAAAGCCTTAACCACCTTCACTTACAAAATTTGCATTGCAGGCTTCTAAAAAAAGAAGGCTTAAGGGAATACAATGGGCTGTAGGGAGTTTTTTTATTTCTCGATGTTTTGACTTTTTCAATAACTTCTATTTTTCTTCTATAAATTGCCTGATGCTTTTCCTAGTGCCCCAGATAGCCACCCCTCCAGCGAATAAGGATAGTAGAAGATAGCATACTCCTCCTTCTCTGGTATGCCTCTCTTTATTGATTCTCTTCAAGTATACAGGATCTTCGCATTTGGCAATGTACATATCCAGCTTTTCAAAGTAAGATTCCCTCTCCTGCTTATCCCTTAGGCTGAAGGCTTCCACAGAGTGAAGTCCCATTTCTATCCTGCTGCAGAATTTTATTTCATCTTTGTTCATTGCATATTTCTCATTTGCTTCTACATACTCTTCGTAAGACTTTGATAAACCTCCAATCGCTGCGACTAGCCCCAAGGCTGCCGAAGCATTGATTATCCTGCTTTTGAGTTTCATCCTTCCCTCATAATTACTTGCACTTAATAAGCATTTTGGAAAAATGTGACTGTCAACTTTGGTCTTGATAAGGTATAAAAATAAGAACCTCTTTTAATGTTGTAGTAGAGCAACAAAAAAAGAGGTGTAATAATGATAGAATACAATTCTAGGCTAAATAACTTTTTCGGTTGTACAGTGGTACAATCGCTGACGCATAAACTGGCTAAAATTAAGGCTGAAAAGAGATATTCAATAAGTATTTCTGGTAAATTCCATGAGATTTCTCCCATTTGCCCAAATTGTAATTCAAGGCGAATTTTGCATAATGGGAATGATAGATGTAAAAGTAGAATAATCAAAGAATTAGGGTTTATTATTAAGCGGGGCAAATGCCTATGCAAAAACTGCAAGCATACTTGGACTACTTACTATGCAGATCTAGAATTGTTTGTGAAACACTATAAGCAGCTGATATATACAGAGGTTTTCAGCCTTTGTACAAATGGAGTATCATTAGATAAAATTTCAGAACATATTCTGCGAGTTTTTAGTAAGAAAATAAGTTATGAGTGGATCCGGAAGCTTTATCTTAAAGCTTCAAGAAATATCGAGCAGAAGAAAGTCTTAGACACATCAGGCATATTCAATTACGATGAACAATGGATTGAGGTTAACGGAAAAAAATACTTCAGGGTTGTCGTTATCGATGCTGTAAAGAAATTAGTCATATTTGATGAAACCGTAGAAAATAGCAAGCTTGAAACTTTGAAAGATAAGCTTAATATGAAGATGCTTCCTTACCATAAGGAGGCATTCATAGTAGATTTGGCAAGAGGTTACCCCAAGATGCTAAAGGACCTGTTTCCAAACGTAAGAATACAATGGTGTATTTTCCATTTAAACCAACTCATCGTCAGAGATTTCGAGAGTTATAAGAAAAAGAACAAGCAAGGCAAAAAATTTTTACCGCTACTGGAGTTATCTAATCTTTACAGGATGCTTAACTTATTTTTTAATCATGAGGTAGAATGCAACTTCCTTGAGCGACAATTAAAACAATTGGCAAAAAGAAAAGAAATTATTAAAGGCTGCGGGTGTTATGAAGAGAGCCACGAAATAATTTCAGACTACGAGATGCAGTTAATCTATGACTTTAATGAATTCAGAAAGGGACTTAAGAAAAATAGGAGAAAACACAGATTCAAATTCCTATTAAGACATAGCAAAGAAGATACAATGGAACTTTTAAACAAGCTAGAACAGGAAAGGGGATTTTTCCCAAAGAAACTACAAGCCAGAATAAAGAAAATAAGGGAGAACATTGACAAGTTCACACTCTTTCAAGAGAATCCCTTGGTTCCACCAACCAACAATACAGTTGAACAATACTATTCTGCCACATTGCAGAAAACTGAAAAGAAAAGATTTAGGATGTTGGAAAGTGCAGAATTAAAGTTGAAACTGGTAAGAGAAAGATGGAATGGGACACTAACAGAGATAAAGTTTTCTTTCTTCACTTTCTTACAACTCTTTGCAAGAGTTGCCAGACTTTTTGCTCCAACTTAGGTCATATTTGAGCTACATATCTAAAGAAAAGAACTAGAGGGAACAATGCAGCTGCTGAAAAAAAAGCAGTTGTCTACAGAAAAAAGCAAGAATGGAGAATTAATGGGCAAGCAAATATAAAGCAAAATCTATTTTTAGACTCTCAAACCATCTAAACCTGCTAAAAATCAAGACGAGACTTGACAGTCACGGAAAAATAGGAACTTTGTAGGGCTTCTTTCCTTCAATCCTTGCTTTACGACAAATCATGGCAGAAGTATTCACGCTGGCTTCTTACTTTTTCTTCCTCAGCTCCAAAACAATCCTGTTAAGCTCCTTGATGTTTGAAGTCATGGGCTCAAGAATCTTCTCAAACACCTTCTCTAAAGCCTGCATATCTGTGCTTATGTTCTTGACGCCTTTGCTGTACTCGTCCACTTTCCCTAAAACAGCAGCCTGCAGGTTGTCTATCCGGCTCTGCATCCTCAGGATTTCCTGCTTTATCGCCTCATTCTCATCGCTCATCTGGGATTTCCATATTGAAAGGTCTCCAATAGTAGATACAAAGTCTTTCCATTTCTCATCTATAACCTCTTCAACTAGGGACTGTACTTCCTCATAGCTGCCGAACGATGGCTGTGACTGGGGAATGATTTGCGGCATAGGCATCCTGGGCCTTATCTCCACCTCTTCTTCCACTGTCGGTGTTGGAACAGGTATGTCATCTTCCTGGCTTAGTGTGGAGACTTGCATTTCTGTTGTAGGAATCTCATCATCCTCTGGCATTGGACTTTCCACCCCCGTTTTTATGCTTGCCTGGCTTATTGCCTCGCTTATCTGCTTTGGGCTGTAGCCCTTCGGCGCCAGAGCTGAGACTATCTGCTCCCTTGTCATCCCCTGTCTCTGCATACTCAGGACTTCCGCTGTTGGTGGAACTGGCATTTTCCTTTATTATCCTCTTCACGTCACTCTCTGTGACAAAATTAAGGGGGTTCCACAAGTTAATATATTTTTCTAATACCTTTAGGGAATCTTTTTTTGCAAAGTCTGACGCCTCTTCAGTAAGGTGCTTGAGTATGTTCTTGACATTGTTGAGGTCGTTCTTAAGGTCTTTGATGCTTGCTTCAGTGCCTCTTATCTCCTTTGTTAGCCTCTTGTACTGCTCAATGAGGTTCTGGTTGATTACAAGGACCCTCTCGCCAAGCTGTGTGTACTTGCTCTCAAGAACTCGTATCCTGTTGACTATCTCTACTACTGTCTGATCATCTGAAGCCTGATTTCCATCCATTGTTTAAAGAACCTATACTGCTTTTATACTTCTAACTTTAAAATACTTTGCTTAATGGGTACGTAATAAGTCAGCAGCCGCAATTCTGCATAGATTGCCTTCTTTGGATGTTTGAGGGGTACTTTGGGAACATAAGAGGCTAAACCTTAGGTGTTGGCAACCAGACTTATTACATCCCTTGATGGGGCTAGATTAAGCTTATGCAAACTTATAGATTTCAGCTTCTTTTACGGGACTTTCCTCAACAGCAACAATTCCCTGCCGCCTTGATTCACTGCCGGTGCTTAAAATCCCGCTTTCCCCCATTATCTGGCTGAAGCTCGGCACAACATCAACAAGCATTATCCCGCGCTCCTGCTTCTCAAGCACCCAGCGGGCTTCCCTGTCAATGCGGCTGCCATCCTTGAGGAAAAGCGAAACGTGCACAAGCACTGTTATGGCTGGGCCGTTGAAGCTTATGTCCTTAAGGCTTAGGTCTGCAGAAGCCATACCTTTTCCCGCAGCGGACAGTATGTCTTGTGATACCGGATCCGAAACAAGAAGCCCCTGAACGATGTTCCCTTCATGCAGTGAAAGCCTCACATTGTCTATTACTTCCTGAACCTGCGGAGTAGTACCATACGCTTGTGGAATAGTATGCATTTTTGGCGTGGCAGCCTTTGAGTAGCTGAATGAGGTTATGATCAGCGCAATTACAATCCCTGTAAGCGCAACCCTTGCGCCAAAAGAAAGCTTCGCATTGAACAGCAGTTTTACAAGCCACTTAAGCGGCCACCAGATGAAGGCTATGAGCAGGAGCACCAACCCGTTTACCTTGCTACCATTAGCCATCATGTTTATTGAGATAATAACGACAAGGATGAACATGGCAAAGCTTAAGATGCTCCCTGCTGTAATCTTGCGTTCGGGTGAGGCTTCTTCTTTTTGGCTGGCTTTCTTTATCGGCTCCTTTTCCTCATCCAACGGTCTTCCGCCTTTTTCCTTATGGGCTTTGCCCTCATCAGCCTGTTGGTAGTTTTTCAGGTATTTGCCAGTGCTCACATACCTGTATGAGTGGATAACAGCTATAGCCCATGGAATAATCCCTGCCGGAGATGTCTTAATACTAAGGGCAAAGAACACGGCAAGGTAAAGCACAAACCAGCCATAAGCCCTCACATAAACAAAGCCCAGCCCCGGCAGCAGCAGGCTCAATAATGCCGCCACCCATGCCCTCTTCACGAACTTTGCTGGCTCAGCGCCTTCTTCCTCAACCTTCTCTATCATCTTCTCCACTTTGGTCTCTTTTTCTCTGTGCACTTTTTTGCTTACGCTTCCGGTTTCCCTCATCCTTTCAAGCATTTCGTTGTACTCTTCGTGAACAATATCCGGGCTGGCCCTGAAGCCGAGCTTTTTCAGGACCTTGCTGACAGGCCAGGGATTTTCAGGGTTTATCTGGCCGGAAAGCCTGTAGAGCGCTTCTGCTATCCTCTCCCTTTTGCCTTCGCTCTTTTTTGACTCGCTTTCCCTTTGGGCAGAAACCCGCCTGTAATAGGGTATGCTAAGGAACAATATGCCTATTATAACCAAGCCGCCAAAAATTGCTCCGCCGATTGTGAGGTAGACCCACCATTTCAGCTTCTGGCTGCACTTCTGGTCTTCCCCGCACACAAATTCTGAAAACCTTGTGGCTGGGGGGCAGCCGCAGTCTGTGCAGGAGTTCTGCTGCGTTTCGCCTTCAGAGCATATTCCGTCTTCAGGCTTTATTATCTTGAATGTGATGGTTTCGCTTCTGGCATATTCCGAGTCGTCAATGGTTGCAGTGAGCGTTGCAGAGAGCGTCTTCACGCCAGGGCTTTCACCAGTGATTGATATCTCAATGGCCATCCTTCCCTTAGAGGGAATTACTGCAATCCCTGTGCACTGGTTTCCTGAGCAGTCATCTCCGCCGATGACGCCAGACATGCTTGCACCGCTGTCAAGGTTGAGGGTTATCTTTGTCTGGACATCCACGTCAAGGGCATTGTCAGCGCTTATGGTGGCTTTAGTCTGCTCGCCGGTGTATATTATGTCCTTGACTATGCCTAATGGCGCATTTATCGCTTTCATGCACACTCTCGATTTGCTCATGTAGCCGGACTTGCACTGGAAATAGCAGGCTGCAGTTGCGCCGTCTTCAAGCTCGCCTATCTTCTCACATTGCCCTGAAAACACGCATGCTTCGTAGCCTTCATTGCAGCCACAGTGGTCGTCCTGACAGAACCTGTCCCCGCAGTTTGTTCCTGGCCTAGTGATTTCAGCTTTTTCCCCGCTACATTGGTGGTTAGTGCATATGCCCTGTGTCATCATGCCCATTTCAATCGTGCTTGTGTGGTCTGGTGAGCATACGAACTTGCCGGAGTAAACTTTCTGTGACTCGCAATGGCTGTTCTGGAGGCAGTCAACGCACTGGCCATTAAAGCAGTACAGTCCCTGCGTGCATTTTGCATCAATGGCGCAGGTTGAGCAGTCCTCGCCATAGTCAACTACGCCATTGCCGCACCTGTCCACGCAGCCCTGCCTGTCTGCCTTGCTGTGTGAAGGGTAGCAGTCCTGCATCGGCATGCAGTTGCAGTCCCGGCCACAGGTCTTGCAGTCCTCGCCTGCTTCGCATATCCCATTTCCGCAGAAAGTGACGCACCTCCCTCCTTCGCACTTTTCAGTTGACGGGCAAGAACAGTCGTAGCAGGTGGCGCAGTTCTCATCACCATCGCATACGCCGTTCCCGCAGTAAGTCTTGCACTCGTTCCATTCGCATATCTGGCCAGAGGAGCAGCGGCAGTCGCTCCAGCAGGTCCCGCAGTTTTCGCCGCTGTCGCAGGCGCCATTGCCGCACTTGCTCTCGCAATAGCCATCTACGCATTCCTCATTTTGGCTGCAATACTGCTCCACTGCGTGCGGGCTGCCGCAGGAGTCATACCAGTAGGCGTTGCCATCATAGCAGCCAAGGTGGTCCCACAAAATGCACTCAGGGTCAGGTGCGAGGACGCCCGGTGCAGAAACTACAATGAGCAGAATCACTGCCAGCAATGCGGCGGCTATATTTTTCATATGCTTCTTTTAAGACTTAAAGATTTAAAATGTTATTGGTTAAGGGGCATGTGAATATGTTGATAAAGTCCATAAAAACTGTATAGGTAATAGCATTTATGTCTAAAATACCTGCTATTTTACATCGGAAGGGCTAGTTCCAGAAGTTTATCAACACATTCCACGTAATAAGTCAGCAGCCGCAATTCTGCACGGGGCGCCATTTTTGATTTTAATTGGAAGGGATTAAGCGAAGAAGATGAGGGCTTAGAAGCCGGCATGATTCTTTTTTGTTATCAGTTCAGGTCTTGCCCTAACCAGCTAAGAGAGCTTGTTCCTTAGAATCCTAAGGTCTTTTACAAGCTTTGAGACAAAGCTACCGAGCTGGTGCTGCTTGAGGTCCTTGAACCTTAGGTCAACATTCCTGAATGCGGATTTGTACAGGATTAAAATTTCCTCTTTTTCAATGATGGCTAGGATGTCATCTATGAGGCCTATGACATTCCTGTTGCGAATAAAGGGCTTTGTGTCAATCTTCGGCAGCAGACAGGCTATGTCATACATGTCCTTGAACTCTTTCCGGTTTGTGAAGGTCAGCATTTTTGTTATGAATGCCCTTTCCTTCGAATAGAGGCAGAGTTCGCCTTTTCTCTTTAGGGTGTTTGGAAGCTCCACAAAATCCACGTCTATCTTTGTCTGGAACTTCTTGTGTGTTTCCAGCTCAAGCTTCATGTGATACCTGTTTGTAGATGCTAGTCCGCTCTTTCCCTGCCTGAAATCTTTTATGACCTGCTTTTCCTTCAGCTTCTCAAGGATGCCAATGAAGTATCTTTCAATTTCCTTGTGCTTCCCCTTGTTGGAGATGTCCGAATCGAAATCTAGGTCTTCTGACTCCCGGTGGTTGTTGAGGCAATATAGGGAGAGGGCTGTGCCTCCTTTCAATACAAGCCCATAAGGATTGGAGTGTTCCACCTCCTTGAGAAATTCCTCCAGGATGTAAAGTATTCTTGCCATGTTTCATACCCCATATCTTGAGTAGTCTGCCCTGATTGGCTCTTTTATTAGATGTTTGTATTTATCAAGGTTTCTGACGAAAAGCTTCCGGTATCTGGAGAGAAGCTGCATCCACACTGCCCTTGTGTAATCGTTCTTGGTAATCCTTGTGTCTTTGAGAACCTGCTCGTTTGTCGCGTACCTTAGCCCTGTCTCCCTGTCTGTGCTGCATGCGGCACTAGTGGCTGACCTGGCCCTTATGAGCCTGAATGTCTTATCCTTTACTTTTAGCTTCCCTTCTAACTTCGTGTTGATTACTTCAATGACTTTTGTGTCAAAATACCAGCCGTAGCCATTGTGCTTCAGTGCTTCCAGGCCGGTTATGTAGTAGGAGCCCAGGCTGCTAAGGAATGCCATATAGCCTTCCCGTTCTCTGATTGTAATCTTTTCAATGGCCTCTATCTTCTTTCTCATGTTGCCTCTCAGGTATCTTTTTTCATTTTCAGTCAGCCTTTTTCCATTTTTTAGCTTCTTTATTATTCTGAACTGGGCTGGCTTGAAGAGGGTTGGGACTATGGTGTCTTCCATGTCCGCTAGCTTTGCTATTAGTTCAGTGTTCATGGGATAAGAAAGTATCCGCTACTTTATAAAAGTTTTGGTGGAAGTCAGAAGCCGGCTTGTGGCTTTTGCCGCTGTTTCCTGGCTCTCCCGCTCCTTGCGAGAAGTGCCCCTTTCCTCCTGCATATTCGGGCGTGCCGGCCCATCAGGGTTAGTTTCGTTTGAAACTACTGTTTAGTTTAATTTGAAGCAGTGAAAAGTATATAATCTCCTGGTGCTCTCCCTGTATTAGCGCCATGCCAAGAGCCAACTGGTCTTCGAGACCGTTTCGTATGCTGTGCATACTAGGGCAGGGCTTCGGCCTTGACCCTCGGCCCTTCAGGGCATTGGCAAACGGCGCGCTGCTTTTTTTCTAGGCTAGGCTCAGCCATAAATAGGGACAGGAGAGGATAATGTGGCGGCTATACCTTCTGCTTAGCCTTTTGATGCTGTATAGAAGCCGCGCTGCTTTCTTTTATTGTTTCTTTTGGGCTTTTTCCCTTTGGGAGCTACCTGCCCTTTAGCCTGTCAACCAACCCGGACACAATGCCTTCCTCAAGCGCCAGTATCCTTGCAGCCTCACTGATGTCACTTTTGCTGATAATGCTGAGGTTACTTTTTATCAGATCTGCGGCAACAAAAACAGCCAGTTCTTTCTTCAGTTCTTCGATTGCAATTCCTGAGTATAAGCACAGGGCAGCCAGGTCGCAAAGGTCTTTTATTCTTTTATGCTCCTGGTCCCTCCCCTTGATAGAACTTATCTTCATTGCCAAGAGCAGGGAAGGGATGGGCATGATAAGCTTCTTTCCGAATTCTTTGGCTTCCCTCCTGTAATTCTCATTGCCAAAAACAAACCCAAGCAAGGGCTCGTCAACAGGCACAAAGCCCAGCTTGCGCCTTATAGACGGCTCTGTTTTTGCTATTATCAAGTCAACATACATGGGGAAGATATAGTGTTGCGGGAGATTTTTTGCCTCCTTTCTGTCCAGCTCTTTCATTGTTTCTGAATGGATTTCCTTGAAAAGCCGAAAGGAAAGCTTCCTGAAGCCGATGCCCACCAGCTTTGCCACTGCCTTCTTCATGGTCTCCACCCTGTTAAAGCCCAGATCAATGTCCCTTGAACCAAGGTAGGGATAGCCCTTTTCCTTCTTGAACAGGGTATTGGCCGTGAAATATACTGCCCAGCCGCCAAGAAGACAGATTGGCTTGTCCAGGTGCCTGATCACCTCTCCTAAGTATGCATAGGAAATTTTAGTCTCTTTGTCCGGATACATATTGCTTTGCCAAATGCTCATAGGCCTGAAGGCAGACCCCCCCTTCTTTTTTTAGGTCAATCATCAGCAATGGGATAGAAACCACATTTAGGCCCTTTATCTTTTGGGTGAACTTGAACAGGTAATTGTCATTGGCGACTAAAAGCCTCAGGTTGCCTTTTCCCGCCAGCCCCTTGCTGAACAGCTCCTTCTTCCATTCTTCAATGTCCTCATTTTTTACATACACATCTGTCCTGGAAGGGAACAGGTGGTGCGAAATCAGGTTTTCGGCAGAGTACGTTGTCAGGGCATATTCCATCCCTGATTTTTTGAGGTACTCCAATGGCTGGGGCAGATGAAAATCAAGCTGTTTGGTCTTGCCGCATAGGGCAATGTAGTAATCAACTAGCCCGCTAAAGCCAGTCACTTTTGTGTTTTTGACAAGTTTCTTTTTTTCTAATTTCCTGAGGAAGTGTATGACCCATGAGATGTTTGTCCCTGTTTCCTTGGCTATCCTGTACTTGGTCAGGCTGCCTTCCGGATGGTGCAGCAGCTCCAGTATTATCCTTTTTGACTTGGTGTTCTTTCTTGGCATAGCATATTGGTTAGTCTGCTGGTTTAAATAGTTTACTAATATATTGGTAAGTGGGGTGACTTAAAAAGCTCAGCAGTATAGTTTTGGGTTAAGTTTTTCAGAAGCCGCGCTGCTCTCTATTATTGCTTATTTTGGGCATTTTCCCCTTTCTTCGTCAACAGGTAGTGGCGGCTGTAAGGCTGGTCGCTGTCAAGGCATTTCACCATGCCCTTTTTCTCGAAAGAAGTAAGATGGCGTGATATCTCCCTTAAGCTGAGCTTTGGGCGGTCTTTTATTGTGAGGTTGATCTTCTTTCTTAATTCTTGACCGGAGATTGGCTGGTATATCCCTTATTACGAGAAGCCTTTGCCTTCCTCTCTTGAGCCAGCGGTAGTCAGCAGAGTTTTCTGGAGCATCCTTTAGCATATTTGTCTATCTATAATCAAGATTTTTAAGCGAGATTGACAATAGGTAGACAGAAAGGGTTAAATATGAGGGAGGAGTATTATTAGGTGTAAGATGAGGATAAAATGTTGGGGTTATATAAAGCAGAAGTGGCTGAAACATATACGTTGGGGGTGGTTTGGTTTTACTATGATACTACTTATTTTTGCATGTGTTATTATACACTTTAAATTGGGGGAGCCACTTGCTAAGTTGCCAGTAATTAAGGGGAGTATCCCAAAGGAAAAGGGACAGATAGATTTTGTGTGCGACTTTCCTAAGAATAGATCTAAGGTCTTAACTGTTGGAACAAGGGTGCAATGTACTTTATATTGCCGAGGACAAGTTACTGAAATTCCATTAGGTCTTGGAGAAGAATTAGGCATAGACATTGGATTTCTCAACTCTGACAATGAAGCTACAAACATTGCTCCCTATAATCAGACTTATCCTTGCAATCCGGCAGGCCTTCTTATTCCCCCACAACACCCTTTTAGTAGGGAGGGAGGTTACATTTTTTATGTTTTCCCTTGGTTTAACATAAGTGCCGCTAAATATGAAGCGTTAGAGGTGTATTCGTTCAACTCTTATAATAATATAAAAAATAAATATTATACTTTATTGATAGGAATATTCACATTGATTTTTGTTGGGGTTTACAACTTTAAGAAGGTGGTAGGAGGATGAAGTGGATATTTCTTTACTTAACCTTTTTAGTTTTGGCTTGTTCTTTAGCATCAGCCATAAGTATAGATGAAATAAAACCCGATTACCAAGTAGGGGATTTGACTCTTTACGACAAAAGTAATGGCACAGACGGATTTGGTCATACGCTTTACAACTTTTGGTATTATGATTCTACATTCACATCTGAACCTTGCCGACGAATGGTGCTTGCTGAAGATATGGTTTTTCATCATGATTCTACATGCATATCCCGTAACTTCTTTGTAAATATTGAAGATAGGCATGAAACTCTAGAAGAACTTAAAAATACATTTTCCAGTAGGTCCAATATGGGGGAGGGTCGTTGCTCATCGGGTGGTACGGCTTATGCCGATGGCAGCAAGGAAGTAGATATTGCCATTTGCGTATATCCAGGATCAGATTTTTCAATAGAGTATTCGTTTTACTATGACCCTTTTCTAATTTCGATTTCTGGATCAAACAACCAGAGGGATTGGGGGGTAATTGATCCTATTATTAAGGAACTATATAAAAACATTGTTTCAAAATTTGATGATTCACTCCTCTACAGCGATGCTATAGACTTTCTTTCACCTTGTGAAATTGAATATCTTTATAACTCCCCCCATTATGGATCTAATTGTGGAGAAGAATATTGTACAGGTGGGTGCGCCAGATATTTCTTGGGAGATGGCGACTGTGATACTTCTTGTTATAACAGCGATTTTCGTAAGTCCGTATTCCGCCATAATTCTTTCAGCCTTCTGAATTAATTTTTTTATTCTTCGACGATACTTCTCATTTCTGTTTCTTGTTCTTGTACTTAATTCTGGCGGCGGTTACCAATCTTTGGCAAT
>JBDRFS010000012.1:0-11214 GCA_043818535.1 Candidatus Woesearchaeota archaeon
AATGCTTACAACTATTGAACCGGGCTTTATGCCTTCAGGCACTGAAATGTTTAATGTATCGTTCTTAAGCGAGAAAATAATGCCTTGTGCTTCTGAGATGTTTCCCATCTCCTTGTTGTTCAGGAACCCATTAAGAACTAAACCATCACTTTCTAGCCTTACCATATCCGAACCTTTCACCAGCCTTATTCCCACCCCATCCTTGCATCCGGCGGGATAGAGATTAAGCCCATTCAGTGTAAAGAGCTTCTGGTTCCTGTTCTCGGGGTTATAAGAGAGGTTGTGCTCCTTCCTGTCAACATTGCCTATATAGTATAGGTCAGCCGAGCATTCTTTTGTGGAAAAGCCAGTAAACCTCAGGAAAGCCATTGCTATAAGGCACACTACCAGTATTGCGACAACCCACCTCTTTTTCATAGATTTAACAGTGGCTCTAATGATAATTAAACCTTGCTGTTTTTTTCAGAAGCCAGCATTGCGCCTTATGTATCAATGGGCCGCAAGGCTTTCTTCTCAAAGAATAGAAACATTGCAGGCTGCCAGTTAAAAAGAATCCCACCAAAAGCTTTATATAGATGAGCCTAGCATCCAACCCTACTAGAAGGTGACAAAATGAAGAAGATTTTGCTAATACTAATGATACTTGCCCTAGCATCTGCTGTGAGCGCAGTAGCACCTTTAGAGGAATGCGCAGTCACGAAAGTTAGCATAGATGGCGTGGACATGGAAGAAGAGAGCGCTGTCTACGTTGAATCAGGGCAGCAGATAGCAGTGGAAGCAGTAGTATCATGCACAAACCTTGACCCTGCTGATGCAAAGCTTGAGGCAAGGATAGGAGGCTATGAGTATGACGCAGTATACGCCTCCACAGGCCTTTTTGAAGTTGTGGGATATGTTTCTGGGCTGGTGCTTTACAGGAAGAGCCTCATACTGGACATACCAGAAGACATGGACACAGATTCTAACGATTACCAGCTTATGATAATACTCTCAGACAAGAAAACCATCAGGGAGTTCCAATACAACCTTTTCGTATCTGAGCCAAGGCACAAGGTGAAGATACAGGATGTCATGCTTTCCCCATCATCTTCTGTAGACGCGGGCAAGCCTCTTATGGTCAAGGCAAGGATAGAGAACTTCGGCCAGAAGCAGGAAAAGGATGTCAAGGTTGTTGCAGAGATAAAAGAGCTAGGCATAAGTGGTAGGGCATATGTTGACGAGCTGCCGGCTTTTGATGAGGAAGGCTCGGTTGTAACCTCTGGATCAATATTCCTTAACATCCCTGAAGATGCAAGGACAGGAGACTATGAGATTTATATCACAGCATACTATGGCGGCAGGGCAAAGTACTATTACGCAACCCACGAGACAAAGTACATTCATGTTGACGGCATAGAGCCGCAGCCTCTGAAGACAGATGCCCTGGTAAGCATAACCTCTTCCTTGATAACAAAGCCTGAGCAGATGAAATCTGTCAAGATCATGATTACTAACCTAGGAAGCAATGCAAGGACTTATACAATCGAGGTAGGAGACACATTGCCCTGGGCAGAGCTGAAGATGGGGCAGGACAGCATAACTGTTGGCTCTGGAGCGGTTGGTGAGCTCTCCTTGAACATAATGCCTGTTATAGAAGGCTCCTATACATTGCCTGTGGCAGTGAAGGAAGACGGTCAGGAGATTAAGAGGGCAAATGTTGCGATCACAATCGAAAACAGAGGGATTGCAGCCTCAACAGGATGGGTGCTGGGCATTGGCGGAGCTTTGGTTGCAGTAATCCTTATAATAGTCCTATTCTCATTTCATGGGGACAAGATAGGCCAAGAAGACCTTGATGTAGAGAATGGAGAAGAGTCAGAGCCAACTGTCCAGAGCCTAAGGAAGCCTAATGGCGAATCTGACAGAAGGCCTCCAAGGGCCCCTGAGGGCAGCAGCGCTTTTAGGAAGCTTGAGTAGGGATGCAACTTTAATCAAGCATGTTGAATTCCGAGCCCTTGACAAGCTCCATGAACTTTGAAAGCTCTTTCTTGTCAAGCGTGAAGCCTCCTGCTTCCTTGTGGCCTCCGCCCAGGTAGCCGCTTAGCTTGCCAGAGAAATTGTTCAGGAATTCCCCAACATCAAAATCTAAGTTTTCAGGACAGCGCATGCTTCCAATGGCTTCATCCTCAAGAAGGTTTATTACCATTATCGGCTTTTTGCCTATGTTCTTTGCAGCCAGCACCCCCTGAACGTTCTTTGGATCCTCTATTATGATGTAGTCTATCTTTCCTGTGCTCTTAACCTCTACAGGAGCGTTGTAGGACTGCCTGAGCTGGTGGCAGTACTGCTTCAGCTGCACCGCCAAAGGGTGCACGCATTTGACAAAAGGCTCAGGGCTGTCAATGTTCTTTAGGAGCTCTAATGGAATCTCTCCAGACCAATTCATTCTTTTGCCTGCGTTCAATGATGGGACATATTTTTCTATCTCGAAGTACTGGCCGTCATGGTACAGGCTGTCATGGCTTCGCATGAGGTTAGGGATTAGTGCGTTGGCCTTGCCCAAAAGATCTTTTGGTATGCTGTCCCTGCTGCCGCAATCTCCGAAATAGCCCACCAGTACTAGGAATACCATGTAAGGGTCATCTGTGTCTTTAAGCAGTGAGTTGTAGATTAGGAGAGAGGTTGACTTGGAATTCTCATCATGTATGGATAAGGTGAACTTCTCTGTTTGGGGGCAGGGATGGTGGTCTATGTAAATAACACTTAGATTTTGCGGCAGCTTCATCAGTTCTTCTGAAGGGTTGATGTCTGTGCATATTACCACTTCTATCTCTTTTCCAATGTCAGCAGGCTCTATAAGGAAGGGCATGCCCTTAGTTTTTGTTTTGACAGATTCTGCAATTCCTTTTATCAGGTGGTATATTATTGCTGCAGAGGTTACCCCATCAGCATCCCAGTGCGTGCATATCTGTACTTTTTTCCCGTTTACTAGATTTAGAAGTTTCTCTTTAAGTTCCATCAAGAGGGTGTTATTGTTGTATTATTTAAAGATTTATGTTCCGTAGGATTCAGAAGCCCGAATTTGCCGGGTTAAGGCTGGTTTTGGCTGTGCTGCAAATCTTGCCTAGGATTTTGTGCTTGATAAGAATTATGGTGTGAGAATTAAGCGGCTCTAGTTCTTTCTGAGTTCTCTGATTAATTCCATAGTTGTCATGTTTCTGTATTCAGGGTATGTTCCTTGCCTAACTGCTTCCTGCATCTTCCTGGTCAGTTCTTCTAGTTTGTTGCTCTTAAACTTGCACTTTTTCCTTGCCATACTCTTTTTGCAGGGTTGGTGCTTATAAGTTTTGCTTTTTATTTTCGGAAGTTTTCCGTCGGAAAAGTGTATCAGAATTCATTTTATCCCTATCTTCCCCAATGTTTCCACAATCGCTGCAAGGTCCTTCTTCTCTATTATGAAAATGGTGTCTGTGTAAGCACTGTAAGTCTCTATTATGTTAATGCCCCTTTCTGAAATGATGCCATAAACAAAAGCAATGAACCCTTTTGTGGCTTCTATTGCTGCAGGGCTTTTTATCCTTACCTCAACAGTGTTCTCATGCTTCTTAATGTAGGGAACATTTACTTCCTTATTGCATATCAGGATGTCTGCATCGCTCCCTTTTATCAAGTGGAAATGCTCCAGCTTGTTAAGGGTTATCTTGTCAACGTTTTTCGTTATGTACACATTTATCCCTGTCCTTATTTCCAGGGTGCTTTGCTTTAATACCCCAAGTATCATCTCTTCCTCTACTCTCTTTATGCTGCCCTTGTACCTTCTTATTGCTATTAACACAGCATCAAAGTTCTTTATCTTGAGGTCTTTTTGTATCTTCCTTGTTAAAGAAGAGTAGTTGATTAGGCCGTTCTTCAGTGTCCAAATTATGTAGGGATATTGTTCAAGCCAGCTGAACACTTGCTCTGCTATTGATGCCATGTTTGATATAAGTCTAAAATAGTATATAAATGTTTTGTTTGGGACATATAATATTTATATTTGCAGGGTTATGGTATTGTTAAAGGAGGTGAAGGAGGCAAAAAATGAAAAAACAGAACGGAAAAAAGGAAGAGCACTACGCTATGATGCAAGGAGGAAAAAATGAAAAAAGTTGACTTAGAACAAAAAATGAAACAGTGGATTCCAGAGATCAGTAAACCCGGGAAACAAGAAGGGGTTTCACTTAGCTTCATCTGCGCACACGAGGAATTGAAGCAAACAGTGGCTAAGTATTTTGGAAGGGGCAAACAAGGGCACATAAACTACTTCAACACCTCGAGCCATACATTGCTGCCATCAGAAATTGAAAAGGCTGTAGAAAAAGCGCAAGAAGCCTATGAAACTTCTTTCAACTCAGAAGAAGAGAAATTTAATGGGCAGCTGCACAAGGGCTCTCTTGCCTACAAGATAGAAGGAAAGCTTGTACTATCCTCAAGCATCTACGAGATATGCAAGGATAAAGGCAAGGGATCATTGAAGGAAGAGATAAAAGGCTATAATATCGATGAGGCCCTGACAAAACTATGGGAAGAAATAGATAAGAACCCCAAACCCAGCATCTATCATTTATGGATAGGAAAAAATGATAATTGCTTTGGAAGGTAAAGCAACCTCCTCCCCCAACATTAGCTTTGGGTTCATTCCTCCCGGCTCTTGTCCCTAACTACAAGTATCCCCTCCTTTTGGGGGATTATTGCAACCTTGTCGCTGAACTGGTACTTTTTAACCAGGCTTTGAGGTATTCTCAGCCCCAGGCTAAGCCCCCACTTGCTTAATTTTGCATGGTATGTCTTTAAACTCCTGTACTTCTCAGCAACTTTGTGTAATTGTTTCATATCTAATATTTCCTCGCCGCATTTCTTGCATTCATAATACTTGTATTCTATTCCTTCAGGCGTCTTAGCCTTTTTTTCTGCCATTCTCCCTTTGCATTCAGAGCAGGTTTTCATCTTTTCCTCCGTTCTATTGTTATTATCTTTATCTTCATCACTGAAATCTCACCAACGCAAATAGCAGTTTTCGATATGAACTTAACATAGTTCTTCCCGTATCTCTGTATCCTGCCATTCTTAATTGTATTCTCAACTATGTCTGGATGAATCTTTCTCTGGACAGCTCTCACAAAGGCATGCCTCTTAACGACTATGCTATATTCCCTTCTGTCCATTAATATCTTATGATATCAATTAATATATAAGGCTTTCTGCTCGGAAAACTGTATCAAATACTTCCACGCAAGACAAAAGCAGCAGCACAGGCTTCTTAATTTTCACCTATGCCTTTCCACACCAACCCTTCCGCAGTATTTGCTAATAGGGCACTTGGAACAGAAAGGAGAAATCGGCTTGCATATCCGTTGCCCGTGCTTCACCAAAAGCTCGTTCAAAGGTATCCAATATTTCCTTGGCAGCTTCTTCCTAAGCTCCGCTTCAGTTTCATCCGGCGTCCTTGTCTTGATCCAGCCTATCCTGTTGCAAATCCGATTTACGTGGACATCAACTGCAATACCATGCTTCCTGTAGGCAAATGTCACCACAATGTTTGCTGTCTTCCTTCCAACGCCTTTGAACTTAAGAAGCTCATCAATAGTATCTGGAACTTTTGATTCATATTCCTCCACAAGCTTCCTTGATATGCCGAGTATGGTATGAGATTTCCTCTTGTAGAATCCTACAGGATAAATCAGCTTCTGGATCTTAGCAACAGAAATCTTCAACATTTCTTCTGGAGTTTTAGCAACTTTGAACAGCCTCTTTGCTGCTGGATAAGTTACTTCATCTTTTGTCCTCAAACTCAAGATGCAAGAGATTAAAACATAATATGGATCCTTTTCATCCTTATAGTTGAAGAAATCTATCCCATGCTCTTTTTCCAAGACCTCAAATGTCTCTTTAACCTGATTCAGCTCCCTATGCTTTCTTGAGCTTGGCAACGAAAAACCCCTCTGTGTCATTGTCCTGTGGCCATATTCTCAGGCATTTCCTGACTTCATCACTATAGCTCTTGCCTTCAAATTCAGTAACAGCCTCCCCTTTTCTTATTGGAAGCTCGATTTTCTCTACTCTTACATCCTCATGGCTGCTTAGTATCGCATCTATTACTCCTTCGTCCTCATCAGGCTCTAATGTGCAAGTCGAGTAAACAACTACGCCATCTTCTTTTAACAGCGATATTGCAGTTGAAAGCAGCTTCTTCTGCAAGTAATGCAGCTTCTTGGAATAATTAGGGTTCCACATCTCTATTGTCTTGAAAGATTTGCGTATTGTGCCAATGCCTGAGCAAGGGGCATCAACAAGTATCTTGTCGAACTTCTGGCCAGAGATGCGCTTGCCATCCATTAGGGTGATGACTGTGTTTGATACTCCCATCCTTTGCAAGTTCAGAGTAAGAGGCTTCAAGCGCTTGATAGCATTGTCATTGGCTACTATTATCCCCTGGTTATTCATCATTGCAGCCATCTGGGAAGTCTTAGAGCCAGGAGAGGCGCACATGTCCAGCACTATTTCCTGAGGCCCGGGATCAAGAACAACCGGTGGAATCATTGAAGCAGCGCTTTGCATGTAGAAGTATCCTAAAAAATGATCCATTGTATTGCCCAATGCAAAGCCTTCTGTTGTAAAGCCTTCCTTGCACCAGGGTATAGGAGTAAGTTTCATCCTTTGCTTCATCTCCTCAACAGTAGCCTTCAATGTGTTTACCCTTATTGTTTTTGGCAATGGCTTTAGGGAAGTCTCTAAGAATATGTCTATGTCAGTAAGCTTGGAATAGCGTTCGATGAACTTCTCTTTCCATTTTGGCTCTGCCATGGATTATGAGAACTTTTAATCAGTTAATAAATCTTTGTACGAAAATTAGGCAGTGTGGAATCCTGAAATCATTTCCAATTGGTGAGAATCTTGCGAAATTTTTTTAGGGAGCCTGCAATGCCCACATTGTTGCAGAAGAAAGCATTTCGATCTATTGATCCATAAGATGCAATGCTTGCTTCCAAAGAGAACCAAGGAATAAAAGGCGGAAAAAATATCGCGACTCTACAAAAAAAATTAGGCAGCTGCACTGTCAGTTACGATGCGAACTGATAAGCTCTTTTGCTAATGTAAGAAACTCTTTGGCCCTGCTGATTGAAGTTACTGCCTTGCTGCGCTCTGCAACCTTCCCCATGTAATAGGTGAACTCCTGCCGTTTGTAAAGCTCAAATTTCACAGATTCCAAATGCTTTCTGGCTTCTAGCTCTGATACCTGGAGAAGCTCTGAAACTTCCTGTTCTGCCTTTTTGTATTGCTCGAGGATATGCCTGGCAAGTTTGCCGCTATCCAGAAAATAGTAGACCAAAGCATGATAGGTCAAAGAGTGAGTTCCCTGCTTAATTTTGATGCGGTGATTATATTTGGCTAGTAGGGATGTAGCAGCGTAGAACATAGAGTAATATGCTGAGTTTACAACCCACATATATGCATCATACTCTGACGGCAGATTGAGTTCTTGCTTTAACTTCCCAGTTTGTGATATCCCTAATAGGGCCTGCGCAGTCTGAAGAGAAGTCTCAGATTTTGTTAGGAAGAAGTTGACAAAGCTATCATCGGAACTTACAATCCAATTGTTCTTAATTAGATCTTGTATAATTTTCCTTGAATTAGCTATATCCTTGTCTTCAATCATTTTGCCAAGAGCCTGTAATATGCTTCTCCCCCGAATAGGATTATGTGGTCTTTTAGGGCTTCTGTTACAATATTTAGCGTTTTTGAGTCTTTCATCTCCAGAAAGCTTTCTTCTGTTATTACATTGATGTCTAGTTTATAACTCAAGAGTTTAAACCTTGAAGAAACCTCCTTTTCAAATATCTCCGGCTTCAAGGTGTTGGGAATTATGAAGAGGATGTCCAAATCGCTTCTTCCAGTTGCTTTGCCTTTTGCATAACTGCCAAAAATTATAGCAGAGTAGTAAGTAGTCTTTACCCTGCCAAGTTCATTTCCTACTACTTCAATATCTGGATGCTTCTTCTTGAAGCTCTCACTCCTAAGGCTTTCTACGTAAGCATATGCCTGGATATCTTTAGCCAAGTTGATTGTGCACATGTTGCTTGCCCCCTTTTTTGTAATGTTTATTATGCCCCTCCCTCTTAGGTCCATAACTTCTTGGTATACAATCCTGTAGTTTATTCTAGTGCTATTTGATATTTCCAGGATGCTGCGTTCCTTCCAAGGGCTTGAAAGTAGTACCCTTATTATCTCGGCAGACGATTGTTTTATTACCATTTGTAATAATATTATTACTATAAGTAATATATAAGCTTTTTGGCCAATCATCTACTTAAGGATAGAAGAATTTAAGCTTTGCCCTTATTTTTCGGAATATTTCCATTCAAAGGGATACGCCCAGTCACTCAGCCACATGTCTCCTGAAGAGTTCTCTCCAACCACCATCTTCATCATTATGGAATAATCTTTCATCTCATTCTTTTTGTTTGCTGCTCCACCAAAGTATTCTATGAGAAAGGAGTCTATGCTCTTCATGTGTGCCCTTGCATCTTTCCTTGTCTTGTAAAAGGATTCTTTTATGCTGACCTTGCCGTCAAAGTTCTTGTCAGCCCTCATGTCAGCCAGGTTCTGGAAGAAATACCTTATGTTGCTGAAGTTGCGGTCTGTCCAGCCGTTCTTGTCGCCTTTTGTTGAGGCAACAACCACGTAGTCCTCTAGGCTAAGCCCGGAAATGAATTTGCCTGAGCCGCAGATATCCAGAAAGAAGAGCCCTTTTTCCGGGACAGTGATGTCAAGCAGGCTGTCAATCTCGTCAGCGTAAAGGTCGTCGCAGTCAGCGCTTAGTGAAATTCCCCCGCTCCATCCGTTGAGGTGGCTGCTTATGGCTAAGACAAAGGTATCGTTTTCATCTATGTCAAAATGGCTAATCGCATCTATTATGTTCGCCTTCCTGGCAAGGTTGTCATATTTTCCATCAAACTGCTCCTCCTTTAATTCCTGCAAGGCTGCTGCCATCTGAGGGTCATCGAAATCGGGTTTGGCTTCCGGGACAAGCACCCTTATGTTTTCCTTCTTGAAGCCCAGTTCCTTTAGTGAAGTGTATACGTATGGGGCGTCAAGCCAAATCGAGTTAACGAACCTCTCATCCAATGGCTTTATTGCGTCTTTTAGGCGAAAGCCTTGAGTGTCGCCTATCACAATCAAGGCATACTTTTCTGCGGCATCTTCTATGTCCTGCTCCTCAACATAAGAAGCCTGCTTATCAGCATGCATGCCTTTCCCATTAGGGCTGGAGGCTTCAGGCTTTTGTGCAGAGCATGAATTACTATATGAAAAAGCAAGAACAGAAGCTAGAATGCCGAGCCTTTTCAGGTTCATACCTCTTAAATTATGGCTTGAAAATATATAAAGATTTGCTAAAAAAGGAAGAGTATAGGGCATTTAAGGCTTAAAAAAACAAAAGGTTTATAAAGGCAACAAAATTCAGTTCCCTATAGTTAATTAGTAGACAGAGGCATATTAATATGAGAACAAAGAAGCTTGGTTCTGTGGCAAGGTTTGGGGCAAGGTACGGCAGGAAGCCAAAGGCCAAGATTTTGGCTGTTGAAAAGGTGCAGAGAAAGGCGCAGAAATGCCCCTATTGCAGCAAGCCTACTGCAAAGAGACTGGCACCAGGAATATGGCAGTGCAAGAAGTGCAATGCCAAGTTTACCGGAAAGGCTTACAAGGTGAAATAAAATGGTTGCTTACAAATGCTTTTTTTGCGGACATGACATATCACCGGAATATATCCGGAAAAAGGTAAGATGCCCGTATTGCGGCAGCAAGGTCCTCTTTAAGCAGAGAATGGTTCAGAAGACTGTAAAGGCGGTTTAATATGGAAAAGGAAACAGAGCAGAAAATTGTGCAGTTGCAGATGATTGAGCAGAACATGCAGAATTACCTTATGCAGAAGCAGAACTTCCAGGGCCAGCTTTTGGAAGTGGAGAATGCCCTTAAGGAACTTGAAACTGCAAAAGGCAAGGCCTACAAGATTGTAGGCAATGTGATGGTTGCAGCGGACAACGCAAAGCTGAAAAAGGAACTTAATGGGAAGAAGGATTTGCTTGACCTAAGGATAAAGAGCGTTTCCAAGCAGGAATCTGCCTTGAAGGAAAAGGCTGAATCCCTGCAGAAGAGCCTGATGGAGGAGCTTAAGCCTAAAAAATGAAAAGCCTACAGTATGACATGACAGAGCTCATTGAAGCCTTAAGCATTATTTGTGATGATGACACTATTCCTAAGAATGTCAAGGCCAAACTGAACAATGCCATGTCGATGCTTAATGATGGAGGGCAGGAAGCCAAGATCAGGGCCAATAAGGCACTGCAGGAGCTTGATGACATTTCGGATGACCCAAACATACCCACATATGTAAGGCCACAGATTTGGAATGTAGTAAGCATGCTCGAAGGCGTATAGAAACGTTTATAAATTTCATTCGCATAAGATTAAACAGTAAAGGAGGGAATATTTATGAGAAGCACTTTTGCAAAAATTAAGGACAAGATTCTCGGTCCTGAAAAGGACTTTGACATAGGCGAGAGCTTTGGCGAAGAGGACTATATAGAGATAGATACAAAGCAGGCTGTTGCTTCAAAGAAGAACAAGATCCTTGTTAAGCCTTACACTATCAGGCAGTTTGATGACGTTAAGGAACCAATAAATGCCCTCAGGGAAGGCTACACCATTGCCCTTTTGAACATAAAGTCCCTTAAGGACAAGGACATGATTGAGCTGAAGAGGGTTGTCAACAAGGTTAAGAAGACCTGCGACGCTATTGGCGGGGACATCGCCGGCTTTGGCGAGGACTGGATTGTTGCTACGCCATCATTTGCTGAAGTGTTCAGAAGCGTGCCTGAACAAGTAAAGTAGATTTTTTCTTTTGTTATCATTTCTTCTGTGCTTATTTTTTGGCAGTCTGCGATGCTTTGTTTTTTGGTGCGGAAGTGCTTGAAAGTTTCTGGTTGGCCTTTAAGGATGGGGTATAATTTTCTTTTTTTGGAAGTCTGGGTTGACTTTAATGGGACGAATGAAAGCATGGCTGCTGATGAGGGTTACTGGAGGTATGCCACGAAAAAGCGCAAACTTTATATATCCCAATCTCATAATTGATATTACAATCTCAGAAAAGATATTACAATGGAAACAATAGAACTGTCAATCATAAGCGAGCTATTA
>JBDRFS010000013.1:0-18830 GCA_043818535.1 Candidatus Woesearchaeota archaeon
AGGCAGGAAGTACTATCTTCACCAGACTTATGAGTATGAGGTTGAAGACAAGCCTTGTTCATTATCAAAAACCAGTTATTACAGGGGCATAGACTTGGGCATTTGCAGGGCTGCGGCTACGGTGTTGCTGCATCCTGGAGATAAGCCATGTCATCGGCAAGTAAACATGTTTCTTCAGAAAGAGAAGAAGCAGAAGCTAAATTCTGTGCAGCAGAAGATTAAAAAAGCGCAGCAGGAAAACAACTACAGGCTGCTTAAGACTCTGAGGAACAAGCGCAGGAACATCAGCGAATACTACGACCGGGTTCTTGCAAAGTCTATTGTTGAGCTTGATAGGGATGTTCCAGACCTTTGTGTTTGCATTGGTGACTTGAAACATATAAGGAACATGCAGTATAAGGGCAGTGGAAATAGGAGATTGAGAAAAATGATTAACCTATTCTCTTTCCAAAGACGTTCTTCTTATCTCCAGAATAAGTACAACGAGATTGGGACCAAACTCTTGGTTGTCAGCGAGTATAAGAGCTCAAAAGCCTGTAGCTATTGCAGTTCAGAGGATACAAAACGCATATCCCAATCCAAGCTAATCTGCTACACTTGCAACAAGACTTACGATGCCGACATTAACGCTTCTAGAAACATTGCAGCAAGGAAGATGGGCACGAACAAAAGCTTCGTAACCTATCGGGCTGGCACAGAATCAACTGTGCATCAGGATGAACCAGCCCAGAGCGATGATTTCCTGCAGAGCAGGGATGAGGCTCAAAGCAGAGGGGTAGTCCGGGCGGACTCGACGCTCAAGGCTTCAGCCCTGAGTAGTTCACAAAGCTGTTACTATTAATACTGTAACATGATTACTAAAGGTAGGCTTGTAATGTCAGGATGCCTTGTCCTTAATGATAGAAATGAAGTACTCCTTCTTTACAGGAAGAAACATAACCACTACGAAACTCCTGGTGGCAAAGTGCATCCAAAAGATTGCTCTAATCCGCTAGAATCTTCTAAGGAAGAACTTGCAAAAACAGCAGAGAGAGAATTTTACGAAGAAATAGGTGGGGTGAAGATTGGAGAGCTAAAATACTTTGGAAACACAGACTTCACAATCCCTGATGGCAGATTAGGAGTAGCGCATAAGTTTGTAACGAGGTTAATTGAAGGTGAGCCAAGAATAAAAGAGCCAGAACTATTTGAATGGTTTGACTGGCTTCAACTAGAAAAGCTTGAGAAGTTCCAACTCTCTCCTGACTTGAAAATACTTCTGCCTAAGCTTAAGAAACTTATTAAAACCACAAACAGAATCTAAAAGTCACAAAGCGTGCTTCTAAGAACTACTCCATGATCTCTATGGAAATGTTGACGCCTTCAGGTATAGGCACCCTCATCACGAACCTCAATGCTCGTTCATCAACACCCAAGTCAATAAGCCTCTTGTGTATCCTCATTTCATAGTTGTCAAAAGAAGCCTTGCCTTCGCCATCTGGAGATTTCCTTGTAGTAATCTTAAGCTTCTTTGTTGGAAGAGTTATCGGCCCGGAGATCTTCACTTTAGTCTTTACTGCAATGTCCTTTACAGAATTACATATCTCATTAAGCCTGTCGATGTTGGTGCTTGAAAGTTTTATTCGTGCTTTTTGCATTTTTAAAAAAAGAAAAAAGGCTTTAAGCCTTCTTTACGTAGTCGATGCACTTGCCTGCAGCCACTGTCATTCCTGCGTCCCTTATGGCGAAACTTGCCATCTGAGGGATTTCCGACTGCTTCTCTATGACCAACGGCTTGGTAGGCTTGATTTTTGCCACGACAACATCGCCGTTTTTTACAAAGTCAGGGTTCTCCTGCAGTGTCTGGCCAGTTGCCGGGTCAAGCTTCTTTAGCAGTGCCTCGAACCTGCATGCCACTTGCGCAGTATGTATGTGGAAGACAGGCGTGTAGCCAACAGTTACGACACTTGGGTGGTTCAATACGATTATCTGCCCTGTAAACTCTGATACTATTGAGGGCGGGTTGCTAGCATGTCCAAGCACGTCTCCCCTGGCAATGTCCTTCTTGCCGATGCCCCTCACGCAGAATCCTATGTTGTCTCCAGGAATCGCTTCTTGGATCTGCTCGTGATGCATCTCTATTGACTTGACTTCGCCAGGAACGCCCTTCCCTTCCCTTCCTGGTAAAACAACTACCTTGTCGCCAATCTTCATCTTTCCGGTTTCAACTCTTCCGACAGGCACAACGCCAATTCCTGTAATGTTGTAGACATCCTGGATTGGAAGCCTCAAAGGCAGGGTAACAGGCTTTTCAGGCTCATCAAACTTGTCCAGAAGCTCCCTTACGGTTGGACCCTTGTACCAAGCCATCTTTTCTGACTTCTTAACTACATTCTCGCCCTGAAATGCTGAAATAGGTATGAACTCAACCTTGTCAAGCTTGTAGCCAACCTGCTGCAGCACTTTGCTTACTTCTTCCTTAACCTTTGTGAACTTGTCCTCTGCAAAGTCTACTACATCCATCTTGTTTACAAGGACGGCTATCTGATCTACGCCAAGTGTCCTGCAAAGGTAGATGTGCTCCTTTGTCTGGGCCATTACGCCCTCTCCGGCAGCCACAACAAGGCATGCTACGTCAGCCTGTGCTGCTCCTGTAATCATGTTTTTGACAAAGTCCCTGTGCCCCGGGGCGTCTATAATCGTATATTCATACTTGTCTGTCACGAACTTCTTGTGGGCAGGGTCAATTGTAACGCCTCTTTCCCTTTCTTCCTTGAGGTTGTCCATTACAAATGCAAACTCAAAGCCCGCCTTGCCAAGCTCCTTCGCTTTCTCCTTAAGCTTCCTTAAGGTTTGCTCGTCTATGGTCCCTGCGTCATACAGCAGCCTTCCTACTGTGGTTGACTTTCCGTGGTCCACGTGTCCTACAAACACAATGTTCATGTGTGGTTTTTCTTTTGCCATTATTAAGTCCTCCTATAATAATAGGTCTTTTTGTTAGTGAAACAAGGTTATTTATAAATATTTCTATTTGGGGAGGGATGTTTTTTTGCTTGGATTTTGGCTTAATTTGCTGTTTTTTAGGATTTAACAGCCTGCAATGCTCCTTTTGTTACAGAAGAAAGCCTTGCTATCCTTAGCAACATAAGAGTTAATGCTGGCTTCTTATAGGGAATGTTGGCCTTCTGATGTAAGATTAATTCTTATGATAAAAAGAATGACTGGCTCTTGTCTATAAAAACATAGCCTATGCTAAACAAGGCAGCTATGATGAAACTGATAAGAAACGGGTAGAAGCCTATAAAGAATATTAGCGCTAGAAATGGCATTACCACAATCCTTGTAAGGTTAAATATTATTTCTCTTCCAACAATAAAGCTAAAATATCCTCTTCTCATCGCTAGGTCGTAACTGTGTGCTGACCAGGGGATGTGCAGTACTTTTTCAGTAATGTTCTTGTAGGAGTCAATAAATAAAATCTTATAAGTGGTGTTTGCGAATAGCCTCCCCACCCATGCGAAGAAGTAGAGGAGGGTTCCAAGCTTTAACAGTTTTACTTTGTCATACTTGTCTGTAACCTTTCCTATGATGTAAAATACTAGGAGTGAAACCAGCATTGAAAGCATCACAACAAACCCTGTTTTCTTGAGTGTCAGCAATATAGTTATGAGGAATATCGGCCATATTATCCTTCCGATTACTGACTCGATTGCGTATCCTGCAAAGCTAACAAACATGCCCCTGTGCTTTTTAGAGAAAATCCCCTGGATAAGGTCTTTTGGGGTAAACTTGATTGCTTCATGCACATCTTTGCCCAGGAATAATGGTATTGTCCCCAGGACTATTACAACTGCGCCTGTAAGGTACAGTGTGGAAAAACTGTAGTAAGCTATGAAACCGCCAATTAATGGCGCGATTGCAGATACTAAGATTGATAATGCCCCTATGAACGAAACTTCTTTCCCCCGTTTTTTCCTGTCAGAATGCGTGATGAAGTTTAAGTGATAGCCATAGTTGTAGAGCACCAGCCTGGAGGCCAATAATATGGGTAATATGAAAAACAGCCAGCTTTGAGTCTCTAACGCCCTTAAGCCGAGGTAATAAAGGGCAACAGACGGCGTGGAGATTAATATTGCGTGTTTAGTGCCTAGCCTTGAAACTATTTTTGCTCCTGGATAGGAAAGCATTACAAAGGAAAAACAGATAAGGAAGAAGTAGAAAACTATGCTGTATATGGGATAATTGAGCTTGTAGAGGTAAATGGGAACAAAGATGCTTATCAAAGCTTCACCGAATGTCATTATGGCGACTGCCAAATACAGCTGGTTGAGTTCTTTGTTCTTGAAGAATTCGTGAAGGTGTGAGTGCGTTAAGTGAGACATACCTTTAATTAAGTGTTAGAAAGAATATAAAAATTTCCTTTTGGTAGCCGCATTTGCTTAGGTAAAAATACCCCTAAAAGAATTATGGTGAACTAATCCAACTACTATCTTCTTTTAACCTTCTTCTTTTTTCTCTTAACAGACTTCTTCTTAACCTTTTTAGCAGCCGCTTTCTTTCGCTTTTTTGCTGTGGAAGGCTTTTTCTTCTTTACTTTCTTTCTTTTCTGGACTATTTTCTTAACGGCTTTCTTCTTAGCCATAAACAACTTCGCCCTTGAATACAGGTACTTGTAGTCAGAATATATCGGGATGCTCTTTACCTTGAAAGCCCTTATAAGGAATATCCATACAGCTAAAACATAAAGTGTTGCAAGGAACTTCCAGATGAACATGTGCACGGCTTGAAAAGCAGACATGCCGAAATTCAGAAGTATGTAGAACAAAAGCCATATCCTGAAGATGTTGAACGCCAGGATCAGGGCGCTGCCAGAAAGGAACATGGCAACCCTTTTCTTAATGCTTATGTCCATTGTAAGGAGTATGAGGTAAGATAACAGCAGGTAAGCAGAAGCTGCTGCGCAGGCGTCAATAAAGCTGAAGGTGTAGCCCGGAATGTAGAGCATTATGCCTGAAAGCGTTGCAGGCGTCATCATCCTTATAAGGTAAAATGCCGGGTAAAGGGTCAATGGCGCAAATACCAAGTAGAATAGTTTGTAGAATATCCCTAGCAGGATGGCAATTGCAAGCCTTAAGATTAGCTTTGACGGATACTTCATATTCTTTCAAAAGGCAGCATAGTTATTAAAGCTTTCTTTTTATTTTTCGCCAAGAAAAGTTTTAGCCCAAAACCGGGGCTGTTGCGTAATTCGCATGCAAGGCAAGATTGAACTATCCTTGCCTAAAGACGAAGACAGAACTGGCTGCTTACACTTATTTTGCACCAAGCGCCAAGCTTCCAATAATTATTTATATCCTCATTGCCATTAAATAGCTATGAGAAAGTACATAACATACCTTATATTCTCCGCATTAATGCTGGTGTCATTCTTTTTTGACGCTAAAGTCTCCACCTTCATCGCTTCATTAAGGATGGAGTGGCTGAACAATGTGTTCCTTGGGATAACATACCTCGGGAGCGTAATAATAGTATTCTTCATAATAACATCAATATTCCTTGTCAAAAGGCACCACTATAGGAAGATTATGCCCTTCTGGCTTGGGCTTGGAACAGCAACATTGGTAGCAATATTGCTAAAGTATTTCTTCATGCGGCCAAGGCCATACTTGGCATTAGACATTGAGCTCATAGCAGGAATCCCATTGCTTATGATGGCTGCTGGCTACTCTTTCCCGAGCAACCATTCGGCATCAGTGTTCTCTGCACTTCCATTGCTTGATTCAGAGTTCAAGAAGCTAAGGATAATATGGCTACTGTTCGCAATACTTGTTGCGTTCAGCAGGATTTACCTGGGTGCGCATTACTTGAGCGACGTAATAGCCGGAAGCATGATTGGATATGCTGCAGGAGACTTCTGGCTTTCTCACAGCAGAAGAAAGTGGTTCAGGAGGATTGACTTCTTCAGAAAATGGACAACCTGACCCACGGCCTTTTCGGGCTCTTCATAGGTATTGTAGTGTATTACCTGCTGAAGTTTAAGACCAGCAGGAAAAAGGCCTTGATTGCTGCAGTAATAATGGCAGAGCTTCCTGACATTGACATAGTGGTAAGGGCAATCAGTGCAGGCTTTTACCTTGAGTACCACAGGCAGGTCACCCACAGCATAATAGTAATAATAATTGCAGCGCTGCTGGTGGCCTGGATAATGAAGAAAGCTTCCGGGGAAAATTACTGGAAATATGCTGTTCTGTGCGTGTCCTGCATTGTCTCCCATGTCTTCCTTGACCTCATTAATGCGTATGGGACGCAGATACTCTACCCTTTCAGCCACATAAGGCATGCTTTCAGCATAGTGCCGGTAGTGGACATATATGTCTTTATAATATTCGGGACAGGAGTGGTTTTCCTCAAGCTTCAGAAGAAAGACTGGTATAAGGTGGCCAGAGCAACATTATTCATATTCTTTATCTTCCTGCTTTTCAAGTCCGGGCTGCATTTCAACGCAGTCAACAGGGTGAGCGACCTTTCCGGCTACAGCGATGTCCATGTTGTCCCAGAGATGGCAAACCCATTTGGCTGGAGGGTCATTGTAGACCAGCCGGACTATTACCTTATAACTAACTTTGACCTTACGAAAGGCGGCTATGAGAAATTTGAGATATATGAAAAAGAGTCTAATGCGCTGATAGAGACGTCAAAAGAAGCTCTTATTGCGAGACAGTTCCTTGCCTTCTCAAAGTATCCTTATGCTTCTGTTGAAGGGAACACAGTAACATGGGTGGACATGAGGTACCGCATAGATGATAAGGCGCCATTTTCAGCGGAGATAACGCTTGATGATGATTTTAATATTGTAGGTGAAAAGCTCAAGAGCGCTTAAGTAATTTGTTGAACAGGTATATCGGAAGGCTTAGCTGCCGTGATATTATCCCTATAGGAATCTTTCCTCCGACTGCTGTCCTTTTAAGCTTAATGTCTTTCTTTAGGGAATCCTTGATTACTGTCCATCCTCTCCCTATTTCCCATGTGAAATGTGCGTCACTTCCGCCCGTTTGTGCGAAGTTATGCTTTTGTGCAAAGCCCTTTGCCCTTGTGTTGCTCAGGTTAGTGAACATCCTGCCGTTGAATGTCTCTATCGCGTCTATTTTGCCCCTTAATTTGCTGAAATCTATTGAGGCTGATTTTCTTATTATCCCGGATGTGAATGGGTGGGCAATGCTCGTTATGCAGCCCTGCTCTTTTGCCTTTTCCAGGACTTCTTCTATTGGCCCTGGCCTTATCTCTTCATTGACATAGTATGCCAGAACTTCCCCTGCAGGAGTCATGATCTCTTCGCCTACTATTATTTCAAAGTCCTTGTCCTTGTTAAGCTTCTTTACTTTTAATGCTCCCCTTATTGTGTTGTGGTCTGTCACGGCTATGCCATCAACTTTCCTTTTTGCTGTTTTTAGGTAGTCCCATGGCTTTGTGTTTGAGCAGGTGGAGTAGCAGGTGTGCGTGTGCAGGTCGTATCTCATTATGTTAATTAAGAGGAAGCGTGTTTAAATAATTTTGTTTTAGCAGTTTGCATTGATGCTTATGCTGCCGTGGAAGGTTTTGATACTTATGGCCTCCCATTTTTACATTATTTTTTCTTGGAGGCAATTTCCTTCTCTTTCTTGAGGCCGAAGTGCCTTGCTAGGGTTTTCATCACTTCTTCAAACGCCACCTCTTCTGAAATGAGGGGCAGCATGTCTTTGTCCCAGCGCTTCTTTAGCTTCTTTGCGTTGTTGAACATTTTTATTATGCTGAATTCTGTTCCGGATTCCCTGCATTTCTTCCTTGCCAGGCTGAGATCTATTGGCATCCTCTGGGCTATCTTGTAAAGGTCAAAATGGTCCCTTGGCTTGTTCCTTGTGACAGCTGCCGCCACTTTTTCTGCCACCATCTCTTTTAAGGCAAGTGTTTGGAACTTGAATGCAGGAATGCTTTCCTTGTAGAAGTGCCTGATTTCATGCATCTCCGGCTTAAGGTGCAGTCTTGCCCTCTTGTTGAGGTCTATGAATATGGTGTCGTCGTGACCGGAATAATTTTTGAAGTGGATTACTAATCTGGTAAATCCTTCAACATCCTTGTCTTTTGTAATATTTGTGAAGAATCCACTCTTACGAAGTACAGTTGTGATTCTCTTGGTTATGCCTTCCAAGTCTCCAGTTACTGTGAAATCTATATCCTCGCTTAGCCTTGCGCGGTTTAGGATTATTTTTTGGATGGCGGTCCCCCCTTTGAAGGATATGCCTTCAAGGTCTTTTAGTAGAAATAGTATAACCATTATGTAATAGTCTTTTGCTAGGAGGATTTCATCGAAACTTAGCTTTGAGGCTATATCTTTGAATTCACTTACTTCTAATTTCTTGATTTGATCCATTTTCTTGAGTCCACTTTGTTTTGTATCCTAAAAGTGTGCTCTCCAATTTTTTGAATTAAGGATTGATTGGCCTTCCGCCTTGTTGTGCGATGGAATACTATCCTTACATTAAATAGTTTAATCTTTCCCTGCCTTTGTGTGGTCCATATATCTATTTGATATGGGATTTGATCAGTTAGGCGCCAGTAATTCGCGGCAGTCCATCCTCCAATAAAATAATTTTTGCCATTGCATATTTCATCGGCGATTATAAATGGATGTTCAGACCATGAGCCACTTTTGGCCTTTATTGGTACTAGATAGTACTTGTACCTGTTAAGTTTGATAATGCGTTTTTTTTTCTTTAGGCCTTTGATTATATTATACCTTTGAGTTTTGTTCTTTGCAAACCTGCTGATGTCATCTGCTGTAAAAAAATATTTCTTGTAAAACTCCAGCCATGACACGATTTCTATTTCCTTTTTTGAGAGTCCCTGCATTTTAACACTTATTAGTAAGATACTTACTAAATGATGTTAATACTATATAAAGCTTGTGATTTTTCGTATTTAACATAAAAAGGCTATAATCATGCTTCCTTAATAAGCCTTGCTGAAAAAATCAGTGCATCTTTCCGCAACTTCCGGAGGGCTTTAAGAATTTTACTGGACCTTTCCTTGTGAGGATGTAAAAATCTTCCAGCCTTTTCCTTCTAGTTCACAGAAGAATTCCTGGAGCAAAAAGCAAGACAACAGCTGCTGCCAATGTTGCACCCCATATCCACTTGTTCCAGGCAAAGACCTTCTTGCCGTCAAATGGGCCGAATGGTATGAGATTAAAGGCTGCCAGCCAGGCATTGATCATGTGGCCGTATTTGCCAATTAGCGCAATGGATGGATGGGTTGCAAAGACTAAAGTTACTAAGAAAAGCGCTGAAAGGACTATGTTTGTCAATGGGCCGGCTATCGAAATCTTCCCGTTCCTGCTCTTGCCCGCATACCCCAAAATATATACTGCTCCCGGAGCAGCAAACACAAAGCCGAACAAAGACATGCCTATTGCTAGGATAAGCATGAATGGGTCTGCCTTGAAAAAAGCCCTGCAGCCGTAATATCTTGCCACTGTCCTGTGCGCAAGCTCATGAAAAAGAAAGCCTATGCCTACTGTAACTCCTGCAATTATAAAGCTGAACAGGAATCCAAGCTCGAACTTTGGGCCTCCGTAAAGCACTATTCCAAATGCTAGGGAAATAGCAGCCCAGGCTTTTATAATGTCCTTAAGCTCCTCCTTTTTAGAAAGCTCAGGATTAATCGTGCGTGTACCAAAAATAAAGCTTTTTCTCATCTTTCTTGTCCAGCCTGCAGAATCCGAAGCGTTCAAGCTGCACTACTTCACCTACAGAAATGTTGCTTGCATTATGCTCTACCAGCCCCTTTACAACAGTTGAATCAGGCATGACAACTTCTGCTCCCATTGCTTCTTCACAAGGAAGCCAGTGTATCAGCTTTGCCTTGAGGTCTGCATCCAAGCCTTCTGAAACGAATTTTCCGTCTTTAAAGTTAAATAGGTGCATCAGCCGGTAGGCTTTCCCTTCCCGCATGTCATCCTTGTCATTGCCTGCAATGTAAAACTCGCTTTTTGTGGAGAATTTTCTCTTGCCGCGGCCAGGGTGCTCAGGGTGCAGCGGGGCTTCAGCCTTGATTCCAGGAGCGTTTTCTATCTCTATCTTCCTTGGGTCTGCAACAAAGAAGTAACGGTTCGTCACAGGGTCAATAAGCTTCCTGTTGATTGCGGCAACAATTGAAAAGTCTATGTTTGTCTGGTTCTTTGAGAGCCCTGCTTCCACTGCCAGATCATATAATGCTTCCGGCTGGATGCCTCTCCTCCTCAGCGCCTTTAATGTCACTAGTCTCGGGTCATCCCATCCCTTCATCTTGCCTTCTTTGATCATTTCCCTTATTTCCCTTCCCTTGCTTACTGCCCCGACAATGTTGAACCTTCCGTATTGAAGAACTTCCTGCTTGTTGAATCCTAAGAGGTCTTTAAGGTAGTTTTGGAGCTCTACCCTCATCTCTCCAAACTCGCTGCTCCTCATTATATGCGTGATGCCGCAAAGCTCTTCCTCTAGCGCATTCTCAAAATCGTACATTGGCCATGCCTTGTGCTTGTCCCCTTGTATAGGGTGCTTGTGGCTTACAATCCTAAAGATCACAGGGTCCCTCATTACCATGTTGTGGCTGTCCATCTGCCCATTCAGCCTCAATACAGCTTCCCCCTCCTTGTATTCCCCTTTTACCATCTTCTTCCAGTGCTCAAGGTTATCTTCTGGCGGTGTGCTGCGTTCATCGCAGATCATTGCCTCTTCCCTGTATTTCCGCATCTTTTCCCTGTCACAGAAGCATACGTATGCCTGGCCTTGCTTTATCAGCTGTTCTGCGTAGTGGTAGAACTTTTCAATGTCATTTGAGACTATCACTTCTTTTGAGGGCTTTATCTTAAGCCATTCAATGTCATCCCTTATGGAATCATAGTATTCCTTTTCAGACTTTTCAGGGTTGGTGTCTTCAAATCTGAGTACGCATTTCCCCTTGTACTTCACGGCGTACATGTAATTTATTAGGAAAGATAATGCGTGCCCTATGTGCAGGTATTTGGATGGCTCTGGAGGCAGCCTTGTTACTACTTTGCCTTCTTCTGCGTTTTTTAGCTCTGGAAGCTCTTTCTTCTTTTTCTCTTTTTTCTCCAGAAGCTCTGGCGCTGTTTTAGTTAGCTCTTCTGTCTGCTTTTCTAATGGCATTGAGTTTACTTCATTTATTATTTCAGCAGCTGCTTTGCCCAGTTCTGCCATGCTCTTCTTTAGCTCTGGATGGGTTGAGAGTATCTTGCCTATTGCTGCTCCTGCATTGGCCCTGCCATTGAACTTTATGGCGTTTTGTAAGGCATAATTCCTTATGTCTTTTCTTATTTCTTCACTTATTTCCATCGGGTTTTATATTGGTGCTGTTATTTTATAAAGGTATTGGTGGATTCATGCGCGCTCAGCCTTTTGCTTTTCCCTTTAAGTATTGGTGAATTGTTACACTTCTCTTGTTTGAGAAGAAGGCTTGGCTATCTTCAGTCACAGATGAAGCAATGCTGGCTTCCTAAGGCCTAGTAAAATACCTATGGATAAGCATGATGGCACACATATATCTTGCTGTAGCTTCACGCCAATTTCCGATACATTAAAAAGAAACAAGCGCTTCTTATATTACTATGGGGAAGAGTATAAAAAAGGGGGAGCATCATGAGCCATTGAAAAAGGTTGCAGTGCTCATAGTGTTGTTCTTCATCTTCATAATACTTGTTTCTACAGCCGCAGCATTCTTTGGCTTTTTTGAGCCTAAGGAAACTTCAGAAACCACTTTTGTAGCAAAGCTCTCAAAGATCCCTATCCTTAAGTCTATATTCCGCACAAGGCCTGCAATGGAAAGCTGCCTGTACGACTATAACTGCATAGAGAACAATGTAAGGACAGCTGACTATTGCAAGGAAGGGAAATGTTTTCACGAGCCTATCATATCATGCTTTTCAGGAGACAGCTTTTGCCCAGAGTCGTGCACCCCTTTTCAGGACATTGACTGCTGGGAATGCAGCAGTGAGATGTACAACTATTGCCTTGATGAAGGCTTTAATGACCGCTTCTGCAAGCTTAAGGCCTGCCCGAAGAATCCTCTTAGTGGCGAGGCAAGGCTCAAGAGGGGAAGCTTTGCAGTAGTATACCCTTCTGGATTTGCCCCGTTGGCAGGCAAGCTCATCGAGGTTAACATTGAAAGCCAGGCAAACATATCTTCGTTCCTTGGCATTGAGCCTGGAAGCGACATGATAACGAGGTTCATCCTTTTAGAGGATGCGGAATATGGGGACAGGCCTGGCACTACTATTGTTGGCAATGACAGTGTCCAGCCTATTTCTGGCTCAATTGAATATTTTGAGGACCTTCAAAACGGTTACCTCCGATGCGGCATAGATCAAGAATGCATGAACGACCATGAGATGACGCACATGATTGTTGCCAGGACTCCAATCCCAACATGGTTGAATGAGGGCTTGGCAATGTTCGTTGAGCAGAGGATAGGCTTTGCAGCCATTACCACTCCGATTATGTGCACATCAACAGGATGGTATTATAAGAGCTATTACGGTCAAGAGCGAGGTCCTGATACAGAAGAGCCTTATGTGAACTTAAGCTCGGTTGAGCGTGGCAGTGAAGAGGAATCTGGCGCCTATAAGACGGCGTATTGCTTCTGGGACTACATGGAAAACACATATGGCCATGATTCTGTTGTAAGAGTGCTTCAGAGGCTTGAAAGCTTTAGGGCTTCTCCAGGAAGGTATTCTTTCTTTGGGAGGATTGCAAGGCCTGTTATAGGAAGCAGCATAGAAGGCGTTGCTTTATCTAGATTTGGCATAGGGCCTGGAACTAGGGGGGATGTGGTGTACTTGTGTGAGGATAGCAAGCTTGTCAGCGATTATTCAGGCTGCCTTCCTGCGTGAACTGCAATAGGCTAGTTCCCATAAAATGGGCTCAAATCAAACCCCTTGCTTCACCAAAAACTTTATAAATAGCCTCACTTTTCCCTTATTAAATACGATGGCTGATAAATCAAGAGGCTTAGGAGCTGGCAAGAAGCTGAAGAAAAGGAGAAAATTGGCAAGATGGCACGAAAGAGCCTTCATAAGGAGAGTCAAGAAGCTGAGGCAGAAAGCTGATCCTCTCAGGGGATGCTCTCAGGCTAAAGCCATTGTTCTGGAAAAGGTCCAATTAGAGGCAAAACAGCCTAATTCTGCAATGAGGAAATGTGTCAGGTGCCAATTAATCAAGAACGGCAAGAAGGTAACTGCTTTTGCCCCTGGCGATAACGCAATAAAGTTCATTGACGAGCACGATGAGGTCATGATAGAGTGCATTGGCGGAAAGATGGGAAGGTCTAAGGGCGACATACCATGCGTCAGGTGGCAGGTCATCAAGGTCAATGACCAGTCATTAAATGCTCTTGTAAGGAAAAAGGTAGAGAAGGGTAGAAGATGATAAAGCTTTTCAACAAGTGGGACACTTCAGCAATCAAGGTAGAGGACAAGGGGCTTGCTGGCTATATCTGCTTGAAGCCTATTATCATGCCTAAGACCGGAGGCAGGAATGTTAAGGTGATGTTCCACAAGTCCAGGAATCATATAGTTGAGAGGCTTATTGCAAAATTGATGGTGCCTGGGCATAAGGGCAAGAAGCACAGGCTTTCTTCTGGCCATTGCACGGGCAAGGTTGTTGACAAGTATTATGTTGTGAAAAAGGCTTTTGAGATTATTGAGGAGAAGACAAAGAAGAATCCTATTGAAGTTTTTGTCAAGGCTATTGAGAACGCTGCTCCCCGTGAAGAGATTACGGCTATTGAGTATGGCGGTGCTAGGTATCCAAAGGCTGTTGAATGCTCTCCTCAAAGAAGGGTGGATGTTGCATTGAGGATGATGGTGCAGGGAGCTTTTGCAAAGTCTTTTAACAAGAAGCAGAAGATTGAGCAGACTTTATCTGATGAGATATTGAAGGCTTATAACATGGACCAGAATTCCAATGCTATTGGCAAGAAGCTTGAACTTGAAAGGCAGGCTGACGCTTCTAGGTAATTCTTTTTTAATTTAGGAGTCTGTGATATTTTCTTTTTTTGCTGTGGGAGGCTTTGTTGCTGTTTGGGATGAGTGTTTTGTTGTCCACATTGGTGCTTTGGTGCAGTCTTTAGAAGTCTGTGTTGGTCCTGTTGCAGGAGAAGGCTTAGTTGCTTTTTTACTGGTTCTGATTTATAACGTACGTTATATTATGAAACTGGTTGTTTGCAAAGAAGGCTAAGAACAGTAGTGCTTCAACTCTATTAATTCTCATAAGAATAATTCTTTCAAGAGATTATTTATAGCTTTAACTTCTTACTTTGTTGATAAGGAGGAAAAATTATGGGGAAAGATAATCATTTGATGGCTGATAAAATATCTAACTGTTTGGGGAGACAGGATAAGTATATAGAAGATTATAATAGGGCAGGTAAAGCAATAGCTTCTATGGCTCACTATTATGCTATTGCTAAAAGTGATGATGAAGAGCTTATTTGGGAAATACGGGATTTTCTGAATGAAAGCACAATCCAAACAAGTACAAGAGTATTTTTTGATAGAAAAAGCTTGGATGGTGAGATTGTACAAAATCATAATGGTAAAATTGTCAAGCCCAAGGGGGGAAATAGAATTATGATACCTTATGAAGAGGATGAGTATAAATCTTCTCTAAAAGTAAGACCTTATAAGTATGAAGATTTAAGATTTATTCAGGAGCTTTTTGATACTGATGATGGTGCTGATGAAATTGTTGAAAATACAATTAGATTGGGGACAAATTTTGGAGTTAGGGCAAGCTGGATTATAATAAAAACTCCTCCACAAGAGACTAGGGCTTTAAATCCAGAAAGAGAAGTTTCAATTTACCATTGTGGACAATATGGCTTAATTCTTCTTATTGATTGTACGAGCACTGGTCGGAGTAATATTTCAAAGCCTCTTGGAATAAAGCTTGGGTTGGAAGGGAAATTAGGTTTGGAAGGGTTTAAGTATTGGAAACATAACAGCCCAATATAAGAGTCTGGCTACAGCCTAATACTTTCTTTAATCTCTTTAGTAACAGGACGAGTTGCTGTCTTGAAAGAAAACTGCCTAGATCTCCTCGCTTTCTATCTCAAACTGGTCATACGTTGGAAGGTCTTCTACAATATACTTGAAGTATTTAGCAGCCTGGATTTTCCGCACTATAGCCGCGGAAGTCAATAATCTCAGTTTAACTGGCTCAACTTCTATCATGTCTTTAGGGATATTGTAAGCCTTAATTAGCCTCAAGCGCAGCAGCCCAAGCTTCTTAAGATACTTTTTCTTCTCTTTAGTTGTCCTTGCCCATCTTACATAGCCAAAAGAAGGGTCCTTAAGGTAAATGGCTCCCCTAATTAGGGTTGATTCTCTTGTAAGCCTGTCATAAGGCTTCTTAACATTCTTTGCCCTTCTCTTAATCCTGTTCACTAACTGCACCGCATCTTTCAACTTTACAGTGCAATAATGTGTGCTTATTCCTAATTTATCACAATACTTCAATAATCTCTTAGCTAAGGAGTCACTGCCTTTAATTGCATAAGAAATATTGTCTTTTGTCCTAAAGCCTAATTCTGACAACTTATTGCTGTTAGTGTCAGAAATCTCCAACTCATTCAGGTTAAGGAAATCAACCTTATCTTTTAAGAAATCTATTAGCTTCTTAATCTGCTTCTCTTTTCCAGGAACAACAGGAATCTCAACGCCTTTAGGAATTCTTGTTTTAATTGAAAGTTTCTGCCACAACTTATCATCATCTAAGTCAGGATGGAACCTTATCTCATCCAGTCCAGCCTTCTCCAGCATCTTAATCTTTCCTTCTGTTACTAATGTTAATGGGGTGTAGAGATGGATGTGGAAATCCTTAAATGCCTTTTTTAGCATTTTAATTGCCTTTAATGTCCTGGAAAGCCTTGCTAAAGGGTCTCCTCCAGTAATTCCTGCTCCAGCACTCCTGCACAGCTTTGCTTCTGCTATTACTTCTTGAAGTTTAGAAACTGGCCACTCATTTGCATAAACAACATCCTTGTTTTTCTTTAAATCAGATATTGGGCAGTAAATGCATCTTCTTGAGCAGATTCCAGTAATGAAAAGAACTAACTTCTTTCCTTGAACACACAACTTACACCCTTTAGGAATGCTTCCTGTGCTGTAAGAGAAGTATTTTGTGGCTTTTATCATCTTAAGAAATCTTCTTCCACTTAACCCCGTCTTTGGTGTCTTTAACTTCGATTCCAAGAGCCTTAAGCTTGTCCCTTAGCTCGTCAGACCTTTTCCAGTCTTTCTTTAGCCTGGCATCTTCCCTTTGAGTTATAAGCTTCTTTGCCTCGTCGCTTATCTCCTCTTCCTTGGGCTCTAAATCCAATCCTAAAACAGAATCAAACCTTAGCATTGTGTCATAGGCTAATGCGGCATCTTTTGCAGACAGCTCTAACTTGTTTATGTCGTGCATTAAATCAAATACTGCTGCCAAAGCGGCAGACACGTTAAGGTCATCATCTAAAGCTTCTTCAAACTTTGAGGCAGCAGAAGCGCATATGCCTTCTACTTTGGGATTAAGGTCTCCTTCCTTGCAGTCTTTAAGCCTTGCCATGAAGTCTCTAAAACGCTCAATAGTCTGCTTGGCTTCTGTTACGCCTTCAAAAGTGAAGTTAAGCTGCTGCCTGTAATGCGTGGATATTAATTGCAGCCTTACTGCCAATGCATCATGCCCCTTGTCTAAAACATCCCTTAATGTATAGAAGTTCCCTAAAGACTTGCTCATCTTCTCCCCATTGACAATAAGATGCTTCACATGGAGCCAGTACTTTATGAACTGCTTCTTTGTGGCGCCTTCGCTCTGCGCTATCTCGCACTCATGATGGGGGAACTTGTTGTCTTCCCCGCCAGTATGTATGTCTATTGTCTCAAACAATTGAGGCTCAAATTTCCCATGTTCAAACGCCTCTGAAAGGTACTTCATGCTCATTGCACTGCACTCAATGTGCCATCCTGGGTAGCCTTTTCCAAAAGGGCTTTCCCACTGCATTATGTGCCTTGGGTCCTTAATCCAAAGGGCAAAATCATAAGGGGATTTCTTGCTTTCCCTTGCCTCAACCCTTTTTCCTGCCTGCAGCTGCTCAATAGTGTTGCCGGAAAGCTTGCCATAATCCTTGAACGTTGAAATATCATAATACAGCCCGTCATCCGCCTCATAGACATGGCCGTTCTTTATCAACGCTTCTATCAGCAGTATTATCTCTTTTACGTGGTCAGTAGCCTTTGGGTAGTACTCAGCATGCTGGATGTTGACATTATCTATGTCCTCAAAGAACTTTTCTGTGTAAAACTTTGCTATCTCCTTTGGATCCTTTCCTTCCTTCTTTGCAGCAGCTTCCATCTTGTCTTCGCCAACATCTTCGTCATGGAACATATGGCCAACATCTGTAATGTTCATCACTTGCAATACTTTCTTTCTTTTGAATTCAAGGAATCTGCGTAAAAGGTCTGCAACAAGAAACGACCTTAAGTTTCCTATGTGCACATAGCTGTAAACCGTAGGCCCGCAGTTGTACATCCTGACATAGTCCTCTCTGACAGAGGTGAAAGGCTCTTTTTTTCTTGTTAATGAGTTGTAGATGTGAAGTACCATGCTTTAGAGTTAAAGGAGGATGGTTTTTAAGGTTTTCCATGAGGGAACTGCCAGCTTGTGAATCATAATAGCTGGAAGCCTGCGCTTTTGGGTCTGTTGGCGTGGAAGTCCTCAGGCCGGCCACCTGCATGTGCAAGCATTGCACCTCCTGTTGCTGCAAGGCTTTCTTCACCAACAAGAGAAGAAGCGCAGGCTGCCATAAAAAAAGAAATTGAGAAAATCTTATAAATCATTAATGCCAATATAATCCTATGCGAAAAAGAGGTTGGACTTTAGCAGCACTTATTTTCAGCTCTGCTTTTTGCACTGCAACAGCCAGCTGCAATGAGCAGGAGGCATACAAGGCTGAAGAAGTAACAGTCCAGGTATTTCCCCAAATTAAGACTAAGCCGAAAGAGCTTGTCCATGTAAAGGGACTTAATGCAGATGTAGCTTATACAGATGTGCTTTCTTATGTCAAATACCACAGGCAGGAAGTGGATTACAGCAAGATCTGGCCTTCTGACATTCCTGTAATGATACTTGGGGAAAAGCACACTCACCGCTCCCCAAAGAATGAGCTTATAAACATGCTGCCAGAGTTCAGGAAGATGGGCATGACGCATCTTGCCTTAGAAGTGTTTTATGATATTGAACAGCCCATAATTGACAAGTTCTACAAGGGAAAAGTTAAAAGGGAAAAGCTTGAGGGCCTGCTTTCCAGGGTTATGCTTGGTGACATAAAGCAGGATGTTTCCATGGTGGTTGTTGCCAAGAAGAACGGCATAAAGACTCTGGGCATTGACCTTGACCTGGGGGGCAGCATAACTGACTGGCAAGTCTTTTCAACTCTTGAGGCCAGGAACAGGAACTGGACAGACATAATCATTAAGACGCTTGAGGAAAATCCAAAGGCCAGAATTGTGGTGTATGCAGGAGCAGACCACAACGGCTTTGGCTTCAGCTTGGGCGCCACAGTGAACGAGATGCTTTCTGAACAGGGCATAAAGTCTGTAAACCTTGATTATGTGGGATGCGAAATCTATAAGCTGGATGAGAAGGAAGGCGAGTACATTAATTTCTTGAGGGACATCTTTGATGAGATTGACAAGTCTGCAAAGCAGCTTGGCATTGACAAGGAAAAATTCATGATACCGCTTGACTCATCTGTTAAGCCAAGGGATGCTGACTACATAA
>JBDRFS010000014.1:0-14172 GCA_043818535.1 Candidatus Woesearchaeota archaeon
CGGCAATGAGGAGAATGCCACGGAAGACACACTATTCACCTGCACCATAAACGCAACAGACGAGGATGCCGGAGCAGGCCTTATCTTTACAGCCAACTACACCTGGTTTGCCATGAACAGCAGCAACATAACAGTTGTCGGTGGGGTTGCTGAGACCACTGTCAACTTTACGCCTTCACAAAGCGAAGTTGGAAACTACACAATCAACATAACAGTAAGCGACGGGTATGACAATGTCACCACATTAATCAACTTCAGCGTGATACAGCGCAATGACCCGCCCAACCTGTCTTCAATATCCGGGCAGATAGCCTACACTTTCATGGTGTTTACGCTTAACGTAAATGCAACTGATGAGGAGAATGATACGATATACTACTATGACAACAGCTCGCTTTTTGAAATCAACATAAGCACAGGGATTATAAGCTTCACTGCAAATGAAAGCCATGTCGGCACGCACTGGATAAACATCACTGCCTCAGACCTTAACTCCAACTCTTCGATTCTCCTCAACATCTCGGTCTATAACAACACTGCCCCAAGCTGCAGTGACCTGTCTAATTTTGATAGGGATTTATTATGGCCGGAAATGGAGTTCAGTATGCTGGAAAACGAGTCTACTGGAACATTCATGACAGACTGCAAAGATGCCGAAGGTGATGACTTCACCTACAACTGGTACTGGAACGGGACTATAAACTCCACAGGGGACAGGGCGGTCGCGGATTCATTCAGCAGGTTTGTGACATTCTATGAAGAAGGAGTGCTAAACCTCACGCTCTACCTTAACGACCGCGTGAACAGGACAAGGAGCTATTATTGGAACATAACAATAAACCACACGAATGCCCCGCCAGTATTTGACGGCCCTATAGCAAACCATACTGCCGGCTGGTTCCAGAACAGGGTAGAGAGCATAAACCTGTCATCCTATTTCTCTGACCTTGATGAAGACAACCTTACCTACACATGGTATTACTATGCAATAAACGAATCCTTCCACAGCATAAACCTAACCATGACATATAACTCATGGGGAATGGAGTCTGGAAACTGGACAATCTTTAATGCCAGCAATGACTTTGTCTTCAACCAGAGCAACTCCACAGTGGAAGCAGTAAACACGTATGCAAACTTCAGTGACGCAACGAACATTACAGCATTCACTGCAAGGATAAAGCTGTTTGATTCAGGGGCAGCCGGGCTGTGCTACCTGGCAGAGGATGCCAACTGCTCTACTGCGCTGTTCGCACTGCTTAACGCAACTGACAACAAGACCTATTGGTATGAGAAGCTAAACGGCTCAATAATATCCTCCAATAACTCATACTCATACAATTTCAGCCTAAACACAAGCTACTGGATTAAGGTCATAGTTTCAGAAAACCAGTCTGACGTCTACATTTCACCAAACGGCACTACTTATGAGCATGCCTTCAGGCAGAACTCCACCTTATTGGTTGGGCCGGGGAGGGCAGGGCTTTACACCTCTTCAACTCGCGCCTTCTTTGATGACATTGTCCTCAAGAGCCCAGAAATAGAATATATGACAATAACATTAAACGGAAGCTCAGGCCTGTTTTTTACCCCTGCTGCTGACTGGTACGGCGCCAGCCAGATAGTCATAGCCGCAGATGACGGCAACTACACCACAGACTCAAATGTGTTTTACCTCACAGTATACGAAGCGCAGTCCACGCCGCAGGTAGTCGTGCAGACTTCATCCTCCTCATCAACCTCCACATCCTTCAAGACGCAGATTGCGGCAATGAGCCTTATAGTGCCAGCCCTGATCTCATTAGAGCCCATGGGAACAACGCTTGTGCCTGTGATAATCAACAACACTGGCGAGATCCCAATAACAAAAATAATGCTTCAGGCAATGACCAATGAGAGCGAGATTTTCCTAAGGCTTGACGACATGAACTTCACAGGGATTCCTGTTGGGGGGAAGGTTAGCACGCAGCTGGAGATCAAGGCAGGGCTGCTCCTTCCTGCAAGGTATACGGTAAAGCTTGAGGCAGACTCAGAAGACCCAATACTGCACGAGGAAGCTGAGATAATAGTTGACGTGAGGGAAAGGGATGCCGCCCTGATAACCCAGATAAGGGAGCAGATACAGTTCACCCGTGACTTATTCCTCCAGAACCCTGAATGCATGGAACTAAGCGAGCTTATAGACGAGGCAGAAAGGCTTCTCGAGCTAAGGCAGTTTGACAGGGCACTGGAGCTTCTCCACCAGGCCAACCAGGGCTGCAAGGATTTCATTTCACAAGAAAGAGGGCAAAAGACAGAGATAAAGCAGCCTGGGTTTTTCAAGAGATATTACAAGACAATTATACTGGAAGTTTCCGCCCTCCTCCTTATAATGATGCTGCTTATGTACTACTTTAAGAGGCGCTCGTATGCTGCCCCATTAAAGTAGAATGGCAAAATATAAATAGTCAAAAGGACAAGGTGATACTTATGGGAAATGCAAAGGTTGACGTAAAAAAGGTTAAGTTCTATCATGAGAAGGTTACCTCGATAAGGACAGAGGTTGCAAAAGTGGTAATTGGGCAGGAGAAAGTCGTTACTGGCTTCATCCGCGGGCTAATAGCCAATGGCCACGTGCTTGTCGAGGGCATTCCTGGAATAGCAAAGACATTGCTGGTAAGGGCAATTGCAAAGGCCACCGGCTGCCAGTTCAGCAGGATACAGTTCACTGTAGACTTATTGCCGACAGACATAACGGGCATCCAAAGCTACCAGGAAGGGAAGGGCTTTTTCACGTTAAAGGGCCCGATTTTCGCAAACTTCGTGCTTGCAGACGAGATTAACAGGGCCCCGCCAAAGACACAGTCAGCCTTACTGGAAGCAATGCAGGAAAAGCAGGCAACCATAGGCAAGGAAACATTCCCAATGCTTAACCCATTCTTTGTCATGGCAACACAAAACCCAATAGAGCAGGAAGGTACGTACAGGCTGCCTGAAGCCCAGGTTGACAGGTTCCTCTTCAAGCTGAACATGGGATACCCCAAGATGGATGATGAAAAGAAGATACTCAAGACCAATATGACATTGAGAAAGTTTGAGGAATATGACTTAAAGGCAGCAATAACGCCAAAGCTGATAATTGACATGCAGAAGTTTGTGCACAGCATATACCTTTCACCCGACATAGAAGATTACATAGTAAGGATTGTGGATGCCACTAGGAGCCCCTCCAAATACAACCTGCGATACAGCAAGTATATTGAGTACGGCGGCTCGCCAAGGGCGTCTATAGGGCTTTTCATCTCCAGCAAGACAGAGGCAATGATAAATGGGAAAACCTATGTCACGCCGCAGCTTGTGAAAGAGGTTGCCTATGATGTGCTAAGGCACAGGCTTCTTCTCAGTTACGAGGCTGAGGCAGAGAGCATAACGCCTGAGATGATAATCAAGGACCTTCTATCTAGAGTGCCGGTCCCTTAAGATGGCCAGGGAAAACGAGCAAGAAAGAAAGCTGAATGTTGAGATTACTCCTCTTATAAAGAAGATCGAGGCCCTCACAAAAAGGATAATAAAAACAAAGACGCTTGGCGAATACATAAGCGTGTTCAAGGGCGCAGGATTGGAGTTTGACGGCTATAAGGAGTATTCTCCTGACATAGACGCAAGCGCAATAGACTGGAAAGCCAGCGCAAGGACAAAGCAGATCCTGATTAGAAAATACAGGCAGGTCAAGGAGCTTGAAGTTTACCTTATGGTAGACGTGAGCCAGAAGATGGTCTTCGGCTCCACTGTGAAGCTGAAGAACGAGTACAGCGCAGAGCTTGCACTGGCCATGGCTTACATAATCCTCTCAACTGGAGACTCTGTCGGGCTTCTCACATTCTCTGACACGGTGCTAAATCCAATTAAGGCTGCAAAAGGCGTCAGGCAGTTCCACAACCTTGCAAGGCACATCATAAACCCGGATATCTATGGCGGCGGCTATAACATTGCTTACGCATCAGAGTTTGCCCTGAACTTCATAAAGAGGAAGAACAGCGTAGTCATCCTCATATCTGACTTCTACGGCATGACAGGGCCCTTGTGGCAACGGAACCTTAAGCTGCTAAGGAGCAAGTTCGACCTGTTCTGTATAGTAGTAAGGGATCCTAGGGACAAGTATCTCCCGCATGATGTCAATGAGGTTCTGCTCCAAGACCCTTCAACCGGCCAAAGGCTGCTCATAGACTCTAGCCTGCTAAAGCAAAGGTACGCAGCCTATACCCACAGGCAGGACGCCCAGCTCTTCAGGTTTTTTAAGGAGACAAACATTGACTACCTTGAAACCCTCACAGACGAAGATTTTATAAGGGTTGTATTCAACTTCTTTACCATGAGGAGGCTGAAGATGAAATGATAAGCGTTGCTTTCACCAAGGCCCACTATCTCTGGATGCTCGGGATAGTGCCCCTGCTAGTATTTGTCCATTTCTACAGCCTGAAATATGGCCGTAAGCAGGCCCTGAAATTTGCGAATTTCGAGGCAATAAGAAGGGTTACTGGAGAGAAGGTTGTGAGCAAGAACGTCATACTCCTGCTAATGAGGGCAGCAACTATAACTTTCCTGATACTGGCCGTAAGCGGCACTGTGCTATGGTACACGGGCAGCAGCTCAAAGTATGACCTTGTGCTTGCGATTGACTCCTCAAGCAGCATGCTGGCCGAAGACTATGTGCCTAACAGGATAGAGTCTGCAAAGGCTTCTGCCGTAATGTTCATTGAGTCACTTGCCGGAGAGATAAGGATAGGGCTCATCACGTTCTCAGGCGCAAGCTTCATAGAGAACACTCTTACTTCTGACCTTAATGAAATAATGGACGCTATAAATAATATAGAGACAAGCACGCTCGGAGGGACAGACATTGGGCAGGCTATTATAACGTCCGCAAACCTGATGCAAGGGGAAAAGCCAGGGGTTATAGTGCTTATTACAGACGGGCAGGACAATGTGGGGATACCTGTTGATGATGCCATTGCCTATGCAAGGAAGGAGAACATAGTAGTGCACACAATAGGGCTCGGGACTGTTGAAGGCGGGAAGATATCTGGCATGGAAGCCGCGTTTAAGCTGGACGAAAGCACGCTGCAGAAGATTGCTGCCGAGACTGGGGGGCAGTATTTCAGGCCAACTTCCTCAAAAGAGCTTATTAATGCCTTTGGTGATATTTCTGAGATAAGGATGAGGCCGATGAGCAGGGATGTTTCTGTCTTCCTCCTTATAATGGCATTGTTTTTCCTGTTTGTTGAGTGGGGACTTATTGCAACAAAGTACACTATTATTTAGAAGCCTGCATTGTGGCTATTCTTTTGCGTGGAAGTTCTTGAGAAGTTTCATGGCTTCTGAAAGTATCCTCTTTTCGTAGTCAGAAGCCTTTTCCCCTTCTGCCTTCTCTCTCTCTAAAACAGACATTAGGGCTTTTGCAAGCTCTGTCTTGTCTGAGAATTCTGTCATCAGTTCTGACTCAATCTCCTCTATTGTCCCTGACTTTACCTCAAATTCCTTTGCTTCGGGCGATGACAAGGCTGAGGTGTTCTTCATTATGAAATAGGAGCTGTCTAAAGTTGAAAAAATGCTCTTGAAGTCTATGTCTGACGCTTTTCCTGAAGCCAAAGTCCCTGTTACCCTTAAGAGTATGATTTTATCTTCTGTTTGTTCTGCCTGAACCTTTTCTTTTATTATTGCGTAAGCTTCTTCAGGGGATTTTTTGGAGACGTCTATGGCTAATGCTGCTACTTCCTTTACTATTACTGGGACGTATGTGCAGTCCAGCTTTTCATCCACTATGTAAAATCCGCCATGCCTGTATTGCTCCATTTCCTTGAAGTTGTTGGGGTACAGAGCTCCTGGAAAGGTTAGGAGGCCTCCGTTGTATTTTGTCCTGAATATGTAGTGGACGTGGCCTCCTGCATAGTAGCTGAAGTTTTTTGGCAGGCTTGAAGAGGGCTGGGCGTTCATCTCTTTCATTTCTGCTGGCTTAAATTCTTCTATTGCAGTATGGAACATGAATATCTTGAACCCTGTTTCTTTTTCAAGGTTAGCCTTGTCTAAATTCTCGTAGTCTGCTTTTTCAAGGCCGCCTTTCTTTCCGGGCATCCCTGTGATCTTGGCTCCTGTCTTGTCTGTTGTGAACTCAAGCCTGTTGTTTTCAAGCTTGGATACATTGATTAGCAGCCCTGCCTTTTCCAATACGTCAAGCATTGTCTTTCCTGAAGGGGAGAAGTCATGGGATCCTGCAACAATGTACACAGGGATATTGTTGTCTTTTAGCTTTTTCAGCTCTGCTGTTGCCTCCTTTATCAGCTCTATCTGCGGCAGGGCTGTGTTGAAGAGGTCGCCTGCTATAAGCACGAAATCAAGCTTTTGTTCTATGCAGATGCTTACTGCCTTGCTGAATGCTTCAATGCCCAGCTCCTTCATCTTGGGCTCGTTCCAGCCTCCTATGTGGCAGTCAGCAATGTGTGCAAATCTCATAGGGGAAATGAAGTGATGAAGTTTTATAAAGCTTTAGCAAATATTTATAAAGTGTTTGAATTTCACAGATACAATGATTGAGAAGTTTATTGATGGGATGGAGCAGCAGTACAATTTATGCTTTAGCTTGGGCCTTAAGTTCAGCATGGATGCCATTGCAAAGATTGAAGTGCATGGCAAGGACAGGTTTAGGGGCTTGATTGAGGCAGATAATTTCCCTTTCAGCTACAACTACCACACTGAAGGCAAGATTAGTGAGGATAGGCTTTTTACGCTAAGGTGCTGGGATGAGCTTGACCTGAGGATTTTCTCTTACAGGTCGGAAGAGGGCTATGAATATTCTGATGGGAAGCTTGTGGCTGTGGATTATTCTCTCTGGAAGGGCAGAAGGAAAGAAACAAAGCGCTTTACTGGATTTAAGGAAACTCCTTCTGACCTTCTTACAGGGCTGCTTAACTTCATGTACTCTGCTTCAAAGGGGAGAATTGAGCCTATCAATTTCGTGCTTCAGGGGAAGGTGGCAAGGATAGATTTAGAGAAAAGGGGGGAGATTTACGTTCCAAAGGCTCAGACTATGAAGATGGAAAACCCTGAGATAAGGCTTGACAGCAATGGCCTTATAGAAAGCTTCAATGCTGACAGGGCTTTTATGGCAAGAAAGGTGAGTATAAAAGCAACAACTTCTTAACATTAAGCCTTTCGGTTATATCGTTAAATACTTGGCTTATCCTAACGATATATCGTTAAGTTGCAGGAAGAATGGCCGCGATGCAGAAGAAACAGTTATTGCGGCTTCTAACAATTCTTCAAAGAGTGGAAAGTGGTGGTTGTTCTTTTAAAGAAAAAGTAAGCAGCCTGAACTTTTCCGCAGTAACGCCGTGGAAAGCCCTGAAGCTTTGAGGTTGCTCCCTTCTCCAACCTTGACATGCCTCTCAAGCCTCCCCTTCCGAAAGCCATTTCCATAGCGGTATGAACTCTATGCATCCTTCCTTCTTCTCCAAATCCTTTGTAAGCAGAATAAGCCTTCCTGCTTTATTAGTGAACTTATCCTTGAACTCCTTTAGGGAGTCGAGTTCCCTCTTTTCAATATTATCGCTGTAGGTAACATTTATTGCAACAAGCGAACCTCCTCTCTCATTTAATACAAAATCCACTTCGTTCTTCCCCTTCCAATAATACACTTCCTTCCCCCTTCTCTTGAGTTCCAAAAAGACCAGGTTTTCCGCAAGCTTCCCCTCATCCTTAGAAAACTTGAATGAAACAGCATTCCTTAACCCATTATCTATACAATAAACCTTTTTTGGAGAGAACTCCTGAACCTTAAGCGAATAGGAGAAGACTGGCACTAGAAACAACAAGAATGCCTCTTCCATATATGAAAGGTAACTCCTTACGGAGTCTAGGGACAGGCCATACTGTTTTTTAATAGAATTGTATGTGATGGGGCTTGAAATGTTTGTCATGCAGAAATTTGCCAACTTCCGGAGTGAATTCACATCCCTAATCTCGTGTCTTAAGACTATATCCTTATACAGGATGTCTTCGAAATAGTCCTTGAGAAGGTCTTGGTTCCCTGTTAGTGTCACTTCTGGAAAGCCACCCCCTATCAGGTAGCTTTTCAGGGCCCTCTTAAGGGCGACTTTTTTTTCATGCAGGGGTTTTGGTATTTTCAAACCCTTAAATCGTATGTACTCCCCAAAGCTTAAGGGATAAACTGTAAACGAGAGGTGCCTCCCGGTAAGCGCCGTGCCAAACTCTTTGCTTAGCAGCTTAGAAGAGGACCCGGTTACAAAGACATGGGCTAGCTCAAGGTCCCTTATCTTCCTTACCCACTTCTCCCAGCGAGGAATCACTTGTATTTCATCAAAAAAGAGATAGGGCTTTTTCTTTGGGTTGACTTCTATGTTATAGGCTTCCCATATCTTGTCAAGAAGCTCTAGCCCATAATAATTGACAAAGGCAGGATCCTCAAAGTTGACGTAAAGGACATCTTCTTCATCAAGCTTGAGTTTTTTTATTATGAGGGCTAGTGTTGTTGACTTGCCGCTCCTCCTGACACCGACTAGGTCTATAATTTCCTTGCTTATGCTCTTTGATATTTTGTCGGCGATTTCGCGGTGTATAATTTCCTTTTTCCAGAAGGCTTTCCATTGGCCCAAAATCTCCCGAATCTTTGACTCCTCTAGCATGATTTTGTTAAGAATTTGTTGTTTTTAAGCCTTTCGGTTATATCGTTAAATAATTGGCTTATCCTAACGATATATCGTTAAGTGGTGGGAAGAATGGCTGCGAAAACGCAGAAGAAGCAGTTATTGCGGCTGCCAACAATTCTTCAAAGAGTGGGAAATGGTGGTTGTTCTTTTAAAGAAGAAGTAAGCAGCTCGAAATTATTTGCAATAACTCCGTGGAAAGCTCTGAAACTTTTAGATTGCTCCCTCCAACCAACCCACATTAATGCTACAACAGAAAAAGAAGATATTGCCTCAAAAGGTGTACAGTACAACACAATTGTACTAGACAACAGAAAAGCTTAAATATGTGTTATGCGTTATATAATACAACATGGGCGAAAAAGAAGAAGGCGAGAGAGAATTGGATGAAAGAGAAGAAATACTGCAAGGCAATTTTGAAGAGTATTACAATCAGGGGATTGAATCATTAAAGAGGGAGAAGTACAACAGTGCTGCAACTCTTTTCTTTAAAGCGATGGCTGCCCTGTGTGATTTGTTTATATTGAAGAAAGAGGGTTTTGTACCCAAGTCGCATTCAGAGCGTTTTAGGGTACTTGAAAAGAAATACCCTGAAATATATGAGATTGTGGATACTGATTTTTCATTCTATCAGGACAGTTATACAAAGAAGATTGACAAGGAAACTGCGGAACTGCTTAAGGATGATATTGGAAGAATTAAAGAAAAAGCTGAAATCTGAAAAGGGCAATGTATTCGATATTATTATTTACGGCTCTTTGATGAAGGGGAAGACTAAGCCAAATGATATTGATGTAATTGTAGTTTTTAATTCTGGGACATTGAAGGAAAGGCTGGGAGAGCTACAGTCCATTAAAAGTAGGATAAGAGATATTTCTAGCATCAAGATTGATGCCAAGCAGATTCTACTAAAAGACCTTTTTGCTCCAGAGTTTATGGCACGGACAGGGATAATGCTGGAAGGCTACAGCGTTTTTAGAGAAAAAGGATTTTCAGAGACTCTTGGGTTTAAAGCATTTTCAATTTTCTGTTACTCAATCTCTGAGATGAGCCATTCCCAAAAGGTAAAGTTCAATTATATACTGGCTGGCAGGGGAGATGAAGGATTAATTAAAATCCTTGATGGTGAGAGGATGGCAAGTGGGGCGATTAAGATTCCAATAAGGAATTCTATTGAGTTTGAGGAGTTTCTAAAGAAGAATAATGTGAAGTTCAGTAAGAAGAATGTTCTTGAGGAAATATAGCTTTCAGAAGCCCGCTTTACTTTCTGTTGTAATCTTGGAAAGCTCTGAAACTTTTGATTCCAAGCAGAGCCTCCCACGCAAAAAAAAGCAGCAACACAAGCTTCCAAAAAAATAAGCAAACTATATATACAAATAAGACTTACCCCTACCCTATGCCAAAAGTAGCAAAAGACACCCCGCTCGCAGAAATAACCTTGAGGAAATACGAAAAGCCCTACTCCACAAACAGGAGAGACCTAATAAGGAAATTATGCCTCTCAATAGGGCTCCTCCAGCCAGGAGACTCAAGAGACGTAATAGTAGACGTCTTCCAGTCAATACTTGACGAAAAGGAAATAGAAGCAGATGACATTCCAAAAAAAGTAATTGAGCTGAGAAAAAAGGCAAAGCTCCCATTACTGGGAATAGCACCATCAAACATCAGAAGGCAATTAAAAAGATTAAAAGACCTCTTCCTGATAGAGAAGACAGAAAACAAGTACAGGATAACAGAAAATGAGGAGCTCATCACAATATTCGAAGAGAAGATAGAAAAGTATTACCTCAAATCAATCCTTGGAAGAGTCAAGGAATACTTCAGGGCAGTAAAATGATATACGAGCCAAGGGAAGACTCATTTCTTTTAGAAAAGCACGTGAGGAAATACGCAAAAGGAAGAGTCCTGGACATGGGCACAGGCTCAGGCATTCTCGCAATTGCAGCAAAAAAGGCTGAAGTAATAGCAGCAGACATAAACCCGGAAGCTGTAAAAGAAGTTCAAAAGCTTGGGATAAAGGCGATAGTCTCTGACCTGTTTGAAAACATAGGAGGCAAGTTTGACTTAATCATATTCAACCCGCCATACCTCCCGGAAGACCCTGACGAGAGCGAGGACTCCAGGCTTGCCACAAAAGGAGGAAAAGAAGGCCATGAGATAATAGAAAGATTCCTAAAAGATGCCAAGCATTTCCTTAAAAAGGACGGCAAGATACTAATGGTGTTCAGCTCAATGACAGGCGACATAGAATCCATAATGAAAAAAGAGGGCTACTCCTTCAAGATACTGGAAGAAAAGCACATCTTCTTTGAGACCTTGTACGCCTACTGCTTAACCAAAAAGGATTCAGGAAAGCAAAAGCTCCCATAACGGGACAAGCTTAATCTTTTTCTTCCCATATTCCTCAATGCCTTCCTCATCATAGGTTATTATTGTCCCTTCTTTTAAACTAAAGGCATCCATGGCAGACAGCAAGGACTTAACTTCCCTCTCTTTCGTGCTTTCATCAGAAAGATCATAGCAGGCTTGAATCAGCTGCTTGATTTTCCTCCCCTTCCTTACCACAAAGTCAACTTCCCCGCCACCATTAGCCCTCCAATAGTTAATAGCCATCAACGGGCTGTTAATCTTCTGCCTTAGAAGATGCAAAAAAACGGCGTTTTCCATCCTTCTCCCATAGTCTTCAATAGAGAAAAGGCTCAAGAACCCTATGTCATCAAGGTAAATCTTGGGCAAGGACAGCCCCTCCCCCTTGTACGAATGGCCAAACTTCCTTAATGCAAACACAAAAAAGGAGTCCTCAAGTATGCTGAAGTAGCCATAAACCGTATTCTTGCTTAACTTTTGCCCCTGTGACTTCAACGCAAGAAACAGCTTGTTCAGGCTGGCCTCCTTGGCAACAGACTTCACCATAGAATTCATCAGCCATTTTATTGTTGAAGTGTTCTTTATTCCATGACGCTCGATAATGTCCTTGTAAACAGTAAGGTCCAAATAATCCCTCAATATTTTCAGCTTCTCATTTTCATCCTTTTCTAGCGCAACTTCAGGATAGCTGCCGAACTTGAGGAATTCTTCCAAATAGCTCATAATCCTTGCTTTTGCTGCAGTACTCAGTACACTTACTTCAAATCCCTTAAACCTAAGAAACTCCCTGAAGGAAAGCGGAAGCAGGCAGGTTGTTATTGCCCTGCCCCCGCAAAGAAGTTGCAATTTCCCGGCTTAATAACTTAGATGATGAGCCCGTTATAAATATCTTAACAGAATATTCCTCAGACAGCTCCCTCACTGCAAGCTCCCATTTCTTAATCGACTGAGGCTCATCTATAAACATGAATGTCTCCTTTTTTATCACTCCAGGATGCATCGACCAATGAATCTCCAGGATGTCTTTTATCTCCTTGAATGTTATCTCATTTAAGGCCGGGCTTTCAAAATTGAGGTATATAATCTGCTTTCTTGGTACTCCGGACTGCTCCAGCTCCTTAATCTTATTAAACAAGAGAAATGTCTTGCCAACCCTCCTCGCTCCAACCACTGTCTGGATTTTTTTTGAAGGCTTAAGTGATGTATCCCTCTTAATTACATTAGTAAATCCCCTTTCCTGAAAGTCCGCCAAATAGTTCCTTATTCGCCCTTTATCCATGCTAGTTATAGGGAGGGAATAATATATAAATCTTTCCCTATTGGGAGGGAAATAATACGTGAATCTTTCCCTATTGGGAGGGAAACTATTTTTGGGAAGAATGGGCCCGGAATGGCTGGAACACCTTAAAAGCCATAATCAGCCGCCCTGCCAGCCAAGCCAGCTTCTGAATATACTTTCAAGAAAAATATGAAACCCTGTACGCCTACTGCTTAGAAATTACATAGCAGCCAGCTGAATTACAAATGCCCAGAACCTTGAAAATTGTGTTCCACTGATCTATAAAAATTCCGCTCTCCTCAATGGACAGATTGGAATCTTCAAGATAATTCTGAGGCTCTATCAAATTTATGCTCGAGTCATTTTTCTTGAACCAAATGTTCATAGAATGCCCATTATTGGACTTTAAGTCTTTCAGATTCGCAATGTACATCGGCCTGTTATGGAGGCCATCAGCCAGAGTCCCCCAAAAATTATCATCCTTAGCCCTCTTTTCCGCAATTTCCAATGACAGCTCATAAGCAGTCTGCATTGCCATGGAAAAGTCATCACAGTCCCCGTAATACTTCCCGTCATCAGAGCCTATGAACTCTGAAAGCGTCTGATTGGAGTTCCGGTCAAAGCAGTCTTCGATGCACTCCCCCACAGACTTGCCCCTCAAATCACAGCACAAAAACTTGGTTACCTTGCCATTAAGGCTGTCAGGCTCAGGAGTAATATACTCCTTTTCCTTAGTAGTAGAGCCCTTGCCCATGTTTTTGCTTATATCAGCCCAGAAGCCCTCAATAAGCTCTTCTGCCATGCTTTCCCTCTCAATGTCCCTGTAAACGCCCTTGTTGCCCTTAAAGTCCTCAAGCATGGCCCTAACATAGTTCCTAGAAGGAAACTGATCCTTGCTCTTAGCTATTATTGCTGAGGTATCTGTCTCTTGGCCATCCTGGGCCCTGCTTTTCATCTTAAAAGGGATAAGGTCAAAGCCTTTATTGCAAAACTCTGCCTCAATGCTTGGTCCTGATACTGAATCACATATTGAATCCGGAATATCACTGCATGCTGCAAAACCAAGAACTGCCGTAAATGCAAGATATTTAGCCGTCTTCAGCATTTTAATAGTGTTATCTCATAAGACATTTATAAAGCATTCGCTGTTTTCAAGGCTGTTTTTGGGGATAAACTATTTTCCATCCCCCTAGATGGGATGCCGGCTTGAGAACAATGCTATCATCTTCCATCTTAAGCTTGTAGTAGTTTGAGACAACATCCCTATCAGAAGCTATGACAGGAATATCAAGGAATGAAGCAATAGCTTCTGCAATGGTCTCTTTTTCTTCATGATTCTTAAGAGTCAAGCAGCTTTTTAGTATTGCAATGCTCTTGTCAGTAAACTTTACCCTTATCTCTGCTTTTTCGCTTTCTGTAACAGATTCAAGGGCTTTTGGCGTAAGAAGCCTCAAGGAATCAAATGAAAGGTGGCTTGGATTCCCATCCCCATGCCCAAAGAAGTAAAGCACGTCTATCTTGCCCTCATGGCTTTTTATTGCAGAAAAGAACTCCTCCTTGCTAGCTACAACTTTCTTCTCTATGTTGTCGTCAGAAAGCTTTGGCTTCAAGACGCAGTGGCTGTACTTGCTCCTGCACACTACCTGGCCATCTTCAACAGAGCATTTCTTCTCCTCCGCAAGGCAAAGCTTGCTGTCCAAATCCGCATAAGGGAACTGCTTGGAAGAGTAATCTTGAGTCTCATGCACTTCCTTAGATATGACATAAAGCACATTCAGATTTGGGAGGTTATACTCAGATTCTATGGCCATCATCCTGCTCTTCAGG
>JBDRFS010000015.1:0-19412 GCA_043818535.1 Candidatus Woesearchaeota archaeon
CTCACATCAATACTTGCGTATTGTGGAATAACACGCACAGCCATGCTTATAGCAGACGTGTATTGCAGTCAAGCACTAGACCCGCACGTCAACAGGGAAAGATTGATGAATAAATGGAGGTCTTAACCGATGACCTATGAAAAAAACTTATCCCTCTGCAGCCTAATTTATGTGTTCAAACCAAATCGGACTTGGTTTTGCGGGATATTGACCTGCTTAAACAATTCAGGAATTGTGAGGTTGGCCTTACTATTACTACGCTAGATGATGGAACCCGTAAAGAAATAGAGCCTCTTACTTCTCCAATAAGGAAAAGGATCAACGCTCTTGAAAAATTGAAAGAAGCGGGGATTGAGACTTATGTTTTCATTGGCCCCATCCTGCCGTTTTTGACTGACTGGAAGAAGATAGTCCTTGAAACAAGGCATTGTTCTGATTCTTACATGTTTGAAAACCTGAATATCAGTGGAACGGTTTGGAATTCTGTTAAAAAATGGCTCAAGGAAAAACACCCCGGACTATTGAAGGATTATGAGAGCATTTACTTTTCCAAAAATGACTATTGGGATAAAGCAGAAGAAGAGATAAAAAAATTCTGCAAAGGGCTGGATTACAGGATATATTTCCATCACGGCAAATAGCCTGCCCGAGGAACTCTAAAGGTCTTAGCCACTTAATCTTTCTTCTTGCCCGTAAAAGTTTCTAATAGATTAAATTGAGACAACTCATTCTTCGAAGTGTCTACAGGCGTTGAATGAATCCTGTACAATCTGTCTATTGTTTCATCCACAAGCTTTATCTGGGATTCCATGTCATGAGTGCCGCCGGTTATCCCTTGATTCCCGTAAAGGCAAAACTCAGAAGGCCCAAGCCTTTTGAACTCATCCATGAAAGTAGTTTCTCCTCCTATTACCTTTTCAATCGCAGGCTTGTAAGGGTGTTTATAGCCCATGCGCTTCAGCATCTTGTCCCCCTCAACTACGTGCTTCCTGTAGAAATCTATTATCTCCCTCAAGACGGCGTCTTTTGTCTTCGGACTTAATTCCCCTAATCTTTCTATCTGTTCTATTTGTCTTGCCAAACTCATAAAGGTCAACCTCCAGAAGTATTGTTTCAATAGCAGTAATGTAGCATTGCCTTTTATAGTTTGCGCAAGAAAACGATCCTTGCCGTAAAAAGAAGACAGGACTGGCTGCTTACTCTACAAAAGCTGTAGAGCCCAAATATTTTTTCCGCCTTTTATTCCATGGTTTTCTTTGGAAGCCAGAATTGCACATTATGTGTCAATGAATCGCAATGCTTTATTTTGCAACAATGCGGGCATTGCAGGCTTCCTAAACAAATTCCGCAAGATTCTCACAGTTAGAATTTCAGGACTCCACACTACTCCAAAAAACCAAAAGTTTAATATATCTAGCCTGAGTAAAGTAAGGTTATGAGTTGGATATTAGTCATACTCGCAATATTGGCAGCAATAGGCATCGGGCTTTACCTGACAGACCTGCTGGCATATGCAGCCATAGCCCTTGCAGCAATAGCAGCGATATTCATATTCTACAAGGTATTCATAAAAAAGCTTGACCCTTATGAGGCAGCCTTGATCTACCGCTTTGGGCGCTTCCACAGGATTTCGCCTTCAGGGTGGGCAATCATTATTCCAATTATTGAAAAACTGGGCGCAGTAGTTGACCTAAGGGAGCATTCCGAGCACATAGCTGTGCAGATAATCACAAGGGAAGGCCTTAAGCTTAACATAACTGCCTTAGTTTACTATTACGTAAGCAATGTAAAGAAAGTTATACTTAACGTGAGCAACTACAGGAAGTCGATGGTCAACCTTATAGAGAGCGGAGTAAGGGACATAGCTGGTGACTTCAGCTTCACGCAGCTGGTTGTGAATGTGGAGGATATTTCCGAACTGCTGCAGAGAAGGATAGCGGGCTCGCTGGACGCATGGGGGCTTACTGTGACAACCCTGGAAATAGAGCAGATGAACCCGCCTGCCCAAGTCATGGAAGCTTTGGAACAGAAGAGGGTTTCCAAGGAGAACCTGGAAGCTAAGAGGTTCACTGCCGAAGCAAGAAAGATTATTACCAGGGCATTAGGGGAAGCTACCAAGAGCTTTGATGACAGGACAATCACTTACCTGTACGTGAAAGCATTGGAGAACATGAAGTCCGCAAAGATGCTGCTGCCGGCAGAGTTCATGGATGTTGTGCACACGGGGGGAGGCTCAAACCAGCTCATTGGCGGCAAGAAGCGGGCAGGAGCTGTAGGGGGCTCAGGGGGCGGGAGCAACCTGGCAAAGGGGATGATTGCGGGAACAACATTCAACAAAGCCCTAAACATGATTACAGATGAGGTTACGAAGGATGCAACGCTCTCAAAAGATGAGATTGAGGACACTGTTGACAAAAATGTACAAGATGAGGAAGGTGCTGCTGGTTATGATAGTATGGATGGTGACTTTGACGGCCAATATGAAGAGAAGGACAAGTAAGAGTTATTTCTTAAGGGAACATCTTATTTTTTAGCAGCTGCATTAATTTCTTATGAGGCTTAAAAGGGCTAGCATGAAAGACCACTTATTCACAAATCTTTCCTTTTATACAAGACCACTTTTTAAGGCTAATTTGAAGAAAGAAGGAATAAAGAGAGGTTGTTTTCTTTTCTGATTATGACTTTGAGCCCCCAGCTTCAATAATCCCTTCAAGACCACCTACTGTGTGCTGGATTAATTCTTCCTGATTTTCCTGCAGAACATATTTTTCTCTGTATTGCCTTAAATCTTCAATCAATTTAGGCAAAACATATGGCGCTCTTTGATGGACAAAGCTTAATCCCACATATAAGGGGTGCCCTACTGTTACTATGAACAAAGTAGCCTCTTCTATTAATTCCCCCGCCTTGGGACTTACTATTATTTCTTCTCTTGGAACAGGCTTTCCAGTTTTTTGGGAGAATCTCCACTGATAATAATCCAAGTATGATTCCATATCTTCTCTTGTAATAGCACGTTCATAGCTTATGCTTATCTCTAAAAGATCTTTCTTGAATTTTATAGTAGACCTGTATTTTTTATCATTCATTTTTTAGCACCTCATTTATTTTTGATACTATCTCCAATTACATAATTCTTTATCCTTAAGTAAGGGATTTGCTTTATTATTATTGGAAGTAAAGGATGGGGGGGCTTACACTTCACTTCAACATAAGTTTCAGTTACATCCAGTAATCTCCCATAAACTTTTACTGAACTTGCCCCCAGCAGTTGAGCGATTTTATCCTTTTCCATGCATAGTATGACATATTCCCCTATATCTTCTTTTTTGAATTTCATTTTTAGCAGCCGCCCTTTTTCTCCATGAAAGTATAATAAGTTATTCCAGGGAACTGGCTAGTTGAGAACAGGATGTATTCTCTCTTTTGTTCGTTAAGGAGGCTCACTAAGCCTTTTACTTCTTCCTTTGTTTTCTTTATTTTATCTTTGTAAATCCTACCGTTCATATGGGAGAAACGGGCAATTGTTTCAAAGCCGTTCTTTTCCAAATCATACTTGGGTGTTTGCCCAGTGAAGTCCGGGATATTTTTCAAGGACTCGTCAGCCCCATATTCAAACTTGAATATCCAGTCGCTTATGTCTGAACTGCGCCTATAGGTTCCATCCTTGCACCCAGTATGAGTACACCCATAATCTGAAGAGAACCTGCTATGCACTTTTCCATCGTCATCCTTGCATTCTATTGGATTCTCATCATAGAGCTTTGCACATTCCATGCACAAATAAAACTCTTTGTTTTTTGTCATATTATCACCCTTATTTTTTTACTTCTTTTTCTCCATGAAAGTATAATAAGTTATTCCAGGGAACTGGCTGACTGAGAACAAGAGGTAGTTTCTTTCTTGTTCATTAAGGCGACTTACTAAGCCTTTTACTTCTTCCTTTGTTTCTTTTATTTCCTTCCTGTAAACACTGCCATTCATATGGGAAAAATCTGCAATTGTTTTGAAACCATTCTTCTCCAGAGTGTACTGCGGTGTTTGGCCCAGGAAACGCGGAATATTTTTTAATGACTCATCTGCCCCATATTCAAACTTGAATATCCAGTCGCTTATGTCTGACGTGCGGTGGCCGCAATTACCACGTGCTGTATAAGTGCAACGATAGTCTGAAGAAAACCTGCTGTGCACTTTTCCGTCTTTATCCTTGCATTCTATTGGATTCTCTTCATAGAGCTTTGCGCAGCCCATGCACAAATAAAATTCTTGGTTTTTTGTCATATTATCACCCTTATTTTTTATAGAGATGCTTCCTTTTGGAATATGTGCTGAATGCCTCAAATATCTCCTCGCACGGCATCCTTATGAATGTTCCTGCATCTTCAGTATAGACATAAGCCTCAAACCGCTTTATCTCAGCCTCAAAGTTTCCGAACTTAAAGACCTTATGGATTAATCCGGCTTTCTCATCCTCCTCAAACCTATGACTATATTCCTCTTTATTTAGCCTTATTTTATCTTCAGAATTAGGGGGGAAATATAAGGCTCCAGTACAACCACGGAAACTGCTCCCCGTAGCTATATACCCTGAAAGCCCCTTTGATGCTTTCTGCCATTCCTCGGAAAGTTTTTCAAATAAGGTAATGTCCCCTTCTTTGAATAAAAGATAATCCTCCCTCTTTCCATCGCGTGTTTTGTCCAGCCTTTTTATTTCCAAGCCTTCATTGAAAAACCTGAATCTGTAAGAGCTGTTGAAGAATTCTGGTCCAGTATGCTCATAGATAGAGCGATCAAAATCGAAGAAGTATTCGATTACCAAATTCCCGTCTTCATATATCTTGTCTCCTGTTCTTAAAGCCATTTTATCACCTAAAGAATACAATAGCCCAAGACTATTAAAACCCTTTTGAAAGTTTTATTCTAATCAGAATAAGCTCCTAACACTCTTCTGCAACAGCCAGATAACAAACAAATAAGTCAAGACATTATAATACCCAAAAGAAGCCAGCACAATAAAGGCTACAGCCAGCAAATCAATAATGCTCGCAAAATGTTCCTTAATGAATACCAAGGCCTTTATTGCCACCATTGCACCAAGAATCAACCCAAATACCTTCAAGTCCCAGAACCTCAAGCCAAACAAAACCAATGCGGCTGCTAAATCCACTAGCCCTAAAATCTTCACAATCATGAGCTAAAATAAACCTCAATCATTTAAATAACTAACCACTCGACATGCCAAATACGCATAGGGTTTATAAATGGAACAAGGGTTATTAATAAAGATGATTAAACTAGGAAGCTTTAAGCCAAGATTATACCAGGAAACAATATTCCAAAGCTGCGTAAAGGCAAACACTTTAGTAGTACTGCCAACAGGCATGGGGAAGACTGCAATAGCAATGATGCTAGCAGCACAAAGGATTAACTCCTACCCAAACTCAAAGGTAGTTATGCTTGCCCCATCAAAGCCATTAGTAGCACAACATCTGGAATCCTTTGCAAAATACATGAACATAAGCAGGGAAGAGATGGCACTGTTCACAGGAGAAACAGCGCCGGAAAAGAGAGCCAAGATGTGGAAGGACGCAAGGATAATATTCTCAACCCCGCAATCAATAAGCAATGACGTAATCAACAACAAGGTATCCTTAGAGAACGTCAGCTGCTTAATCCTAGACGAAGCACATAGGGCAACAGGAGACTACGATTACGTTTGGCTAAGCTCGCAGTACAACAAAAAGGCATCACATCCAAGGCTTGTGGGGCTTACAGCTTCCCCCGGGTCAGACATGGCAGCCATAGAGGAAGTGTGCAAGAACATATTTGCAGAAGAGATTGAGGTCAGGACAGAAGATGACCATGACGTCAAGCCTTACATACAGGAAGTGGATATAGAGTATGTGAACGTGGACATGCCTGACGAGTTTGCCTCTGTCAAGAATGATCTGGATAACTGCTTCAAGTCAAAAATAACAAGGCTCAGGGAATACGGGTTGGCAAGGTCAGGAAGACTAACAAAGACAGAGATGCTAAGGATGCAGAGAGAACTTCAAGGGAGGGTTGCTTCCGGCGAAAGGGAGCCAGCCATGTGGGTGTCGATATCATTGTTAGCTGAAGCAATAAAGGCCCACCATTCAATTGAGCTGCTGGAAACCCAGGGAGTAGAAGCATTGCACAGATACATGCACAAGCTTTACTCAGAAGCTTCCAAGACAAAGACGAAAGCTACAAAGAACTTAGTTATTGACCTTCATTTCAAGTCAGCATACGCCAAGGCATCCAGGCTAAATGAAGAAAACGTAAGCCATCCAAAGCTTGGAAAGCTAAAAGAGATTGTAACAGAAGAGATAAAGAATCCCAAAGCCAAGATAATAGTCTTCAACCAGTATCGCGACTCTGGAAAATTGCTAGTTAAAGAACTAAACATGCTTAATGGCATAGAAGCAAGGCAGTTTGTCGGCCAGATGAAGAAGGCAGGGACAGGGATGAGCCAGAAAGAGCAGCTCAAGATGCTGGATGAGTTTAGGGAAGGAAGCTTTAACACTTTAGTTGCCACATCTGTAGGGGAAGAAGGCCTGGACATACCTGCTGTGGACTTAGTAATATTCTTTGAGCCTGTGCCCTCAGCCATAAGGCATATACAGAGGAGGGGGAGGACAGGGAGGCTGGAAAAGGGAAAAGTGAAGATACTGGTCACAAAGAATACTACAGATGAAGCTTACAGGTGGACAGCCCATCACAAGGAAAAGAGGATGTTCAGGAACCTTAAGGAGATGAAGTCAAAAGTCAGGCTTGACTCATTTGCAAAAAAGCAGCCAACTCTTATGGATTACTCAGAAAAAAGCGCTTCTTCCATCAAAAAAAAAGAGGCGTTAAGGATATATGCAGACAGCAGGGAAAAAGGCTCCAACATTGTCAAGGACCTTGTGGACATAGGCATGGAAGTAAGGATGCAGAACTTGGTTACAGCAGACTTCATTGTGTCTGAGGATGTTGGGGTTGAAAGAAAAACTGTAGAAGATTTCGTCAACTCAATTGTGGACAGGAGAATGCTTCCGCAAATCCACGAGCTAAAAAAGAATTTCAAGAAGCCATTGCTGATAATCGAGGGCAGGGAAGACATCTATTCAGTGCGCAATGTCCATCAAAACGCAATAAGGGGCATGCTCGCAACAATTGCCATCTCTTATGGCATCCCAATAATCCACACTAAAAACTCCCTGGACACTGCAGAGCTCCTAAAAGCAATTGCAAAGAGGGAGCAGGAAAAAGATGATAAGGAATTTACATTAAGGCAGGACAGGAAGCCATTAACAGGAGACGAATTAAAGGAGTACATAGTAGAATCCCTCCCAGGTGTAGGCCCATTGCTTTCAAAGTCTCTCCTAAAGGAATTCAAAAGCGTAAAGAACATAATCAATGCAGAAGAAAAAGAGCTCCAGAAGGTTGAAAAGCTTGGGAAGAAGAAGGCTTCTGAGATAAGGGAAGTGGTGGATGGGGAGTACGGCAATTAATCCTTGGAAATTTCCTTCTTGTACCTCTTATAATCAAACAGCAGGCTGCTCAAAGATTTTCCAGCGCATATGCAGTATATAGCCTCTGCCAGAATTTTAGAAAGGTCCAACACTATTATGTTAGGGTATTTGCCAATATCCGGGATGGCTATGCTGTTGGTTGTCACCAGCTTAAGCCCAGCATCCAAAAGCTTGTCCTTGGCGCCAAGGCTCAGCACCGGGTGTGTGCAGCAGGCAATTACCTCGCTTGCCCCTCTGGCCCTGAGCGCATCAGCTGCAAGTATTAGCGTGCCGCCACTGTCAACAAGGTCATCAAATATTGCACATATCTTGCCCTCTAGCTCGGTATCAGATATAATCGCCTTCAGGTCAGCAACCCCTGGCTTTAGCCTTCGCTTGTCGCATATTGCAATAGGAAGGTTGAAGATGCCGGCAAGCTCAGCAGCCCTTTCAGCCGCGCCGTGGTCTGGAGCAACAATTATCAGGTCCTCAAGCCTGCTGCCGTAAGTCTTCTCCAGGTATTCGGCAAAAAGAATGTTGCTCTCAAGGCAGTCAAGCACCAAGCCGTAAAAGCCCTCTATCTGCTTAAAGTGCGGGTCCAGAGTTACAATCCCTTTTGCTCCGGAGACTGCCGCAAAGTCTGCAAAAAGCCTTGACGATATCGGCCCCCTCACTATCTTCCTTCCGGAGCCTTGGTCAGAGAGCTGCCTCTTAGGCCTTCGGTCCTGCCTCTGGTAAGGCATATAAGGCATGACATCAATAATTGAGCTGGCCGCTGCCTTCTTGATGGCATCATTGATAAGGAAAAGCTCCATATAAGAGTTGTTAGGATCGTATTCCAGGCTTTCCGGCTTCTCGCCCTTGCCTACGCTGCCATTAAAGATATTGCATGACTTGAGCACAAAAACGTCCCTGCCTCTCACGTTCCTATCTACTACAACATCTATCTCGCCATTCTTGAAACGGCTTATGCATAAATCAGATTGGCTGAACTCATGCATGCCCCCGGGAATATCTCTCTTCTCAAGATGGCAGTACACTTTATTTGCAAGTTCTAAACTGCCGTAATCTGCAAGAAGCACGACTTTCTTATATTCCCACATTTCAATATTGGGGAATCACTCAGGACTTATATAGTTTTTCCTAGTTGGAGTGACTTTCAACTTTGGTCTTGATAAAACGTATAATAGTAGGCAGCCTGCACTTAGGGATTTGTTGGCATGGAAGTCCTTATATGGCTTTTATCTGCCAAACTTGGTTTGTGGGGGCGTAGCTTTCCAAGATGAGGCTTGGCATAGACTTAGCCACAAACTTCCTTGTATACCCTCAAGAAATTAAGCCCTAAAACTTTTTGTATTTCCTCTTCAGTATAATTCCTGTCCATCATGACTTGAGTTAACACTGGCAGGTCGCTAATATCTTTCAATCCTTTTGGCAGGTGAATAAAGCCATCAAAGTCTGAGCCAAGTGCAACATAATCTATTCCAGCCAATTTTTTTACGTAATCAATGTGGTCAACAATGTCTTCAACTGTTCCATAAAGGCTGTTGTTCAAGAACAAAGGGGAAAACATTATTCCTATCACACCATTGTTTTCAGCAATTGCGTGGATCTGCTTATAATTTAAAGCTCTTGGATGATTGCCTTTTCCCACTACACTGTGCGAAACTATCACTGGATCTCTAGAATGATTTATTGCATCAAAAAAGCCCTGATAGTTGATGTGCGCCAAGTCTACCATAATTTTAAGGTCATTCATTGCCCCAATAAGATATTTTCCAAAACGGGTTATTTTTTTGTTTTTGTTCCAAGGGAGAGTAGAAGCATACGCAGCCTCTGTATTATTAAAATGCGTTAAAGAAGCGTATCTCAATCCCTTTTTATGAAACCATTCAAGATTTTCTATTTTGCCTTCTAAAGGATGTATGCCTTCCATTGCAAGAAAAACTCCCATTACTCCGCTTTTATGTACTTCTTCTGCTTTTGTTCCTGAAAGCGCCCATTCAAGCACAGGGCTATTCTTCACTATCTCATCCAGCCTTATAGCTTTCTTTTGAGCGGATTTCTTTTTTCCCAGCCAGTAATTTGTGCATATAGCAAATGCCTGCAGTGATACTCCACCGTCAAGCATCCTTGGAGCGTCAATATGATTAAATAAAGGCGAATAAGGCAGTTTGGAATCATGCCTTTTTAGCATATCATACCCAAACAGATGATCCCATAGGAGAGTGTCCGCATGCAAGTCCGCAACAAAAGATGAATGGTGGAGTTTGTAGGCTTCTTCAGTAACTTTCATAAAATGGAGGGTGGATGCAGGGGGTTTATATACTTTTCTCAGGATAACTTTCCAAAACCTCATACTGCGGCCCTTCTTTCTTCAAAGTGCTTTTGTAAAGTTTTATCTTATCAATAGTAAACTTCAGCTTCTCAATCGAAGTCTCTTTAAGCAAGCCTAAGAACTCCTTCCTTTTCTTCAGAAAAGCAACCCTGCCAAGAGTAAGGTGTGCTGTAAACTTCTGGTCAGATGGGAATAGGTCAAGAAGCTCTGCATCTACACTCTGCTGCAAGCCTATAATCTCTTCTTCCGGCTCAGCCCCTACCCAAATAACCCTAACCTCATTATCGCCCGGAAACCATCCCAGCTTTGAAAGCCGGCATTTGATTGGCTCAATCTTAACCTTGGAAAGCCTCTCCTTTATCTCGGGCAGCCTCCCCTCTTCAACCTCGCCAATGAACTTGCAAGTCATGTGTAAGTTCTTCTTTGGCACCCACCTCACCTTAGCAAAGCCCTTATTCAGCTTCCTCCCTAATTCAAACAGGTAATCCTTAACTTCTTTTGGCAAATCTATTGCAACGAACAGCCTCATTTTAGGCTCTCCTCTTTGTATTTTCTTCTTTTCCCTTAAAAAAGCCCAATTCCCCTGAAGCGGCATACTTCTCATAAAGGGCGACTAACTTTTTTATTTCCTCTTTTGCAATTTCTTTTGAAAGCATATCCTTAATATAAGCATCGCAGGACTTTTATAGCTTTCTGTCAAAAATCAGGCTCTTTTCCGGCAAGCCTACAACATTCACGATATGTGTTAGCACATACATCACAGATAAGCCCAGCCTTTATAAGTTCCTCAAAGTCCTTGTCAGGATTATCCATGACAACCCTTGGGCAATCACACATTTTTCCCATTTTGCTTCACCAAAAGAACCATAAGCTCATTGTAACTCCGCGATCAATCTTGCAGCCAGCTTGACAGTCATGCCATTCACATCCTTTTCAGGGCAGACTTCCATTATATCCACAGCCTTCAGGTTTTTTAAAAGTTTCAGTCTTTGAATAAAGTACAAAAGTTCCCTTGAACTCATTCCAGCAGGCTCAACATAACCCGTACCAGGGGCAAAAGCAGGATCCACTACATCTATATCAATTGAAACATAAAGGCCATCAAAGAAGCGCGCCATCTCCATTAAAGAGTCACAGCCAACCTCAATGTTGTTAAACAGCTTTTTCATAGGAAAAGTCTTTATCTTTTTAGAAGCATAATAAGCATTTTCATCAAAAGTGGAAGCTCTCAGCCCAACAACAAGAACATTTTCTGCTTTAACAATTCCTTCCTCAATGAGCGCTTTCAGCCAATCCCCGTGCGTCGGAAAGTTAAATTCTGAATAACAGTCAGGATGCGCATCAAACACAACCAGTCCGGGATTCTTGTAATGCGAGGCAAAGGCCTTAAAAGCTGCATAAGTGACAGAATGGTCCCCCCCAACAACCACCCCTGAATTAAAAGCCTTAAGCTGGGAACATATATCTCCCATGGCGGCTGCTATATCCTTATCCTTAACATCAACGCATTTAACATCAAGGAATGGCTTCCTCCCTGACTCGGAAAGCCAAACTTCCTCTTTCAAAACCTTAAGGATTGCATCAGGAGCTTTTTCAGAACCAGGCTTATCCAAGCCTCCAAGAGAATAAGGTATCTTGACTAATAGCATTTTAACCAAACATCTTCATGTATTCTGTATCCAAGGAATCATTAGCCTTTATTTTTGCTATAGCAGAAAGGAAATCATTATGCATAACCTTTGACCTCTTCTGCCTTATAGCACTATAACCGGCTTCTGTGCACACCGCCTTAAGGTCTGCACCTGAAAAGCTGTCCGTAAAGCCAATCAGCTCGCTGACCTTGACCTTCCCAGTCTTCATCCTGGACATGTATATCTTCAATATTTCCTTCCTCTCTTCCGCATCAGGCATGCCAACCTCAATAAGCCTCTCAAACCTTCCCGGCCTGAGCAAAGCACTGTCTATTATGTCAATCCTGTTTGTTGCACCTATAACTTTCACGTCACCCAAAGGCTCAAAGCCATCAATCTCTGCAAGCAGCTGCATAAATGTCCTCTGGACTTCCCTCTCTCCGGAGATCCCAATATCAACACGTTCAGCAGCCAGGGCGTCTATCTCGTCTATGAACACTATTGAAGGGGCCTTTTCCTTAGCCAGCTGGAACACTTCCTTGACAAGTTTTGCGCCTTCCCCAATATACTTCTGCACAAGCTCAGAGGCTACTATCTCTATGAAAGTGGTATCAGTGGCATTGGCAATTGCCTTGACAAGCAAAGTCTTGCCACAGCCAGGAGGGCCGTGCAGCAATATGCCTTTAGGCGGCTCTATCCCTATCTCCTTGAAAAGCATTGGGTTCTTCAATGGCAGCTCGACAACCTCCTTAAGATGGCCTATCTCCTCCTTTAATCCCCCTATGTCCTTATAGCTCTCCTTAGGCTTCTGGATTATGACAAAGTTTTCTGCGCCATGCTCCTTAGGCTTCATTATCTTGTCATTTATCACAAGGGTCTTCTGCTCTGCAAGCACATAATCCCCCGGGTTCAGCTTCCCCTTAAGATGGTCAGACATGTCCACCAGGAATGAATGGTTGTTGCTCAGCCTGACAATTGCCTTCTCCCCAATGAGCTTCCTTACTTCACAAACCAGCTGCGGCGGACTCCTGTATTTCATTAGCTCTGCCTGCAAAGAGGCAACAGTGGCCTTCAGAAGCTCGTTCTCCCTTGCAATGGGATTGCATTTAGGCAACCCTCCGGCATTTGCATACTTCATTTTGTACCCCATAGCCTTATTTTCACGCATGGGATTTTTAAACTTTGCGGCAATTTCAATTTTTTTCTCCTGTCGTACCCCCGCCGTGATTAAAGCTTTTCTGCCTATAATGCAGCGGAAAGTTTGCGCTTTTTCCGGAAAAGAGCCATGATTTTTTTGGCAATGCTTATATCCTGCAAAGGCTAAGGCAAGGCTTATGCAAGAAAAATCCCTCTTAAGAGTGGCAGTAATCTGTTCGTTAACAGGGATGCTGCTTCTCCTCCTCCTTTCCGACAAGCCTTCGGTAACCGGCTACCCAATAAATGAGATTAACAGGAACGCAATAGGCGCCAAGGTAAAAATTGGAGGATTGGTTGAGGAATTAAGGGCGGTAAAGAGCGTTATTATACTAAACGTAAGTGATGGGACAGGCAGCATGAAAGTTGTGGTGTTTGAAAGCGAAGAAGAGTTCTATGAGGGGAACTATGTTGAGGTTATTGGAGAGGTAACAGAGTATAATGGTGAAATAGAAGTCGATGCAAACGAGATAATTGTGACAGAAGGCGTGGAAAAATTCCTGCGGAAATCCCGAAAAGACTAATTTACATCAAAGTCTACCAGTATAGGCAAATGGTCAGAGAAGTCATAGTTCAATACCTTGTAATTTTTTATATGGATATCTTTTGAGGTAAGGACATAGTCCATGCACCTTTTAGGATTAACAGACGGCTGTGTCAATATTGAAGAGTTCATTTTGTACTTGTGGAAGAGATGAGTCTTTTCCAGCAGTTCCATTATCTCTTTCTCTCCCTTAAATGTGTTAAAGTCTCCCATGAGAATCACCGGGTTGCTTATAGAAGTAACTATTTGGGTAAGTTCTGTTATTTGTTTTCTTCTGGCCCTCTTGCCTAACGAAAGGTGTGCCAAAAGCAAAGTAACTTCCTTTGGGAGTTTTACAGTCGCTTCGATAACTATCCGTTTTACGCCTTTGCTTAAGACGTGATGCCTTATGTTTGAGAATTGGTATTTTGCTATTAACGCATTTGCTTGCTTGTTAAGTATTGGAACGTAGCTAAGCAGCTTAAGCCATCCAATCTTAGGGTAATTGACGATTTCAACAATGTCCATCATATCCAAAGATGTCTCGAAGAATCTTCCCCTATCCTTCCTTGCCCTTATGGATCCTATGTCCACTTCCACTAATGCCAAAATATCTGGCTTGAGTTTCTTAATAGCTTCCATGATTTTAATATCAAGCATCTTTGGCGGGAAGAGCACTCTCCAGAATTTAAGATATTCAAGCCATCTTTTTCCAGTGATTCCTTCACAGTATTCTATGTTGTAAACAATTAGCCTTACCACGAATGTAAACTATTGAGATATGTTTATATACTTTGCTTAGGAAGATTTGCGGAATCGGCGGAAATGAGCCCTGTTTTTTTCAACAAGCCTTTTTAAGCAGCTGAGATATTTCTTTTCCATGTTTTTAGAAGTGCTGCTTGCAATAACCTGCGGGATGCTTTTAGGGATTATTACCGGGCTGACTCCAGGAATCCACATTAATTTAATCTCCGTTTTTCTAGTCTCACTATCCCCCTTATTGTTCAGGTGGCTAAGCCCAATAACTGTTGCCACTGCTGTCATCTCAATGGCAGTTACGCATACTTTCCTGGACTCAATACCTTCAGTGTTTTTGGGGGCTCCTGATTCTGACCAGGCATTGAATGTGCTGCCCGGACACAGGCTCCTGCTCAAAGGGAGGGGGTATGAAGCTGTGATGCTCACTGTTATTGGATCTTTGGGCGGGCTGATCATGTCAGTGGCATTGATGCCATTGCTTTACTTCATAGTTAGCCCCATATACATGAGCATAAGAAATTACATTGGCTATGCAATTCTTGCAGTAGTAATATTCCTTATTGTGAGAGAGAAGAAGTCAAGGCCTTGGGCCATCGCAGTTTATGCCATCTCTGGCTGCTTAGGATACATAATTTTAAACAAGGATTTTACAGAACCTTTGTTCCCACTATTTTCAGGGCTGTTTGGGGTGAGCATACTCTTGAATAGCTTAAAGGACAAGACCTCTATACCAAACCAAAGCAGCAGAGATATTGACGTTGGCAAGAAAGAGAGCCTCTTTGCTATCGCCACTTCGGTTGTCATGGGATGGATGGCATCATTCATGCCTGGGCTTGGAAGCTCGCAGGCCGCAATCATAGGGACGCAGATTAACAGGAAGATGAGCGAGAAAGGGTTTATAGTGATGGTTGGGGGGCTGAACACAGTCAACATGGTGCTTTCACTGGTAACAATGTTCGCCTTAGGCAAGGCGAGGAACGGGGCCATAGTTGCTGTGATGAAGATAGCTACCGATGTCACTCTCCAGGGCTTCCTTGTATTCTTCTCTGCAGTGCTGATCTGCGGAGGGATAGCAACAATACTTGCATCGCAACTCACAAAAGTATTCTCAAAAGTAATAGTAAAGCTGAATTACATGTGGCTCTGCATAGGGATAATAGCCTTGATAACTGTACTTGTGGCAATAATCTCAAAGCCAATAGGGCTGCTGATACTTCTAACAGCAACTGCATTAGGATTTATACCCCTTTTAACAGGCATAGCAAAGAACCATTTGATGGGTTGTTTATTGGTGCCAGTGATGATTTATTTTCTGTTTTAGAGGATGCCGTATTTCTCCAGCAGGAACCAGATTGTTAGGATTACTATAAGGGCTGCAATTACAACAACACCTATTCCAACAGTGCCTTCTAATGCCAGCCTTACTATCTTGTAGGCAAGAACTAGGATAAGTATGTCTCTTATTTCGCTTCTCATGGTAAAAAAGATATTGTTGGAGAATATTTAAGATTTGCCTTCCACACTAACAAATCCAAAAGTGCGGGCTGCTAACTTTTATGCCCTGACATAACTTCTTGCCAAAGCTTGCTCCATAACCCCCCTCCTAATAACAGCATTAAACAACTCAACCAGTTTCTTAACAACAATATTCTCCTTATTCAAGCTATAGAGCTTTGCCTTTCCAATTCTTCTTGTGTGAATCACTAATCCTATTTTTTCAAGTTCGGGAATTAGGCGGTGAACAGTCCTCCAGCTCACATTAATGTTAGAGGCCATATCAGCCATGCTGTAATCAAGTCCATCGCCTTCTATTAAAAACTCGATTATTCTTGCTGTGGGTGAATCCCCAACATAAGCCCTAAAAAGCGTTTTGCCCTGCATGAAGATGAGAATATTATCAAATATATAAAACTTCCCTTTTGTCATGTTGTTATGACTCAAAAAGAATGAATGCAGAACTTCCGAATTCTACGAAAATAACCCCTATTTTTTAGGAGAAATGTTATTAACATCTCAAGTATTATGCCCTTATGCAACATATAATTAAAAGAACAATATTAGTCAAGATGGTCAACAGGAATTTGTGGGGTGGAAAACACACAGAACTTCTGCACATAAGCAAAAGCCTTCCACTGCATTTTCGTTCAACCCATCAAGGCAAAAAGGAAACAACACAAGCCATAAAAGAACTGGTAAATGCGGGCATCTTACTTATAAAAATATCAACGAGAGAAAAGCATGTAAGCTTAAACCCTAGGAAGAGAAATGAGATACTGGAAATCATTGAACATTAAAGCCAAAAACTATTTATATCACTCCCCCTTTCCCCTTAAAAGCATGGAAAGGACGCTAATAAAGGACATTAAGCCTGGAAAAGTACTGCTGCAGGGCTGGGTGCATGAAATAAGGGACATGAGCAAGATAAAGTTCCTCATACTAAGGGACAGGAGCGGGATAGCCCAATGCATTGCAAAGCCTGACCAAGCTTCAGCTTTCGAGGCTATACCAAAACTAAGCATTGAAAGCGTTGTTGAGGTTGAGGGGGAGGCAAAGAAAAGCGAGGTTGCAAAGCTGGGCGTGGAGATAGTGGCTGAAACTGTCAAGGTATTAAACAAGGCAGAATCACCCTTGCCAATTCCTGTGGTTGAAAAGGGCGTCACTACGGAGTTTTCCACACGGCTGGACAACAGGTTTCTGGACCTGAGGAAGGAGAAGCAGCAGGCAATATTTAGGGTTCGTTCAAAGATTTATGCAGCAGCTGCTGAATACTTTGAGAAGATTGGCTTCACTAACATTAACACTCCTAAAATAACTTCTGCCGGAGTTGAGTCCGGGGCTGAGCTGTTTGAAGTGGACTACTTTGGAAAGCCCGCTTATTTGTCACAAAGCCCGCAAATCTACAAGCAGATGATGGTTGCAGCTGGGTTCGAAAGGGTTTACGAGATTGCGCCTGTGTTCAGGGCAGAAAAGTCCCATACCACAAGGCATCTTACTGAGTTTACTGGCATTGACTTTGAGATGGGATTTATTGAAAGCGAGCATGACGTCATGGATGTTATTGAAAATCTTGTCAGGGCAATACTTAAGAAAGTTCATGCAGAATGCAAAGAAGAGCTGGCCATGTTTGACGTTGCTGTAGAAGTGCCTGAAAAGTTTCCAAGGATAACCATGAAGGAAGCTAAGGAACTGCTTGCTGAAAGGGGGAAGGAGATGAAAGAAGATGAAGACTTGGATGCAGAGGCGGAAAAGCTTTTAGGGGAAATTATCAAAACTAAGTATAATTCAGAGTTTGTATTTGTGTGCAATTATCCTTTTGCAGTGAGGCCGTTCTACCACATGAAGCCCGAAGGAGATGAAAAAGGGACTAAGTCTTTCGACCTGATATGGAATGGCGTCGAAGTTGCAACTGGAGCGCAAAGGGAGCACCGCTATGAAGTGTTGAAAGCTCAGGGGAAGGAGAAGGGAGTGGACGTGGAGTCAATGAAGGATTACGCTGCAATATTCAGGTATGGCTGTCCCCCGCATGGTGGAGTGGGCTTTGGGTTGGATAGGATTACGCAGAGATTGTTGAAGCTGGAGAACATCAAGGAAGCTATCTTATTGCCGAGGGATCCTGAAAGGATGACTCCTTAGATGCCATCAAGAGGATTTTCTATTCCTTTTATTTTGGTGTTTGCAACATGAGTGTATATTTGCGTTGTCTGGAGCCTTTCGTGGCCAAGAAGGTCTTGAATGTATCTTATATCCACGCCTTTTTCTAGAAGATGAGTTGCAAAGCTGTGCCTAAGCATATGTGGTGTTACTTTCTGCCTTATTGCTGCCTTTCCTGCTGCTTTTTCCAGGACAAGCTGGACGCTTTTTGGAGAATATCTTCCATTTCTTCCTTCAAAAACCCTTCCTGAATGCTTAAATTCCATTATCCTTAAGGCTAGTAATTTGCTGATGATTGTTATCCTGTCTTTTGAGCCCTTGCCCTGCCTGACCCTTATTGTCCCATTGTTTTGGCCTATATCTTCCACCTTGAGGTGAATAAGCTCGCTCAGCCTTACTCCTGAAGAGTATAGCAGTTCTATTATAAGCCTGTGCTTGAGGTTTGTTGTTGCCTGAATCATTGCTTTTATCTGCTCTTTTGTAATGACATTCGGGAGCCTTTTCTTTCTCTTTGGGATTGGGACTTTGTGGGAAGTGTCATTTTTCACGTTTATTATGTGGAAATCAATGGCTGCGGAGGCGAGCCTTACAGTGCTGCTGTCAAGCTTTCTGTTTATCAGGTAGAGGATGTATTCCCTTTTTCTTTCTTTGTTATAGCAGCCGCAGTATTCCAAAAAATCCCTTATATGGTAGCTGTAAGATTTTATGGTCTTTGGGCTGAAGCCCCTGATCTTCATCTCTTCTTTTGCTGTTTGCAATTCTTTTTCTGAATCCATGGGAATTAGATTAGAGAAATTAGCTTAATAACTATTTCTGTTTTTTTTCGGAAGATTTCCGGGAGTTTATAAAACTTTTGTTGGCAGCCCGTTTTATGAAGGTTTGCTGCATTTAATAGGTGTTAAATCCAATCGTTCCCACCCCAAAACCTAAATTCCAAACAACCATCCCAGAATCCTCCAGCCACCACGACTCTGCGCTCACCATCCAACCCACCGAGCCCGCTTGCCCTGCGCTCCCGCAGTGCCAGAACTGTTAGCAATAAGAGGTAATGCGGCTCCTGAAAGTCTTGGGGGACTTAACAGCAATTTGGAGGTTCGCTCCCTGCGGTCGCTCTCCCAACTTTCTCGCCCAACTCTGTTCGCTTCGCTCACGAGGGGCTCAAAAGTTCTCCAAATTGTCGGTGTTAAAATAAATCATTCCAACCCTAATTCTCAAATCCAAACCAACCAACCCAGAATCCTCCAACCACCATGACTCTGCGCTTTCCCACCAACCAACCAAGCCCGCTTGTTCTTCAGTAAGCTTAGCTACGATTAGAAAGCAAAGCAACTTTTGCAACTGCTAAAACGTTTCGAATCTCTTAACAAGGATTTAGAGGTTCGCTCCCTACGGTCGCTCTCCCAACTTTCTCGCCCAACTCTGTTCGCTTCGCTCACGAGGGCTCAAAAGTTCTCTAAATCCAAATGTTAAATCCAATCGTTCCAACCCAAAACATTAGGATCCAAACCCACCCACCAGAATCCTCCAGCCACCACGACTCTGCGCTCACCAAACAACCAACCGAGCCCGCTTGCCCTTCGCTCCAGCAATGCCAGAAGTGTTAGCAAGAGGAGGTAATGCGGCTGCTAAAAAGTCTCGGGGAACATAACAAGGATTTAGAGGTTCGCTCCCTGCGGTCGCTCTCCCAACTTTCTCGCCCAGCTCTGTTCGCTTCGCTCACGAGGGGCTCAAAAGTTCTCCAAATTGTCGATGTTAATCGAAATCGTTCCCACCCTAAATTCTAAATTCCAAACCTACCA
>JBDRFS010000016.1:0-4601 GCA_043818535.1 Candidatus Woesearchaeota archaeon
ATGTCCTCTCAACCAGGAATCCAGCCATTGACCAGCTGCTCAAGCCACCCTGCATCCGGTATACCTTCTCGCAGACGCCTTCAGAAGCCAGTATTGATGCGCCTTCCTTGCTGTCCTGTTCCCTGCCGCCATAAACTATGCAAGGCTTATCCCTCGTTATCATCTGCAGGTTGCTCCTAATGCTGTTTGGATGGATGTTCTTGGCAAGGGGGAGATGGCCGCTCCTGAAATCCAAAGAGATGTCTATTATGTTTATTCCCGGAGTTGATGATATCAGGCCATTGGCCTCCATTGCTGAGATTTCCTCGAAGCCCCCAAAGTCAGGGCTAACGGCCGCCTCACTAGTGCTATTGGAAGAGCTGCATCCTGCTATTAAAAGCAGCATCACAATTAAAAGCCATTTCATCTTTGTCATCCTCCCTTGTATCTTCCCCTACATTCAACCTTTTTAAGCCTTTTGCTTATTGCATTGAAGTCCTTGATCTCTTCGCTGTAGCCGTGCATCACAGCATCCATGCATTCCTGGAAATTTGCATGATGCTTGCTTTTCAATGCCTGCTTCAACAAGTGCAGGTCAACAGCCTTGTCTTCTGTTTTTGTTGATATGAAGCCTAGGCCAAAGTCTATGAAGTATATCTTTTCCCTTACCAGCATGTTTGATGTTGTCAAGTCACCGTGGATTATGTCTGCGTTGTGAAGTTTTGCAACTTTTTTCCCCACCCTTTTGAAGACGTCTTTCCTTTCTTCTGGCGGCATATTTTCTACTAGGTCCCTTAGCTTTTTTCCGTCTATGAACTCCATCTCTATTATCATGGCCTTGTCGCATGTTTGGGTTATTTTTGGTGTGGGAATGAGTTTGGCTGCCTTTTCTAAAAGCCTTGATTCGAACCGGGTAGTTTTTTTTCTTATTTTCTTGTCCAGTTCAGGGTGGCGATACTTCTTTTCTATGCGTTCCTTGATTATCCTGTTATCCTTTAGCCAGATTACTGCTTCTGCGCCCTGTGCTATCTTTTTCATGGTATTTTTATGAGTAATAGGTTATTTATATATTTTTAGCAGCTGGTTTTTAGGAGGAAATTCGTGTTTTGGGGGGATGTTTGCAAAATTTCAGCCCGTAGGCTTCTTCTTAGCATTTCTTCCATGATTTCTAGCCGGTTTTTAACAAGTAAAATTTTACTCATATTAGTAATGATTTACTTATATGAAGCTGTTGGTTGCTCGTAGAAGAAAAAAGGCCACTACCCATTTTAAAAGAAGACAAACCAGCTGCTTCATGAAAAAATTACTTCCTTACAAGCTCGTTGAACTTCTTCTTGGCAGACCTTGGCCAGAGCTTGTAAACTATGAAGACAAGTATCAGGAAGAGGATTGCGCTTAACGCAAGGCCTAATGTGATGTTCCTTTCAGGCTTGTCCTCTTCTGTGCCTTCAGAATAGTTGAAGCCTTCCAGGTCGAAAGGCTCTACCTCTGTCACGTTCATGTCCGAAGAAGGCTCCTCTTCAATTGGAAGCAGCTGCTCAAATTCCAGGTTAATTGCAATAGAAGCGGAATAGCCTTCAGCAGTGTCCACTATGATTATGCCTGAATAAGTTCCTGGCTCAACGTTCTTTTCAGCATTAAATGAGACATGCTGGACATAGGTCTTGTTCGGCCTTAACACAGGGAACTCGGCTTTCCTGAAATCAGTGAAATGCGCAAACTCTTCAGAAATATGGAAAGTGGCATTATGCAGGTTGGAAGAAAGAAGGTTCTTGAAGCTGAGGTTGCCCTCAACCTTCTGGTTCAGGGTCAGGGAGTGGGATATTTCGCTTACGTTGTTCTCGAATACAAGCCCCTTGCCCTTAGGCTTTTGTGGCTCTTCTGTCACATTAGCGTCCTCCTGAGGCAATTCTTCCGGCTCTTCAATCCTGAATGGCATTATGCCGTAGCTTTTGCCTGAATAGGATAGCTCCAGGGTGCTTCCATCAACAAAAGCAGAAGAATCGTACTGCACGAAAAGGTTTTTCTTCTCAGAAGGGGAAAGGCTTATTGACGCCCTTGCTGGGATTAATCCAGGGACAGCGCCTACACTTATCTCAACAGGCTCTGTGCCAACATTGTTAAGGCTGATGCTGAATGTTCCCTTATCCTCAAGCCAGACTATCGGCGGCCTTACTGCCACTGAAATGTTAGATTTAGAGAGCACGAATGGCGCTGAAGCATAAAGCGCCTGCCGGATGCCGTCAACCTCACCCACGTAAGAAAGCCTTAGCTCATAGCTGCCTTCCTCAAGCCCATTATCAAGGCCAAAGTAAGCAACATGGCTGTTGTTGCCTGTCTCCACGGCAATAATGCCTGTCTTTACATTGGATGTAAAGTTATAGACTAGCGAGAGGTCAGAAAGCCTGAAGCCCTCCTTTTCTATTGATGCTATCACTGTCTCTGAATGCGAGTAATGCTCCCTCTGCAGCTCAACAGAAGGCTGCGCAAAGGCTGCTACTGAAAAAATTATTAAAAAAAATATAAGAAGTTTTGGCCTCATTTGCTCTTCAGCAGCTTTTTGGCCTCTGAAAGCGACTTGTCAAGCTCAGACTCAAAGCCCCTTGCCCCCGGCCCTACTGCTGGCTTCCCACTGACCGGATTCTTTATCAGCGGGCCCGGGCCTTTTGCAGCAGGCTGCTGGAGCCTTGAGCTGAAAGGCTTGTAGGATGAGCCTGAAAACGGCGACTTAGGCTGCCCTGGCTTCTTCCCGGAAAGCAGCCCGCTCCTGTAGGCATAGTAGCCTGCCCCCCCAAGGATGATTAGGATTATAATGATCAAGAGGAACTTGCCCCAGCTGCTGCCGTCATCCCCTGTATCCTGACCGTCAGAGGATAATTGGGCGCAGTCAGCACAGCTGGAATCCTCATTGTCATCGCATGTGCCGTCAGAGTTGCATTCTTCTACGTCAACACAGTCCTTTTCGCAGTAGTAATCGTCGCCATCTTCTGCTGCAGATTCAACATCATCGCAGACATTATCGTCGCAGTAGCAGTCATCCGGGCATTCCTCGACATCCTCGTAATCGCTGTCACAGTATCCGTCACCGCAGTCTTCGCCTTCTGAACAGTCTTCAAGACAGGTATCTTCATCTTCCCCTGCATACTCATCACAGAAGCCATCCCCGCAGTCCGATTCCTCCTCACAGTCAGAACAGTCAGCAGTCTCCTCTTCATCGCAGAACCCATCATAGTCGCATACTGTGTCCACGTCCACAGACACTGACGGGAGCTCGGCTTCCGCTGCAAAAGCAGCATATAATGTGGCTGCTGTCTCAGCAACCTTCCCGTTCATGCTGCCGTCTGCCGCCTGCTGCTTTATGAGCCATTTCCTCGCCTTCTCAATCCCAGTGGCATATGATGTTGGGTCCTTGTTCATGGCAAGCACTCCAAGCGCTGTTGCCATAACGTCCTTGTTCCAGCTGCCATCTGTCGACTGCAGCCTCTTGAGCTCTGAAAGATAGGATGATGAGGGGGAAGAGAGGTAGAGCAAGGCATTGTTCAAGGCATCATTCCTGTCATAGCTATTCCTCAGGTAGAAGAGTATGTCAATCTCAGATGCCAGGCTTCCAAAAGCCCAGTTGGCATAAAGGCTGGCTTCCTGGTTGCAGGAGTCTCCAGTGCCCCTGCCAAAACAGCCGTTTGAGAATGATATGTCAACTACATTGCCCTCCTGGGTGTCTATTATGTAAAATGTGTTGGCGCTCTTGTACAGCGCAGTGACAATAGGCTGCGCCTCAATGCTGCTGCAGTCAACATTTATGCTTATTCCCGGGTTTGCTGAAAGGAGGTTAGGCTTTACGCAGCTGTCTATGTCCAGAAAGTAAGAGTTGCCGCATCCAGGGAATCGCCCTTCATTAACTTCTATGGACTTCTCAAATTCAAGATCCTCTACGTATAATTTGCATGTCCCTGTAGGTTCAGGGGAAAGCTCAAGAAGGTAGCGCCCTGAGCCGGTGTATGACTGCATTACCGACTGGAACCATGCGTCAATGTCTGTGAAGTTTTCTGTCTTTCCCAGCTCTTCCAGTGCCAGGACAGACAATGAAGTGTCCTTTACCTTGCAGTTTCCCTTCTGGTAGCATCCTGCGCCGAACTGCTCGTCAAAGTAAAGTTCGGATTCTCCGGCCTGGTCATACATGCCGCCTTCTGCCAAGGCAAGAACAGCCCATGCCGTCTCTGATGCAGTCCCATAAGAGCCGTCACCGCTTCTCTGCTCAACAAGCCATGTGTAAGCCTTGTCTGTGTCAAATGTCTTTTCCTCTTCAGCAATTGCAAAAGAAGATACCAGCACAAAAAGAACTATTAAACCCGTTAATTTAGCGTATTTCATAATTATCCCTCTTAATACATTTAAGTTACGTTTCTTTAAATAGTTTTCTGTAAGTTTAATACTGGCAACATGCTATGTATTTATTGATTATTTTTTTCTTGTTTTTTAGCAGCTGGTTTATCTTCTTTAGAAACTGGTCAGGGCTTTGTTTTCTTTTTGTTGGTGACTTTCCAATGTCCACCTCTTCTTGAACCTTCTCTTTTGATTAATCCTTTTTCCTTAAGGTTTTTAATATTTCTCTTGGTGTTCCT
>JBDRFS010000017.1:0-3547 GCA_043818535.1 Candidatus Woesearchaeota archaeon
CTTATGAAGTTATTTAGCTGCTCAAGCCTTTTCCTATGGAACTGAAGGTCATGCTCCTCTATTTCTGTCTGCTCTTTCGGGTGTACGTAGTTTATCTCCACGCCCTTGACTGTCTTTCCGTCCACTATTGCGTCCATTACAGGGATGAAAATAGAGTCCCACTCATCCCCATATTCTCCTTTGTAATCCAAAAAATAATTTACTAATTCTCTTTTAAACACCCTCACGCCTATCCACATGTCTAAATCATGGCCAGTGAGATCTTTCCAAAACAGGTTTCCCATATTCTCTGCATACTGCTGAAGCAAAGGATAGGTTTCCAATGATCTCCTTTTAGGTATGACTAGATCAGCAGAGCCCTCAACAATTGGCAAGACCGCCTTGAAGAGCTCTGGAATGACTGAATCCTTCTCAGGCTCTATCCAGGCTATAATCTCCTTTCCTGTTTCATAAGCTAATTTGAGAACTTGCCTCCTGCCTTTGCCCATCCCCCTTAATTCTTCAGCATAAACCTTTGCGCCATATCCTTCAAGCTCCTTAAGGAACTCTTCACTGGAGCCGCCATCAACTACAACAACATCATAGCCTAAACCAATTGCCTTTCGAATGGTTTTTTTTGCTAATTTAGATCTTAAAACATCACTTTCCACATCTGGCCTGTACCATGTTGTTGTGGCAATTGCCACCTTGCTTGCTAGCATATGATTTTTCCCCATAACCCTGCTTCTTCTCAACATGTCCCTTATAAAGCTTCTGCAATAGAAATCATTAAAGGCCATAACCCCAAAGAACTCAGGAAAAAGCGTGCTTCTTAAACTACTTCCCTGTACACATCCATGTACCTCTTGGCAATAATATCCCAATCATACCTCTTTGCAGTCCTGATATTGTTCTTCCTCATCCTAGCAGCCAGCTTCTTGCTGTCAAGAATCTTGGAAATAGCTTTCTCAAGCCCGACAATATCGCCATACTTGACCAAAAACCCATTATCAGGGTCCTTCATCTCGTAAGGTATGCCATTAACAGGAGAAGCCACTATTGGGCATCCGGCAGCCATAGCCTCAAACAAAGTCAAAGGCAATCCTTCACGATAGCTTGGAAGGCAATAGACATCAGCAGCCTGGTACATCTCAACAACTTTCTTCCTGTCAAGTATAGGGCCAAGCATATGTATCTTCTTCTCGCCCTTAATTATCCCCTCAACCTCAGCCTTCTTGCCTTCGTCAGGCCCGACAAACACAAAATCCACATCATCCCTTTCCTTGAGCATTTGCTTAGCCACTATTGCCAGCTTCTCTGGCCCCTTAGTTGGGTTTAATCTTCCAAAGAACAGCACCATCTTGCCCTTTATGCCGAGCTTCTTCTTGAACGTATTGGGCTTTATCTTCCTAAAGAATATTTTATCCATGCCATTAGGGATTATCCTTATCCTTTCCTCCTTCCCGCCCCATTTCTTGATGTCTTCAATCTCCCAAGGAGTAATCCCAACAATCCTGTCAGTCCACCGAAACATCAAAGGCAATAAGGCATGGTAAATGAGGAATACAGCCGCCCTTCCAAAAACAGACCTGAATCCAGAAGTCCAGCAGCAATGAGTAGTGTGGACATGTGGAATCTTCTTTATCCTTGAGGCCAATGCAGAAAAGAGAACATAAGAATGCCCGGAAACATGGGAATGCACAACATCAAAATTGCCCTTCAGGAGCCTGAAAAAGACAGACGGGAAAAAGGTTGCAAAGTTCACAATGGTAAACCAGTTAAAACAGCGATGCACATAAACCCCGTCAATAATTTCTTCCTTCTTTTTTATCCGCCCATACTTGTCATGGTCTGCACAGAACACATGCACCTCATGGCCCTGTTTCACATACCGCCTTGCTATCTCGTGTATAACTTGCCCTGGCCCGTCAATTACTGGGAGGTAGAACGCCTGTGTAAATGCTATCTTCATGATATAAGCCTCTTTCGCCTTGCTTTATAATCCTTATGGACTAAACCTTATACCTCACCTTATCATACCACACCTTAAATCCAGTGGGCAAAGACCTGTATAATGGCTTTGCAACATTCTCACGAAAATAATCCATAACCTGCACGCAAGAACCTACGAGGTAGGTAGGAGAAGTATGTTTAAGATTAAAATCCACGACCTTAGGCTTAATCAAAAACTTAAGCACAGAAGCAGGCAGCAGCCCGTACCTCTTCTCAGTAACCGGCCCCCTCATTAAATTAAGCACAAGATTAAGGTAGGCATTCTTCTTCTTGAGCTTAATATGCTTCCACCTGTCCCAATAGTTTAGGTCAAATGCGGAATCTTCCTTATTCTTTATTATCCCGTCTTTTATTGCCTGTTCATACAATGGCGTCCCCAAAAAGAACACCAGGTTGTTCACAGAAAGGAAATAAGGCTTTGGGATTTCAATGCAGATGCTTATGCTGTCTAAAACATCCTCTTTCTCCTCATAAGGATTTGTGGTTATCATGTCATACATCACAGCAAGCTTCCCCTTAAACTTATTTAGTATCTTTGCTGCTTTCAAAACCTGCCCCCTTTTGATGTAACGCTTGTAGACCTCAAGGTTAACCCTGTCGCTTCCTGACTGTATCCCGATAATTATGTCAGTAAGCCCAGCATCTATCAAGTGCTTAAGCTTTTCCTCATGGACTGTTGGAGGATCTGCAAGGCACTTGAACCTTATGCCAACCTCTTTCTTGTACCTCTCAGAAAAGTCCTTAATCTCCTCAAGTGGGCGTGCCAATAGTGTCTCATCCCTTATGTCAAATACTCCAACAGAATTGAACCTTTGCTTAAGCCTTTTGAGCTCTTTGATTACATAATCCACAGAGTATCTCCTCAGCAGCTTGCCATGGCTGCAGTAAAGCTGCCTGTAGAGGTGATTGCTGCAGTTCTTGACTACAATATTATTTACAGTGTAATTGTGTTGCGAAGAAACTTCTATGTTAAAAACTCTTTTCTTTGAGGTAAAATGTTTAAGCTCCCTTATTGGTAGGAGTATGCAATTCTTATATCTTAAATATCTTTCTGAGTTCTGCTTTTTTGTTTGTTTTATCCCAAAGACTATTTCTTTGAGTTCATTCTCTCTTTGTGTGTTCTTAAAACTCACAGCATAATGGCCGTTACACTTAATGGTCCTCCCTTCAATAACGCTGTCATTCCCTTTACATCTATATACTCCTGGGCTGTATCCGCACTTAAAACCTATGAGTTGTATCTGGTAGGCTAAAGATCTAGAAACTGTAGAGCAGATTAAGTTCTTATCACCGTCTCCCCTGATATAACCGCATAGCAGTTGTTTCAGTCTGTCTTGAGGCAATCCTAGAATTAAAGGGTGTATCCTCTTATTTCTTGAGCCTGAGCAGAAAAGCTTTTCAAACAAATTCCCCAGAACGTTATTATTTACAGAAACCCTTGTGGAAGTCTTGTCATATACAATCTTTGGCTCTATAGCAAAGACCTTCTCAATAATTTTTACTGTATCACAGATGTATTCTTTTTCACTCTTCCCAAAACTGAAATTTAGGGTCA
>JBDRFS010000018.1:0-2694 GCA_043818535.1 Candidatus Woesearchaeota archaeon
GTAGCTGTGGTTGTCGCATGCGTAGCAGTTCCATGATAGGTTGCCTTCTGCAATGCTCGTTATGTTGAACATCACGCTTGGTGTGGTCTGTCCTGTTAGCGCTATAGTCTCGTTCTTCAGCCAATTTCCGGAGGCATTGTGATACAAAGAAATATTGTCTACATACACAGAGCTTGAAGCATTGCACTCAAATGTTACTGTTGAGTTTGTCACCCAGAAGTCCAGTGGAGTGTCTAAGGTTACAGCCACTGCCGCCCCAACTGCCCTTGTCGTGCTTGTTGGCGCTGAGTAATCCTTCTCGTCATATCCTCTCACTGAGCAGTTCCAAGTCTCTCCAGAGCTAGTGTTCGCTGCCTTCAGCACGTGCGAGTTCTGCACTCCGCTGCTTACCACAATCTCATAAGTCTTGTACAATACTGTGTTATTATACCAGCTCACGTTGGCATACAATTTGTCAGTAGTGTCATTGTCCGTTATGTTGAAAGAGCAGTTCAAGTCATCATTGGCAGTAGCTACAGTTGGGGATATAGACACAGAGCCTTCCACTTTGGGCATGTGGTTCACGTGCACCTCGTACCATCCAGTTTCATTCAAGTTGCCTGCCATGTCCACTACGTACGCTTTGAACTCATACTTCCCGGCTGCTAAATTTGTAAAGTTCCTCTCCAGGCTGTTCCCTGACCATGTCACCAGCCCATCCCTTTTTACAAGAATAACATGGTTCGGCACAGTAACATCATAAATCCTCCCATCATATCCAGAAGCATTTATCCCCTCAACCTCTATTTTATTCAAATTCTCATCCAAAAAGCTGACTTTCCTGCCCTCTTTCATCAGCCCATAAGCTTCCTGAACATTAATCAGCTTGTAGTCAGAAACATTCTCATGCTCTTTTTTAGCAGTCTGTGCTGCCGCTGCTACCTCTGTAGAAAGTTTTGCTTCTTTTTTAGCTGCCCTGCCTTTATTCGCCTCTATAATCCCATATCCCGAAGCATTTTCAGGAGCTGAATCAGAAACCTTTAAATAGTCACTTATATCAACTAAGTGATATGAATATAGGCTTTTCGGTGAATGGTATTCCAATAAGAATCTCTCAGGAGCGTTTTGAGCATATTTCAGCAAGGCACCCTGAGATGTCAGACTGCTTGGCTGAGGTTCTTTAAACAATAAGCACTCCTGATATGCTCCAAAGAGGAGATGTGGGGACTCTGCTTGCTGTAAAGAAATTTGCCAAGACTCCCGTAACAAATCAGAAATATTTAGTTGTTGTCTACAGGGAAATGGAATGCGATGGCTTTGTCTTGACAGCCTATTTTTCAAATAAACCGAGGAGGAGGGCAATAATATGGCAGAAACATTAAAAATGGAAAAACCTAAAACCGTAGGATGGGAGTATGATGAAAAGGCAGATGTATTGTACATTTCGTTTGGCAATCCGCGGCCAGCTTTGACATTAGACTTAGGCAATGGAATTTTGGCTAGGTATGACAAGGAATCAAATAATGTTGTCGGATTTACAATAGTGGACCTTAAATCAATACTTGGCGCTTCTTGAGCTTCCGCCTTTGCATAAAACTCAGGGTTTGCTAAAAAGAAGCAGTTGTTTTCTATTTTTTTAGCAGTCTGTGCTGCCGCTAGCTCTGTAGAAAGTTTTGCTCCTTTTTTAGCCGCCCTGCCTTTATTCGCCTCTATTCCCGAAGCATCCCGGGCTGCTGAATCAAAAGGCTTATATATATTAACTGGTTTTAGTATATTTATTGAATCTAATGGAGGCATTAAAATGGCTACAATTACATTATCCATGCCAAAGGCATTTGAGGAAGCCAAGAAAAGATTTCCTAAAGTAAACTGGAATGAAGTATTAAAAGCTGGGCTGCTAAGAAGGCTTAGGGAGCTCCAGAAATTTGAAGAACTGAAAAGGCGAGGTGAATTATAAATGGTTACTGCAACATTAACTGTATCGGATGAGGTCAAATCAGAGTTTGAGCATTTCCCCTGGGTGAACTGGTCTGAGCTTGCAAGGCAGGAATTTTTGGAGGATGTGAAGAAGCAGGAAGCATTGGAAAGGCTTTTGGAATTAGTATCCAAATCCGAGTTTACAGAGGAAGATGCAGACAGATTATCGAAAAAAGTTAAAGCATCAATGCATAAGCAGTTAAAGAGGGAAGGGCTGATATAGGTGGAAGTTGTACTTGATGCCAATGTATTATTTAGGGTGCTGATTTCAAGGGGAGATATAATAAAGCTATTATTTGATGCTAAGCTGGTTATATTTGCTCCTGCAAAGCTAAAAGAGGAATTTAGAAATAACAAAAGAGAGATATTGGCAAAATCTAAACTTTCAGAGGCTGAATTTAATGAATTGTCATCCCGTATATTTGATTTAATTAATTTTGTTCCGTTGGATATATATAAGCAATTCATCCCCCAAGCCAAGGAGTTATTGAGAGGGCATGATAAAGACTGTGATTTTATTGCACTCTGCCTGATGAAAGGTGCTAAGCTATGGACATATGAAGAGCGGCTATTTAATATTGGTTTTGGAATATCGACAAAAGAGGTATCAAAAGGACTTTCTAAACTGTAATTTTCCACCTTTGCATAAACCTTATGCTCAGGACTTACTATTAGGTTTCCTTTATTTGTTGTTATGTTGTACATCTCTCCTTTGTACTGGTAGTTTTGTATTTCTTC
>JBDRFS010000019.1:0-23272 GCA_043818535.1 Candidatus Woesearchaeota archaeon
AAATAGAGATATAATAAGCAAATCCAACGCAAGCAACCTTCTTGGCATAGGTTTATATACGAATCACTATTTTATAAAAAAGAATGAAAGATAGAAAATTAGACTCTGAATTTAAATGTTTTATTTACTTTATTGGGTTTCCATTTTATACTATCCCAAGAATTTTAAGTTATTGGGAGTCAAATGAGGAGCTTTATATTTTCCGTCTTTGGTTAAATGCGAGAGGGGCTATATTAACAAAATGGTGGGAAAAAGCAATCTATATTTTAGGGTGGATTGGATTTAGTATTCTTATGCTTTTTATTGCCTATTTAATCATTTCTGTATTTTAGTTTTTTCTTGGTCATCGTTCGGAACTCCCCCCGTTTCGTCGGCGGCGGCATAGGCAAACGGCTTCTGTTTACTCGGAGCATCATTAGATTTTGAGGACGAAAACTTTGCCTAACAGCCTATATGTGATAAACCAAAAGCCGGCCTCCGGAGTGGTTTATGGCTTTTCATAGTTTTGGCATTGGGCGAGGAGCGGAGAAGTCGAGTGGGATTTTCGTTGTTTGGCAGGATACTTCTTCGCTTATAGAAACATTTTTATACTATAGGGTATAGTATATATCATGGAAGAAGAGATAATTGATTTAGGTATCGCTAAGATTAAGCTTAAATCAGTAGAAGAAAAAAAGATTGTGGTTATCGGTAATTGTCCTTTTTGTGATAAAAAGGTTAGAGGTTCAACACACTCACAAGTTGAATGGAATCTCGTCTTACACATAAAACAGAAACATAAGGATGACAATGAAGCTCAAATATTATTGGGACAACTTGAAGAACACAATAAGAATGAATAGAAAAGATAATTAAGAACGGTTTAAAAAACTTAGGAGTAAACTCCTGTTTTCGTAAAGATTGTTCTTCCAACTAGAACGTAAAAGTAAATAGATATGATGAAACTTATTGTTTCTTCTTGGGCTCCAGAATCCCCATTATTAGGAATATAAAAAACAATCCATTAGATAACCATACAAATGGAGCGTAGATTTCCCCCCTTATCATACAATACATTTCGAATTCATCTATTTGAGAATCTATCAAAGAATAATCCTTGAATTCTTCTTGAGTAATTTCACCGGATTCATATTTATCCCACATCTCGAAACGTCTTAAATCATCAGTTCGCTGCATATCAAAACAGGGATTTTCACTTAAATTTCCCCCAGCATAAAAGATGTTCCCATTGCGTACATCTAAATTCATAAAAAGCACTCCCAGAAACATAAAACAAAATGCTAAAACAAACCATTGCCACCATTGCATAATCTATTAGGGGCATGCTTACTATAAATATCTATCGCTTTTGTTTCAGCGTCTGTCTTCCCTATGCGCTCTGCGCTTTTTTCGTCGTTCGGAACTCCCCAAGTTTCGTCGTCGGCGACAGAGGCAAACGGCTCTTGTTCGCTCGGAGCATCACCAGTTTTTGAGGACGAAAAATTTTGCACAACAGCTTTTGTAACCAAAGGCCGTTAAGGCTTTCCTTTGGAACAGGAGAAGCAGAGCAGACTGCTTAAACAGTTTAAAGAAAAATCCGTCTTAAAAGGAGTAATAAATATTTATATCAATTTGTGATTTAGTATGTCTTGTAGCTCAAAATATCCACTGTAGTTCTGGACAGCTTTCGAATGGGGGTAGAAAGCTGGCGCCAGGACTCGAACCTGGGAATAATCGGGTTCTATCAGTTCACAGCCAAAAAGGCTCATAAACCCGTTTGCAGCCGATCCCCTTAACCGCTTGGGCACGCCAGCACTAGCAATAAGGAACAGCTTCTGATTTAAATAATTTGTGTGCCAAAAGCTTTATATAGGCCCTATAGGTAAACACAAGCCTATGGCAACCGAAAGGAAAAGAAGAATCATAGATGGTGCCAAGAAAGGCCTAGAGCTAACAATGGACATAGCAATAGCCTTTGGCGCAGTAAAGGGAATGCACTGCGTAACCAATAATATTCTTGTTGACATACCAACCGTGCTTTCAAGCTTCAAGGCAGGGAATTACGTGCGAGGGCTTGCAAAGAGCTGGTACAATAGTGAGAAACACCCCCGGCCTTCTGTAAGGCAAGACCTTCTCTACCCAATAGCTGTGTATTCAGGCATTGCAGGGCTTATCGGGCTCCTTACTTAGAAAAGCTTTTAATTCAGTACTTTTTCACAACTAATAATGAGCTTCAACAGCAAACATGCCCTGGATAACATAGAGAAAATCTGTAATGCCTCCAAGTTCTTTGACACGCATGAACACAAGGTAAGGGAAATATTAGATAACTCAAGAAAGCGGATGGATGTTTTTGCCTCACATATGGGTTCCTTAGGCTTGAAGATTAACATTCAGGAATTCAACCCTAGCTATCAGCATGGCCTTGGATGCACAAAAATGAAGGCAGCAAATTGTGTTGCCAGCTATGAGGCTGGAACCCAAGAGCTTTGGTTTACAGGCCACCATGACTACTGTGCAGCCAATGGGGCATCTGACAATGCCTCTTCCTTGGGCATAATGATGGAGCTTGCCCGATGCACAATAAAATTAAAGCCCAAGATTACTGTCCGCTTTGCTTCCTTTGATCTTGAAGAAAATGGGCAACTAGGCTCATGGGCATTTGTTGGGAAATGGAAGGGGCTGGAAAAAATAAAATCTCTTGTAAACATGGATGTTGTCGCCGGAGGCAAGGACCTGATAATATGCAGGAGCATTGGAGGCTATAAGAGCAGCAAGAAGCTATGCAAAATCCTTAAGGGGATATCCTCCAAACTTAATCACGAGATGCATGTCAGGAATGTGCAAGGATTCTCCTCAGACCATATCCCTTTTATTGGAAGAGCTAAGAAAGTGGCAGAGATTACAGCGGGCAACATAAGTTCATATCTTAATGACGGAAACATAAACCATACCAATGAGGATACATTCGAGAACCTTAACATTAACCATATCGAGGCAACAGGCTCTTCCCTGCTTTACATGATAGAGAATTTTTAAAGGATATTCTTCACAAGAAGCATAAGGCCAATAGCAATAATCAGTATAGAGCTTCCTAATGGAAGATACTTCACTAGCTTGCTTTCTTCAGGAATGAATTTCAAAAGCTTCTTAGCCTTTATGAAAAGTATTCCTAACACTGAAATAGTAAGCAGCAGCCCTAGGCCGAATGAAACTATGGAGATGAATGCCCTGAAATACATGCCCATGTTTATCAAAACCAAATAGAGTGCCCATGCTGTTGGGCATGGTGCCAAGCCAACTATCACTCCTGCAATAACTAAGCCTTTCCTTGTATGGTGGTGATGGTGCTTGTGGTAATGGTGCCTTATGTTCTTCACTAAAAGGTAAATGCCAAACACCAAAATCAAAGCAGCAGATATTATGCTCAAGTACTCTGAAAGAATAGGCTTCATGAATGGAGGGATAAGGAACAGCAGCAACAGGCTTACAACAAAGACGTCAGATATGTGCGTAAGTGCAGTAGACACAGCAATAAGCAATACATTCTTCACATTTGCATGCTTCCCCAAAAGGTAAGAGACTATAACAGACTTTCCATGCCCTGGAGACATCGTGTGCATTGCACCAAGCACAAATGAAAGCAGTATTATCAAAAGCAAAGAAGCCTTGCCTGACTTTGCATAATCCACCACAATATTGAAGAAGGATATCTCAGCCTTTTCAGAGGAAGCTATTGACCTGTACGCTTCCCCATAAGTGTTATTCCTATAGATGAAGTATGCCTGTTCCGAGCTTTCCTCGCATACAGTAGATACAGAAAACGAGCTGCTTACACTATTTAAGTCAGAATAAAAAAGCCTTTTTCCTGAACTACATCCTACCATTATATACTGCTCAAAATAATAGCCAAAGATGTCATAGAACAATGAGTTCTCTATCTCAACATTTTCAATTTCACTACTGCATTCAAAAGATATGTCAAAATGGCTGTAATCGCCATCTTCATAATAGGTCATATCCTCAATCCTTGTTGTACATTCTTCTAGGTTGTTCCTTGCCTTGAGGTTTGAGGAGATATACTCCCCCGTGAAACTAGAAGTATTTTTATCGCTCATGTTCATCCAGACAGGGGCGTCCATGGAAAGATAAATCGTGTTGCCTTCATAAGACAATTCAGATTCTGAGAACGGAACATCATGCGCGAAGCATAGCGGCACTAGCAATAAAGCCAATAATAGTATCATCCCTATTTTCATGCTTATTGTTAATAGTTTGTTGCTTAAAAACATTTATATATTTAGGTATATGCTCAAACTAATATGGCAATAATCCCTTTTGATAGATTTGACGTTATAAGAAGGCAATTAGATTGGGCAGATGGATTCAGGTATGACTTGCAGTTTTATGGCAATCGTACAAACGGCTATGTTGAAGTTTTTACAGATAAGGTTGCTGAACTGAAGCATGAGGGCTTTTATGAAACAATATTAAATGCCGGGATAAACGAGGACGAAAACTATGCCCACATCATGCAGTTCTGGCCTAATGGGAAGATTGATGAGTGGGAATCTAATTGCAGAAAAGGCATTGGATCTAAAATGCTTGAGTTGATAATTAAGGACTTTACTGAAGAAGGGGCAAAATTATTGTTCGGGAGGACTTTCACCAAATCAATGAGGAACTTCTTTAAGAAAAAGAACTTTGTCTGCTCAGAAGATAAGAATTCTTATTACAAGCTGCTGTAGGAAACGGACCCGGCAGGATTTGAACCTGCGACCCCCTGCTTAGAAGGCAGATGCGCTATCCAGACTGCGCTACGGGTCCCCAAATATTTTTTAGATAGCAGGGATATATAAGGCTTTTGGAATGATTCAATATTGGCAGTACGGGCTGCTATTTTTGTAAAGATATTTAAATCCTAATTGTTTCCCTTTTATCCATGGAAATCCTAAGAGCTTCCATTAATGATATCCCACAGATTGCTGAACTGAATAGGCAACTTAAGCTTAACATTAGGGGTTTTGTCTGGGACAAGCCACATTGGATAAAAAAACAGGTGAAAAGGGGAAACTACTTTGTCATTCGGGAAGAGGAAGAAACCTTAGCAGCCATATGCTTAAACAATGGGATTACTGCTTCATTTTTTAGTTTGGGTTGATACCCCGCAGCTTGCTGTGGTTATTCCCTTTTACCTCCGATAGTTTTATAAATATAAAGTATATTCCCTTATTAGAAATTAGATACTTGAAAGGCACTCCAATGGAGAAAACGGTTTCAAACAAGCGATGAAAATTTCGACATAGACCAGAACCTATATGGTAATTTGGTCTCGGTTGTTGTAAACCAACCATACATTCCGAGTGATGATTCCAAAGCCAATTTATCGGAATTGAGGATGAGTTCAGGGACAAGTGATTAAACAAAAGCATAATGCCCCGTAGCTTGCTGCGATTGGGATTGTTTTTGTGTATCATAGTTTACTCCTATCTGGGTAAGTGTAAAGCCTACTTGTTCTAGAAAATACTTCTTAACTAGAAAAAGAGAGCAATTCAGGCTTCTAATCCAAACCTTTATTAACAAACAATATTCCTTCTAAAGGGAGGTGAAATAAATGTTAGGTTTAGGAACAGTAGGAACAATAGCAGCCCTAGCAGGACTTTACTTGCTAGCAGGCCTGAAGATAGTAAAGGAATACGAAAGAGGAGTCAGATTCTTCTTAGGAAAATACACAGGGATTATGAAGCCGGGGCTAAGGGTAATACTGCCGGTAATCATGTCATGGGAAAGAGTAGACCTAAGAGTAAAAGCTGTTGACGTGCCAGACCAGGATGCAATAACAAAAGACAACGTCTCACTAAAGGTGAACGCAGTACTCTACTACAAAGTAAGCGAATCTGAAAAGGCAATACTTGAAGTTGAGCACTACAACTACGCAGTTTCCCAACTGGCGCAAACAACCATGAGGGATGTCGTAGGGGAAGTATCCTTAGACCACCTGCTGAGCAAGAGGGACACTGTATCAAAAAGGATAAAGGACATTGTTGACAAGGCAACCGACCCATGGGGCATCAAGGTAGAAAGCGTAGAGCTGAAGCATGTCGAGCTTCCGGCAGACATGAAAAGGGTCATAGGGAAAGAGGCAGAAGCTGAAAGGGAAAAGAGGGCTGTCATAATCAAAGCACAAGGTGAAGTAGTGGCTTCAGATAACATGGCAAAGGCAGCCAAGACCTTAGCAACGGCTCCAGGAGCCCTGCACTTGAGGACATTGCAGAGCATTAACGACCTTTCAAGCGACCAGAGCAACACAATAATCTTTGCAGTGCCTTTGGAAATCCTTAAGGCTATTGAAGGCTTTGGCAAGAAGAGGAAGTGATTATTTCTTTTTTCTTATTTTTTTAAGTATATATTGAAGATACGACTTATCCCTAAAAGGAGATTCGTTTTCAAGCTTGGAACCTTCTGTCCAGAAATGCTTTTCACCCCTCCCTAATTGCTTTCCCCTCTTTGTGTGCTTATCCAATGCGTAATCCGGGATATCGGGCCTATAGCCTTCCTCAACCTTGGAGCTTAAATTATTATACATCTCATCCATGAACCTGTCTTTAGGTGACTTAGCCAGAACAACTGCAGCAAACAATCCCCTCATATGCCTGTCCCCTTTCCCTCCGGGCATCATAAAGTAAGTGTCATGCGCATCCTTCACAATTGAGACAAGATTTGGATTTGCCAAGCCAACGTCCTCAACAGAGATAACTATAAGGCGCTCCCACATCTTCTTTTCAAATTCCTGTCCAGACAACATCATCTCATATGCCCAGAAAGCCGCATCTTCAGCATTCCCTCTCCTTATATCCTTCTGCAGTGCAGAGATCACTTCATCTGCAGCATAGCCATGCACTGTCTTCATGCCTTTCCAGGATATTTTCTTACGCCTTTGTTTCCCTTTTGCCATAGGCTCAGCTAGAAATGCGGGATATATATAGCTTTCTATTCTCTTGGAAGAATTTCTTTTATTCTTTTATTTTTTAGGTTAAGCTTTTCCAACAGCCCCTTAACCCTGGCCTTCTCTATTCCAAGGCCTTTCCAGTCCAATAAAATAAAATCCACTTTTTCAAGTGTTTTTTCTATTGCTTGATTAATCATATCTTCATCTAAATAAGGGAGCGCATACTTAGGGCAGATATGGCTAATGGCATACTCTGTCTTCAGCAGCACCTTGTTCAGCTGTGAGGGATAGTGCTGCCCACCCAAGGCCACAACAGCAGGATACTCTTTCCTCTCCCTCTGCAAAACAGCCATGATAGTGTCCGCAATAATCTTCCCATACTCAGGAGTCTTCCAGTGCTCCAGGCATGAGCCAATCTCAATGAACATGCAAGGTTTATCAATTAAAGGGCCGTGATGCGTAGCTTCCAATGTGACGTCACCAGTAAAGTCAGCAGCCCTTCTGTTAAGCTCAATAAACATTTCCTTAAGCAAGGAAGCAGGTGCAACGCAAAGCTTTCCTTCCTCACCGCCAACTTCTGCCTTGCCCCAATTCCCAGGGACATGGGTGGACAATGAGTTCACTCCGGCAGCAGACTGGTGCTTTGTCGCAAAAATAATGATATCAGCATCAATTGTCTTGTCAATGCCTTCACAATAAATAGAGTCTTCATTAGCATAATATAGGGAAATATTGCCGTTAACCCAGCTGCTATCTTTTTCCTCAAACTCATGATGCTTAAGAAGGTTAGAAGCTATGTTCATCCCAGCCTCATCCTTCCTTGAAACAATTATTGCATACTTCATGCTATAGAAGATAAAACAAATAATAATTAAATGTTTCTAGTAGAGGATGCCCCAATTACTCTTTAAGAAAGCCCTAGCTGTGTCCTGCATCCCTACGCAGCTCTCAGATATAGGGCCGTGATTGCCCTTTTTGCATTCAACTGAAACAGCCGCGATAAAAAGCTTCCTGGCAAGCTCGCGGTCATAGTCCAAAGCATATTTTGCAGGAAGGTAGGCTATGTAAGGGACGAAGTTGTCTGTCTCCTTCTGTGAAACCTTTAATGGGGCAAATTCTTCATTCATTATATCTGTCCCTGAATAAAACCGTTCAAGGAAATCTATTGCATAATTCGTGGCCTCAACAGCCATCTCATGGTGGGCCTGGTTAAATATGAATAAATCAGTTTCCATCCTGAAATAGGCATAGATATGGTTAAAGCGCATCTCCCTCATTTCCTGGGGGCAGGAATAGGGATTTGGCTCAGAACAAGGATATGCTGAATTCATATCTATCATCCACTTGTTAAAGGAATGGTAGGCATTAAGGCTTTCTTCAGACACAGTATGGTTCAGCGCGGACTCTTTCCTCACAATCGCCCTCAATTCATCACCTTGAGGAGCAAGGCCCTCAGTAAGCCCTTCAACAACCTTTGCCCTGAAGTAAGGGTTTGTGTAACCACCATTTCCTTCAAACTCTATCATGTTCTGCAAAAGGCCATCTATTTTTCCTTCATCATCATTGAATATCTCCAGATACCTGGTGTAATTAATCATCTTAAGGAAATCTATCAATTCAGAAGCATCAGAACCAGAAAGATGGCCTGTATCAGATGTGAGTTCCTCAAAGAAATTCTCATTATTCAGCAGCTCATCCCATAGCTGGAAGTAAATCTCAGTCGTATTCATATCTTTATACTTCTGTGAGTTAAGCACATCATCATAGAGGAGAGTTTCTGTCTGCGCAAGCAGCAGCTTATGCGTAATGTTATACATGGACTTTTCTATGTCTCCAGAATTCTTCCCCAAGTAATATATCCCAAAAAGTTGCCCTTTATTGTACATGGCACTGCCAGGAGTCAGATCGCTTATGGCATCTTGCGGCAAAGGCGGAATCGCATACCACGACATCAGCGACCCTATTGGCTTTGAAAACTGGTAAGCCTTTATGGGCCAGTACATCTCATGGGACTGTGCCGGGAACTCGTTATCACCATGATAGAAGAAGTGCCCCATCTCATGGTTAACTTTGCCCCCCACAAGGCCCATTATTGTCCGGTCGTCTGGCAGTACTATGATATTTTGCTCATTCTTGTAGCACGCACTGGCTCCTGAGCAATGGTCATCCATGCCTTTAGGGGATACGATAATGAACTCTAAATCCCCTTTGCCACGCATTGAATAGCCTTTTGCCTTATAGTCATCCATAACAAAGTCAAAGAAGCGGTTGAGGTACTCCTGTGTTGTTCCTGTGAAAGGCGTTGGAGGCATGCAGTCCCCATCTGAGCCGTCACATTCTGGATACTGGCTAACATCCTCAACAACCCCCATGTTAAGCTCCTCTTCCAAAAGCACATTCTCCTCAAGAAGCGCCTTTGAATCTTCTGTTAGGGGAGGATAATCCCTGGCAAACGGTATTCCGCTGACTTGGCATCCGGCAGAACTTAAAGTAAGCAAGCCTCCCAAGATCCAGGCTTTCACCATTTTACCCTCAAGCCTCCCCCAGCTGTCAATCCAGTGTAGTAATCCTGCGTCACGCAAAACTCGGCTTCAACATCCAAAAATATTGCAAGGTTTTCTGTTGCGTTAATTGCAGGAGTAAAAGAGAGCCTGTGCAGCACGTCCTTGTAAACGGGATCCTGCTCAGTCATTCCCCAAGAGAGAAATTCATACTGCAGTGGAAGCTCAATCTTCCACACTTTAGGGGTGGCCTTTATTATAACATGCTGTAGGAAGATGTTATGGTCCTTGTCGTAGCTTGCCTCTGTCTGCCCGGAATGCAAAGCTCCAGTCATGTCAAGGGCAAAATATTTTGTGTCGAGGCCCAAGCTTAGCTGCGGCCCACCACTATGCCTTGATAAATTGCCATGATGGCCTGAAAAGCTTACTGACTGGCTGCCCCACATATACTCTCCACCCATTCCAATGTAAATATTGATATCCTTAGAGGAGTAGAGCCTTATCTTTGCTTCAAGAGCCATGTCTGCCTCAATCCTTGTTTCACTAAGCTCATCTGAACCAAGCGAGTGGCTTTTAAGGTCTATTTTAGGTTTTATCCAGAGAGGATATTCAACCATAAACTCCATATCCGCACCAAAAGTAAGTGCCATGCCTTTTTCATAAGTTGTATCGTTGACAAAGATTGTGGAGTAATTTAATCCAGCAGATATCCCCCCACCATATTTCTTGGGCTCTTCTTCCTTGATTACTTCTCCCTCAACTGGAATGTTAACTTCAATCACTTCGGAGGCTTTTGCTTTGGGAGATTGGCCATAAGTTCCATCAGCAAGTATTATGTTCCTGTTCAGCCCTGTAGCTTCAATATTATCCCTCCCGCCAGATGCTAGAGCATGAGTTGAATAGAGCCCAAAGGCCAGAATTCCTATTCCAAGCAAGGTTTTGCCTTTTCCCATTCTTTTATATCTTACCTCTAATGAAGCTATATAAAGTTTTTGGCATTTTAAGAGGAAAATGAGGATTAGAAATTTCCTTTAGGAGCCAGTATTGTACTGCATTTATTGGGAGGGTCGCCTAGGGATGCGTTACTGCAGGAAATGCAAGCCATCAATTTAATAAATTCCAATCCCCTTTAATATTAGGTGGCAAAGGGAAAAGTATTCAAGAAAATTAATTCACGCCTTATTCTTGGCATAAGCTTGACAGTGGCTGTGCCATTGGCAGCAAACTCTGTAGCCTTAGGCGCTACTTACGCAACAAACAGATCCATAGACTCTGAAAAGAAGACAGCTGTGTTCACAAGCGGTCATGACGAAATTTCCAATAAGTCCTCACCAGCAATAGCAAAGCTCATAGACTTCTTCATGTACCCTCCAGTAACATTAAGGCAGAACCTTAGGGGATATCATGTGGACTGGTACAGCGATGCGCCATGTGATACAATAATGGAGAAGCTTTCTAATCCAGAATATGATAATGTGGTGTTCATAGGCCACGGGAACTCTTCTCAATATGCTGCTTCAGACGGCAGTATAAGCTCATGGGACATAGTAATTTCCAATATTCCTAAAAAGGAAGGTGAGTTCCTACAGCATACTTGCGGGGGAGGAGGGAATGAGATAAGCCTTAGGGATGCGCTGTTGGAAGACACTGAAAAAGGCTACTCATATGACCAACCAATATCGGCCTTTGAAAATTATTCAAAAGCAGTAATAGAACTCTTTAAAGAGATAAATCGAAAGTTTTAAAACATTAAAGAAAGGGTATTCTATTCATGGAAAAAGAAGCAATGTACTACAAGCAGTTAAAAGATAAGATTGTACAATGCCAGCTTTGCCCCAATTTCTGCACAATAAAAGAAGGCATGGTAGGCAGTTGTAGGGTGAGGAAGAACATTAAAGGCAAGCTTTATGCAATGACTTATGGCAAGGCAATCTCCACGGCAATAGAGCCTATAGAGAAAAAGCCTTTCTTCCACTTCCATCCAGGAGCAAGGGCTTACTCCATTGCAACTGTTGGCTGTAACTTGCACTGCCTCTTCTGCCAGAACTGGGAAATCTCCCAGGCATCTTATGATGAGCTTCCAACAAAAAAGAAAAGCCCAGAGGAAGCAGTAGAAGAAGCCATAGCCAATGACTCCAGGATAATAGCCTACACATACACCGAGCCAACAATATTTTACGAGTATGTCCTTGATATGGCAAAATTAGCAAAGAAACGCGGGCTGCTTAATGTTACCATAACCAACGGCTTCATCAACCCGGAACCCTTAAAGGAGCTCTACAAGTACATAGATGCGGCAAACATAGACTTGAAAGGATTCACAGAAGAATATTATAAGGAAGTCTGCGGTGGAAGGCTGAAGCCGGTGCTGGATGCTATTGTTAATATTAAGAAGATGGGCGTTTTTGTGGAGATAACTAATCTAATAGTTACTGGAAAGAATGATGGCAATATAATTGAGATGTGCAAATGGATAAAGGATAATGTTGGAGAGTCATGCCCATTGCATTTTTCACGCTTCTTCCCAATCTACAAGTTATCTGCTCTTGAGCCTACCCCAGTTGAAACATTGAGGAAGGCTTACGACACAGCAAAGGCTGTTGGCTTGAAATACGTTTATATGGGAAATGTTGGTGATGAAGAAAGCACCTACTGCCCAAAATGCAATGCTTTGCTGGTAAAAAGGCTGGGTTTTAGTGTAATCGAAAACAAAATAAAGAATCATTGCTGCTATAATTGTAAGGAAAAGATAGAAGGTGCATGGTAATGGGAGCATTAGGATCAATCGGAAGGTTCTTAGCGTCTATTATAGGCTCTATGGCAATATTTCTTGCCGTATTCGTGCTCTTCATAATGCTTACAGGCAACATGCTTTTAGAGAATGTAGACAAGATTGATGAAATTGCGGCTGAAGGCACTAAGGACTTCTTAAAGGAGAACAAGGAAGAGATAACAGATCTTATAGTTTCAGAGACTGACATGGATGCTATTCCAGACAAGGAGACTATTGTTGAGACCTGCGATAATTACGACCTTTTGCCTGCGGATTTGAGGGATCAGTTTCCAAAAGAAGCCTGTGAAGGCATAGAAGATAAGTCAGAAGAGGAGATACAGGACGATGTTATTGAACTGCTTGTTGAAAGCAATATTGACGAGCTTACTAAGAGCGGTCCGCTTGTTGAGGGGGTTGAAAACCTTAAGAGGGAGATAAAAAGCAATGAGGCAATATTTTCGCTTGTAGTTCCGGTGATAATAGGGGCTGTGGTCACCTACCTTATTGGAGTGCTCTTTGTTTTCATAAGCGTAAGCTTCAAGCTTTGGAAAGGCCTGTTTAAGGTCCTCCTTAAGACAACGCTAAATGTAGGCGCATTTACATTCGTGTATTTTTGGCTGAACAATTTAACCCCGGATAAGATGATTGATATGGCCCAGAGAGCCGGATCAGCATTAGGGATGAATATTACTGAAGGGGTCTCTCCATCAATAATGAAATGGAGCGTGGGGATTGTACTTGGATGGCTGAAGCTTTCAACCGGCCCATTGTTCAGGATAAGCCTGTATATACTTGTGCCGCTGGCAGCTGCTGCAATTGCTGTAGGCATCAGGAACTTTGTTGTGTGGATACGGAAAAAGAAGAAGAAAGATGCTGAGAAGAAAGGAGAACCTCCTAAGAAGGAAACAAACAAAGAAGAAAAGAAAGCAAAGGGCAAGGAAAATCTCAAGCCAAAAAGCAAAACAAAAAAGCATTCAAAAGGGAAACTAAATGAAAAATAGGAGCATAATTGTATAATGGCAGCTATTGCAAGGATGGCCACTGGATTTTTCGGCTCAATCGCCATACTCATGGGAATAGTGATGTTTTTTGTGGCGCTGACAGGCCATGCCATGGTCAAAAATGTTGATGCCATTGATTCTATAGCGCTGGAGAGCATGAGGGAGTTTGTTAAAGATAACAGGGAAGAGATGAGGGAATACATAAAGGACGAGTATGATGCCGAAGAAGAAGAAATACCTTCAAGGGGAGAGATTATAGTGGCGTGCGAGAATTATGACCTGCTTCCTGAGGAAGGGAAGGATATCCTTACGCCTGAAATCTGCTCTGGAATTGAAGAAAAGACCGATGAGGAGGTACAAAATGATCTGATTGACAGGTATGTAGATTCCAATCTTGATGAGATACAGGAAAAGGGGCTGCCTGTAGAAGGTGCAGAGGAAGTTAAGAGAGCAGTCCTGAGCAAGAAGGCCATGTTTGCTTCAAGGGCAGCATTAGTTGCTTCCTCCATATTCATATACTTCATTGGTGTCCTGCTAACATTTGTCGGGGCAAATTTCAAGCTTTGGCGGGGATTGTACAGGATATTGTTCAAGACTACAATAGATGTTGCGGCATTTACCTTCCTGTACACTTACCTTAAATACCTCAACCCGGAAACCCTAATAGACCTTATGAACAGGCTAGCATCCCTTAACCCCGACTATAAAGCTTTGATTGGTGGCCCTCCGCTCTTTGTAAAGCTTCAGGCCAAGGTTATACTGGACTGGGTCGCCTATGCCACTGCTGATGTTTTCATGCTAAGCATATATATCCTGGTGCCAAGCCTTGTTGCAACAATTGCTGTTTTCATTCTCAGAAAAGTGCTTAATAAGAGGAAAGAAAAGGCGCTTGCTGAAAAGGAATCCGGAGCTTCTGAAAAGAAAGAAGCACCCAGTGAATTAAACCCAGAAGAGGAAAAGAAGGAAGAGAAACCAAAAGATTTATAATCCAAGCCTTTTTTTCAGTCTTATCATGAAAGATCAAAAAGTAACAGCAAGGATACTCGTAGAAGTAATAGGCGGACCTAAAGAGTATGTGGAAAAGACGCTTGGCGAAGTGGTAAAAAAGCTTAAGGCTGAAAAGAAGATAAGGATTCTGACAGAGAAATCCTTTGAGGCAAAGACAATTTCAGGCGAAGAGCTTGAGAAGCTTGCGGCATCAATGCAAAGGAAAACAGATGATGTCAAGGCTATGGAAAACAAGCTTTTCAGCGCTTTTGCTGAAGTGGAGCTTGAAGTGGATAAGCTAAAGCATCTTATGGACATCTGCTTTGACTATGCGCCTTCAACGGTTGAGATACTTGAGCCGGCAGGCATGGACATAGACTGCAATGACATAACAGAGATGCTTAATGATCTGCTTGCAAAAATCCACCGCTATACTTATGTCATAAAGGCCCAGCAAGCCCAGCTTCTTGCAGTGCAGGAATACCTCAAGCAAGGAGATAAGAAGTAAGCTTATTTTTTTCTTGCCTGAATGATAAAAGCTAAGGCTATTGCCAGCGCTAGAGCCAGAGCTAGGATGTAAGGCCAGTATGGGCCTGCCTTAAGCCCCCCGCGGTTTGTCCCTGCTTCTTCCTCAGCTGCAGGAGTTTCCTCGCCAAAGGAAGCCTCAACTTCACGCTCCCGGACTTCCTCCTCTGTGCAGTCTAAAGCGCAACTTTTAACATTCTCATTGAAATCGCAGACTTCATCCTCATTGCATCTTGAGAACTGCGAAACGTCTATTTCAAGAAGTTCATTACCTTCTGTATTGTAAAGCGTAACAGATTTCCCATTTGCAAAATATCTTAAGAGCAAATATTTAACAGAAGCTTTTACTGGTTCCCCAGCATCATAAGCAAAATCACTTATAGTTAAGTTTACAACCTGGAGCTCTTCGCCTTTAAACGATACTGCTTTAGCTTCATAATTCTCAACATAATCAGAAAGCTGGTAAGGCATCTCCCCTTCAACAAGCTTTACTTCTAAGAGTTCAAGATTATCGCTTGTATCAAGCTTGATGCTGTACAATAGCTCTGAAGCTGAAGCAAAGGGAATCATTACAGCTGCTAATACAAGGATTAAAATTAATCTCATTATCCTACCACCTTTAATTTATCCTTAATATGTTCAATTGAAGGGCTGTTAAAATCCTGCCCTCCTACTTCCCATTGATTATTCATTATTGAGTTTTCACTTGGCCTTAAGAATCTTAAGCACTCATTGGCACATCCTCCACAACCATAATACCCATTAGCTGCTGCTTTCTGTGCAAGACTATTCCCTGCCTTATTTCCCAATAGTTTGCTCCAAACTTCTGCTGCCCTTTCTTCAACAGTTTTCTTGCCAAGAGAAGCAATGCAATTAGGCCCAATCTTATATTCAAAATGAGACACTTCTTCAGTATCCATATACTCATCTGCCAAACCAAAGATATGAGATATTTCATGAACAAAAGTAAAAGGATACCAATCCTCTTTATTTTTAGCACTATGCTTATAAAATACTACAACATTTTCATTTTGCAAAGCAAAAGATCTTCCGCCTATATCTATCATTCCAATTACAATCTCAGCAGAAGGGCAAAGTTCATTCCTTTTTTCCAGAAGATAATCCACCCCTCCATCTTTATTATTAAATATCTCCATATTCTCCACTTCTGTCTTCAAGAAAGAAAAGCTAAACTTTCCTTTAGATTTTGAATAAGGGTCAATGGCAAACATCTTATTTACTCCTTCCTGTGCCTTAGCTTTAATCTTAGTCACATCTCCAATTTCATTTTTATACTGATCATAAGGAGCAATAATTACTACATTAATAGGCCCTTTTTGCGGAGTTCCTTCAAGTTCCTTACATTTATTTTCTTGCACACAAAAACCAGAATCAATCTTTTGGTCATAATGGCATTTCCCGGAATCACAGTCTTTATCAGCTTTACAGGATTTTGCTCCAAGCTCTGTCGGACCCTGTATTTCATTTCCATCTAAAGTGCATTTCTGTGTATTAATATTACATATAAGTGTTCCATAATCTTTTTTGTTAGGCAGATAAGGCTCGGCTGTAAAGCTTGTATCAAACTCATACCATGGAATGTTAGAAGAGACTATCTCGACTTCAGACTTGCTGAAAGTCATCTGGCCGTAGCCATTATCCTGCATGACTCTTACTGTCTCATCATTCTTTATCTTGCCAATTCTCAGATTTTTGCTAAGAGTTGGAAAATACCTTATTTCAAGCTTTTGTCCAGTCTTAATAGGAGCAATTTCAACCTCATTTCCTATTGATACACAGGTTTTATCCTTGCCCTTGCAGCCTGAAGTGCTGTAAATTATTTCAGAATCCCCCCTTATCTCCAAGATATCATTTCTCTTATCCCCAAATTTGATAGTAGATATATCATCTTCAGGAACAAACAGTGTATTATCCGGAGCATTATATACCTTAAAGTTCTGGCCTATTACTGTAAGCTTTTCTTGCTGCCCATAGATTACAGGAGAACAAACAGTTAAACAGGAATTTAGGCCTAATTCCCCTATCATGCTATCTGAAGAATAAGCTACAGCATCTAGTACAAAATCCAATTCATCATCAGCATATGCCATTGTTGTATCCTTAAGATTAAAGATTTTAAGATTTTCTTCGGAATCTTTTTTTGAAATTTCCCCTTCTCCGTTAATATCTATTTTGGCAATATAAGAATTAAGTAATTTTTCTTCGTAATAAGACTCGCCAATATCTGCATTAAGCTCTAATTTGCATTCATCCTTGCATTCAATTTTATAAGTCTGCTTTTCTTGTGTTAAAGAAATAATGCCTTTATCTACTTTAACATTAAATATTCTCTTTTTATTTTCCCCTTTTATTGCAAGAGTGATTTTTTCAGCTTCAACATCAATCCTTTCAGGAGAAGATACAAACAAAAATTGTGCTTTCTTTTCCCCTTTAGGTTGTACAGTTAAAGTTTTTTCTTGGGCATCCCACCTAACCTCGCCTGAAAGGATTTTTCCTATTGCTGTACTTCCCCCTGAATAAGCCCTTTCTATTTCAATCTCAGATTCAGACTCAAACAGCTTGACATTTTTAACATCCCAATTTTCTCTTGCCTGCTTAATATTATCAGGATTATACTCTATATTTTCGCCTTCTACTGCTGCAGAATAACCCAAGGATGCCAAAATTATTATAAGCAGTATTAGAATAGTCGCCATAAATCGTTTTATTGTTCTCATTATTCTCTCTTCCTAGCTTTGATTATTATAACAACTGCTATTATCCCAGCTATTGCCAAGATTAAAATATATGACCCGTATTGTTCTACAAGGGGAAACTCTTCCTGTTCTTCAGTTTCTTCTACAGGTATTTCTTCACCTGTAATAGCTTCTTCTAACTCTTGAACATCTTGTTCTGTACAATCTGAGGGGCAAGTTCCAATATATTCATTAAAATCACAAAACTCATCCTCATTGCACCCTGAAAACTGCGAAACGTCTATATTAAGAAGTTCATCTCCATCCGGGTTGAGTACAATTATGTTATGACCGTTAGAGAAATAGTCCAGCACAATCATAATTGTAGACGGAAGAACTGTTTCTTCAATATCCTCAGTGTATAAAACACCAGTGATAGTAAAGTTTATGTTCTGTAATTTCTCTTCTTTAAAAGAATAAAGTGTTGCGGTGAAAGGATATTCATATTCTGCCAGTTCTACTAATGTCTCGCCTTGACTAAGCTTAATATCTTCAACACTCATGCCTTTTTCATCAAGACCCAGTTTAATAACATAAGTTAAGTCAGCTGCAAAAGCTGCCGGCAAAATAAGCAAAAAAATAAGAATGAAATGCAATATCCTCATTTAGATACTCCTCCTAACCTGTTGTTAATATGAGCAATTGACGGTTTGTTGAAAGTATGCCCTCCTTTTTCGCCTTGCCGATTGCCCATTATTGAATTTTCGCTGGGCCTAAGAAAATTCACGCATTCTAAGCAGATGCCGCCACAACCTGTCCAATAATCCTTCCCTTCTTCTTCAAGTTTCCAACCCCATTGCTTTTCTGCCTGTTCTTTAGTTGAAATACAATTTGGTCCAGTCTTAACACCTATGTTAGGCTGTTTCCCTAACCAACTCCAAAGTGGAACCTTGCCAGCAGATTTAGGATTCATATGATACTCATCTTTCAAGCCCATAATATGAGAAAACTCGTGCAAAAATGGATATCCTTCCCATCCACTCCCGGCAACTACTGTATGATGCTTGTAAAGTAATGCTGCATTAAGGTCTTTGGATGCTGAACTTGTAATTCTCTCCTGTTCTTTCCCTGAATTTTCTATAAGCCCAATAACAATCTCTGCATTAGGGCATTTCTCATACTTCTTATTAACTAACTCAATCATTAAACTAGAGCTATCAGAAAAGTCGCTGCTAGGAGCCCCTATATCCATGTAAAGAAAATTAAACTTATTTTTGTTATAACTATAAGGGTCAGTTTTAAACATCGTATCTTTCAAAACATCTACAATACCCAAGAAATCTGTCTTAGAGCCTTTTTCAGAGACTGCCACAAAAACCACATCTATTGGGCCTTTTGAAGGATAAGAATTATCATTCATCAATTCAGAAAGAACAAGGCATTTTGCCTTTTCAACACAAAACCCCTCAACACAATCTTCCTCCTTGCTACAATCAGATTTAGACCCACACTTTTTTGCTCCAAGTTCTGTAGGGCCAGTAATAGGTTCACCGTCAAGAGTACACTTTTTATCTTCAAGCCTACAAATTAAGTCACCATATTCCTTTTTATTAGGCAAATAAGGATGCGATGTAAAGCTTGTGCCAAACTCAAACCAAGCAACATTTGAAGGTGCAATAGTCACTTCTGAAATATCAAATATCATTTCCCGACTTTTATCTTCATTGCTAACTGTTACTACACCGCCATCCCTTTTAGGTATCTCATGAATAGTAAGCATACCCCCATATGCTGCCGGAGGAGAAAAGAATATGCCAGTGTGGGATTTAGGATTTATCTCCACATCATTACCTCTTATTGAAATGCACGGTTTTTTCTCAGTCTTGCATCCATTTTCTTTGTAAATAACTTCATCCCATACAATCTTAACAAGATTATGATCTGGTGTTCCAAAATATATTCTTGCCCCTTCTCCTGAGGGTCCATAAACAACACCATCAGGAGATTCATAAATCTTAACTTCGCGGGAACTCAGCTTTATATTCTTACCTTGATGTTCATATCTAACTGGCTGACAAACATTAACACAAGAGTCAAGCTTTATTCCATTAATGACATTCTCTCCGTCCACAACAGCATAGAAATCCAGCAATTTCCCTTTCGCATCAGGGTTGAATACAATATTATTCAGGTTTAAAACTTCTATCTTTGCCCCATCTTTCACATTAATTTCTGCTTTGCCTTTTATGTTTGCATAAATATTCTCTTTAGTAATCATAAGTGATATAATACATTCTTCTTTCTCTTCTTCAGATTCTTCCTCTGTTTCCTCTCCACACAAGATATTAAAAACACTTTTCCCCAATCTTGCTTCAAGATTGCCCCCTTGCGTTTCTACATAAATATAAAACTTATTTTCATCAACAATATAGGGCAGCTCTTTTTCAAGTTCTGTGATTTTAATATTCTTGCTTTTCAATGTCAGTAACTGGTTTGTCCTTTTCAATTCAAATGTTGGTTCTTGATTTTCAGCTTTAGCTTCATTTGAAACAACAATCTCTTTTTTTTCCAAAGTTATTTTCCCGGCAACAACAGAACCGAATGCTACTCCCGAATCACCTTTCTTTTTTTCAACAAAATCTATTGATTTATCTGATGCAACAACAGAAACTTTATTAAAAATAGAATCCGGATTTTTAAAGTCAGCAGGGTTATAATTAATGTTGCTTTTTTCTGCGTCTTTAGAGATTACTAAAGGGATACATATCAGAATAAGTAAAATTCCTAACATTACATAACTTGCCTTCACCTTGCCATCTCCTCCACAATTACTTCCAGCTCTTTCAAAAAACCTTCCCTCTTCAATTCTTCCAGGTCTATTACAGGCTTGATAGCAAAGCTGTATTCCATCTTCTCTCCCTCAAACTCCAGGCCATTGAACTCCAAGATATAGAAGGTAATGTTATTCTGGTTATAAAGCTTTAGCACATAATCCTCGTTTACTGCAGTTTCTCCAATATCAACAAAGAATTGCACCTTAGCCTCTTTCTGCTTGCTGTAAAGCCCAATTGCATTATTGTAGGCTTTCTCAAAATCAATGTCCAGTGATGCAGAAAAGCGCGTTATAAGGGAAGAAGTCCCGTCATTTGAAGTTATCTTAAAAGGGTAGACAAGCGAAACATCCATCCCATCAGCCAATGAGACTTCTGCTGATGGCTCCCCTGCAGCTTCAACCAAATGCTTCCCGGAAGCCGGAACGCATCTCCTTACCCTGTATTCAATTGCTTTTGCAAGCTGCTTTTCAATATCCTGGATTGAAGGCACAAGCTCCTCTCCTTCATCATAGTACAAAGGCAGCACATAATTAGAATATGCAAAGGACTTTTTTGGGGGGCTGAAATATCCGCCGTTTTTAGATACCAATAACAAGGCCTCACCAGAAGTATAATACAGGCAGTCCTCCACCTCAGATGCTATTTCTGCCTCTTCTTCACTTAATTCAATAGCAGTCTGCTTCTCTTTGCTTAATGAAGCTTCTGAAAGCGTTGAGGCAAGGTAAAATCCGCCAATTATCACTATAACTATCACTATTCCGAGCACTAAAAAAATAGTTACTTGCCCTTTCCCCATGCATTTGAACAAGATTGCAGGGCTTAAAAAGGTTCTTGTTTTAGCAGCACGCTTATTTCTGCCTTTCCAGTGCAGAAGGCTCTGCCAGCTGGAAGCAAAACCTTTATGGGCCCGCCAGGATTTGAACCCGGGTCTGCCGGTCCGAAGCCGGCGGCACTATCCAGACTATGCTACAGGCCCGCAATATATCACTTGCAGCTTAGGTTAATAAAGCTTTTTATGGCCGAAAATGCCCTAATTCGGCGAATTTCAGCTCAACCCAGCTTCTAAAATATCTTAAGTGTAATTTTTGAGGCAAAACATTGTAGTATACTACACATGGAGCAAAACACCAAAAGCCTTATATATCCTTTATACTCTTCTTTAATCAGCCCGCTTTGAGAATACCCAAGGGAGCATACGGCTATGCCAAGCTATGAGCTTGGAGCAGTGTTGCGGGCAATATTCAAAAACAAAGGATTAAAGAATAAGTTTGCATGGTCATTTCATCATCCAACCTTACATATAAGGCGCCGAGTGAAAGGGCATCTAGTAAGAAAAAGAGGCATAGCCTAGCATCTTGTTCTTTAATTCTAAAAACTTAGGAGGAAAAAATGGGAAAAATAAGCCCGGTTTCGGCAAAATACATAGTGCATTCAACAATCCAAATAGATGGTGTAGTTGACAGGCCAGATGTGATTGGAGCTGTTTTTGGCCAGACAGAAGGCCTTCTTGGCGCTGACTTGGAGCTAAGAGAACTGCAAAGAAGCGGAAGGATTGGAAGAATTGAGGTTAATACGGACGTAAAGGGCGGAAAGACAGAAGGCGCAATCATAATCCCTTCTAGCCTGGATAAGGAAGAAACAGTCATAGTCGCTGCAGCTCTTGAGACAATACAGAGGATTGGCCCATGCAATGCAAGGGTAAGAATCACAAAGATAGAAGACATAAGGATTTCTAAGAGGAATTACGTTATCGAAAGGGCAAAAGAGCTGCTAAGGCAGTTGCAGGACGAAATATTGCCTGATTCTCAGGAAATCACAGAAGAAGTTGCACAATCTGTAAGAGTAATGGCAATAACAGAGTTCGGCAGGGATAGGCTGCCAGCAGGGCCAGGCATAGAAGATGCCGAAGAAGTCATAGTAGTTGAAGGCAGGGCTGACGTGATCAACCTGTTGAAACAGGGCTTCAAGAACGTTATTGCCTTGGGCGGAACTAATGTGCCAAGAAGCATAATTGAACTAAGCAAGGAGAAGGTAATAACCCTGTTTGTTGATGGCGACAGGGGCGGTGACTTGATAATTAAGGCTATTATGGACGCTTGCGAAGTTGATTATGTGATAAAGGCCCCTGACGGCAAAGAAGTTGAGGAATTGACCAAGAAAGAGATCCATAAGGCGCTTAGGAGCAAGGTTGCTGCAGAGCAGGCAAAGATGGAGATAAAGGATTTGCCTAAGAGAAGCGACACAGTGAAGAGCATAAGAAATGCCATGCACCCTCAGCAGCCGCAGCCGAAGAGGTTCCAGCCTGCAGCCAAGCCAATGCCTCAGAGGTCTGCTGTTCATCCAAAGGAATCTAAGGTTCCTAAACCTTCCCTGGTGACACAGGAGCAGAAGGATAAATTCAAGCAGCTCCTTGAAGACCTTATAGGGACAAGGGGCGCCTACATATTGGATGAGAAGATGAACATACTTGGCAAAGTGCCTGCAACTGAATTGACTACAACGATGAAGAGCCTTAGCTCAGGAGTCTTTGCTGTAGTGTTTGACGGTACAATAACAAAAGACATTCTGATAATTGCAGAGAGAACAGGCACACAGTTTATTATAGGTATGGACACTGCTGTCAACCCGAAGACAACAAATATTGGAATCCTGACTTCACAGGATTTTTAATTTTTTCTTTTTTATCCAATACTTTTTTAAATCTAAATAGGTTCCTAGCTTCTTATGAAGGAGAAAAGTCTTAAAACTGCTTGTAAGGCAGTAGATGCTATTGATAAAGCTACGATTGGAGTGGGGCTTGCCTTTAGGACAGCACTGGTTGGCTATGGCCTGCTTTATCTTGGGTTTATTGTTCCAAGCCAGCTGATAAGTGCCAAATATGATCCTAAGGTGACCTCTCTCCGGAGTAAACTCGCGGAGCCTCGGTTAAGAGGACGTTATGCGCTCACCCGCTTTTGAGCGGGATCATTCACATGTAAGGGCGCAGTCATCTTAATGGCCTGTTGATTCAGGCCGCACCCGCCTATT
>JBDRFS010000020.1:0-45644 GCA_043818535.1 Candidatus Woesearchaeota archaeon
TGTAGAAGAAAGTTCACAGTTTGAAGGTTCTAAAGTCCACATGAATACTGGTTAGGTCATGGAAAATATGAACCCTTACTGCGCAGCAACTGTGAATTTCCTCAAACCGACCATCCCACTAATCAACATTATATAAATCAACCAATCCCTGCGGAGATACTGTCGCGTAACGTAATATATATAAATAAAGTAATCTTCATCTTTTAATAATGAACAAGAAGTTTCTGTTAGGCAGGGCTGGCTTTATGATTGCTGTAGTAATTGTTGCTATGTTTTATGTTTCTTTTGTAAAGGAGGCCATGGCTATCGAAGAGCCTCAGGAGGAGAGCTTTGCCTGCTGCGAGATGACGCTGTCCGGGGAATCGTGCAGGTACACTTCTGATGGCAACTGTGACAGCAGCTATAATGTCATGCCCATGCAAAGCTGCGAGATTGCTTCCTTCTGCAAGGTCGGCTGCTGCATCTCTCCTGACGGGGTGTGCACAAAGCAGGTATCGAAGGCAGGATGCGAGATTCACGACGGCTACACATGGCAGGACAGCCCGCTTTGCGAGATTGAGCAGTGCGGGCTTGGATGCTGCGTGATAGGCGGGGCGACATGCGCCTATTCCACTGAGAAGAGGTGCTCTTCTTTAGAAGCCGATTTCCCTGAGGCTGAATTTGAGTTTGCGCCTTCTGAGTCTGAGCGCGCGTGCACAGATATCTGCAGGCAGGCTGATGTCGGGTGCTGCATAAGGGATGACGGCTGCGTCTGGACAACAAGGGGGAGCTGCGGGCTTGAGGATGGCTCTGGAAGCTACGGCTTATACAAGGGCCAGAGGTGCTCTGAGGATAGGTTTTATGAGATGTGCGGCTGCAGCACAGGCGAGGAGACTGGCTCGTATAATTGTTTGGAGGGCGATGAGGATGTCCACTGGATGGACTCATGCGGCAATGATGACGGGGTCAAGGAGGACTGCGATTATGCTTCAGGCACATTGTGCGGGATGAATGATGACAGTGAGGCTTATTGCAAGTCTGTCAACTGTGAAAGCACTACTCCAAACCGGAATGTCAAGTCCGGGGACAGGATTGATGATTATACAGGTGGCTTTAGGATGAATGGCGAGAGCTGGTGCATATACGATGGGGCAGTTGGACCTACTGCTGACCTTGTGGGGTCAAGGCATTTCTTGGTCATTTGCGAGAACGGCGAGGAAGTAATTTCTCCTTGCAGGGATTACAGGGAGGAAATCTGCGTGCAGAGCGACCTGGTTATTGGAAAAAATACTTACAGGGAGGGATCATGCCAGATTAATAACGGCGAGGAGTGCACCACGCTTTGCAATTCCCAGGCAGAGCTCAAGTCTGATGACGAGGATGAGCTGGAGAAGGCTGTAAGGAAGGATTACTACTGCTGCAAGAACGAGGAGAGGGACTGCTATTGGACTGGCGAGGACCATACTTCCGGCACTTGCTTGCCTTTAATTCCTATCGGCGGGCCTTTCTGGGAGGCTGGCACAGATGAGAGCTCCCAAATTTACCAGCAGTGCACCAAGGGCGACAGGAAGTGCGAGACATTGTGGGGCAAGGATTCAGGCACTACATGGGATTGGGAGATTTATTCTGGTAAGGACTGCTACAAGGAGGAGTGGTTTGACAGTTCTTTGGTTTACTGCAGGGCTTTGGGGGACTGCGGTGCGCATTACAATTATGTTGGGGAGGCTTCCACAGAAGGCTTTAGGAGGGATTATGACACTCCAGGAGGCAAGGCTTCGGAATACGGATGGACTGATGATGCAAAGAGGGAGCCCAAGGCTGATGACCTGGGATCTTTTGACACTCTTTCTGAATCCGGGCTGGGGCTGTATGGGGGCACATCTGTGCTGGAGGGAGAGAGCATTGTTGATTTTGTGGCAAAGGGGAGTGCTGTCAGCGACACGCAGAAGGGATTGCAGTATGCTGCTTATGTGATTGGAGCTGTTGGTGCATTGCTCATGATGTTTTCGGGTGTCGCGCAAATAATTGGCATAGTGCTTGCTATTATCGCGGTGATACTGTACTTGTTTACGCTAGGCTCTGACTCAAAAAAGATAACTGTGACGGCAACTTGCAGCCCATGGCTTACCCCTTCCGGCGGAGAGGATTGCGAGCTTTGTGACCAGGACCCAATAAAGCCCTGCTCTGAGTACAGGTGCAGGAGCTTGGGCCAGAGGTGCAGGTTTATTGCAGAAAACGAGGGCTCTGGAAGGGAGAGCTGCTATGCAGAGGAAAGCTCGCCTGTAAGGCCCAAGATATCGCCATGGCTTAAGGATGACAGCCATCCCTTGGCGTTGATATCAAAGAAGAAGAACATAGAGGATGATTATGACATTGAGATATCCGGGGCTGACCCCCAGTTCCTTGGCGGCTACAAGATTGAGCAGGAGATACCATCTTTCTCAAGGCTTACTTTTGGGATAGAGACTGACCAGCTTTCACAGTGCAAGATAGCTGAGGCGGCTGCACTGAAGGACAAGCTTTCGCTGGGCATTACCTTTAATGACCTTAACCTTTACATGCCTGATGTTTACTTTGCAAAGGATCATAACTTTACAATATCCGGGCTGTCCCCTGGAAAGACATCGAGGTACTATATCATATGCACTAACCCAGACGGCATACCTCCTGAAGACCAGAAGATTCCGCCTTATGTTGTCGAGTTCACCACTGACGATGGCCCAGACCTGACTCCCCCATTAATAACCGGTTTCAGCGTTCCTAACGGCGGGAAGGTCAAGGCCGGTTCAGAAGAGTTCACGCTTGCTTTCTACGTGGATGAGGTATCTGACTATAGCTGCAAGATGTCAGAACAGGACAAGCCTTATGACATGATGGAAAGGGAGGCTGCATGCTCTTCTGTGCCCCTGGACAGCTACTTTTACAATGAGGCCGTGTGCGCAATAGAGCTTAACCTTACACAAGAAGGGGAGAATACTTTTTACTTCAGGTGCAAGGATGATGAAGGGAATGAGAATTCGCAAAGCACAATGTACGCTGTTTCAATGAGCACCCCTCTTGAAATAACCCAGGCATTCCCATCTGGTGAGCTTTACACAAGGAATGTAACATTGCAGCTTCTCACAAGGAATGGCGCTGATGATGGCGCGGCAACATGCTCTTTTGACGGCGGGGGATGTGACATGCGCTTCTTTGCTGACTTCTATGAAACTGACAGCACTGAGCATCTTCAGCTGCTCCCTAACTTGCCAAAGTGCTTCTATTCATTTGACATAACATGCCATGATTCGGTTAGTAATTATGCTTACAGCAACATAAACTTCACATTAACCGTTGACACAGAGCCCCCTTACATCACAAGCCTGTACGAGGCTGCCGGCTCTGTAAGGCTGGAGCTAAGCGAGGAGGCGACATGCGAATACTTCAACTCAACATTCAGCTTTGGCTCAGGCATTGTTTCAGGGACAATGGCTGCGTCACACACGCTTTCGGGGATGAAGGAATATTATCTCCAGTGCAAGGACAAGTATTCCAACCTCATGCCTGAAACGACAATAAAGATGTGAATATTCCGAAACAATTAAATATTCAACCAAACTAAAACAAACCAGAGGTGCGCAAATGGAAAATAAAGGACAAATTACAATCTTTGTTATATTGGGAATAGTTATTATTGCCCTTGTAGTTTTGGTGGTAATGTTCAGGGGGGAGATTTACACCCCGGCAACATCAGGCAACCTTAACTCAAAGATGAATGAAGTAAAAAGGGAGCTCAGCAATTGCCTGCTGGATGTAGGGGAGGAATACGTGACTAGGATCGGGCTGCAGGGAGGCTACTTAACCCCTCCTTCTGGGAGCTACAGGCTCTGGAACGACACGACAATAAGCTATCTTTGCTACAAGCAGGAAGGCAAGAGGACATGCATCAACAGGATGCTGACTGAGAAGGAAATGGAAGACCAGCTTGCCAAGGCAATTGAAGAAGCTTTCCCAACCTGTGACTTTGACCTTGAGGACATTAAGCCCGAGGGCGTAATCAAGAGCTATACAGTTGACCTTCCTACACAGCCTCCAAAGTTCAAGGTGGATGTGGCGCAATCTGCTGTGTTTGTGGAGATGGAGTATCCAATAACCTTTGAGTCTGAAAGTGGCGGGGAGTCTGTGAGCGAGGACAAGTTCACCGCAAAGATCGACGCCCCATTGGGGGAGCTTTATGGGGTATCACAGGATATACTTGATGCAGAGACCACTATAGGCATGTTTGACGTGCTGACATATGTGCTTTCAAAGACAGGCCGCTATACAATCTACCCGAGCAAGCCTTATCCTGACAAGATTTACCAAATAAAACTGAGGGAAGGAGATTACTTCTTCCAGTTTGCAGTGGAAGGTGAAGCAAGTTGAAACTTAAAATACTTATTGCACTGCTTGCGCTGTTAGCATTATCTGGCAGCGTGTATGCCATAGAGGGCTGTTGCGAGCTTACAACAGATGGCGCATACTGCAGGTATGTAGAAGGCAGCGAATGCCCTGAAGGGTCTGCCTTTGTGCCTACTGCATGCGAACAGACTGCATTTTGCAAGATAGGCTGCTGCTTCTCCGCAGATGAAGGAAGGTGCTACAGGAATACTCCTAGGGCAACATGCGTTGAAGAGGGAGCTACATGGGACGCAGATGCCCTGTGCGGGATTTCGCAGTGCAAGAAAGGCTGCTGCGTGCTTGGAGACCAGGCTGCTTTCATAACAGAAGTGCAGTGCAAGCACCTTTCAGAGCAGTATCCTGAAATTGAGATGCAGTTCGATGAAGTTGTAAGTTCTGAGGCAGAATGCATTGCCTCTGTAAAAAATATGGATGAGGGGTGCTGTGTTTCAGAGGATGGCTGTTTCTTTACCACGAGGGGAAGCTGCCCTGCTGCATCAACAGAGCCTCTTGCTGCCAATGATACTAGGGAAACAGGATTCTTTGAGGGAATGCTCTGCTCAAATGACAAGCTGAGCTGTGGCTGCTCAAAGCAGTTTACAACAGGATGCGTGGCTGAGGATATTTACTGGTTTGACAGCTGCGGCAACAGGGAAAACATTTATGATTCTAACAGGGACAAGTCTTACAACAGCGGCTATGTGCTTTCTGAGGAAGACAGCTGCTCTCTTTCAAAGGCCTCAGATGTTACATGCGGGAATTGCGATTATGCCAATGGCCTGCTTTGCGGCAAGGATGAGGGAAAAGTCATGCCTGTTGGAGAGTATACTTGCATTGACGTGAACTGCAAGTCAACTTACGAGGATGACATAAGCCCCAATGCCGATGGCAAGAGGAAGATGAACGGCGAGAGCTGGTGCATTTATGATTCCATGCCTGCGTTTGCAAGGGATAAGGTAGGCTCAAAGCATTACAGGCACCTCTGCATAAATGGCGAGGAAATTGTTGATGAGTGCAAGGACTTCAGGGAAGAGCTTTGCGTGCAGGGCGTTTCCGGAGGAGAAACTTTGAATACTGTTGATGCACTCAGGGGAAAGTTCTCTGAGGCTGATTATATTGAATCCGCGTGCAGGGACAACAGGTGGGAAGATTGTGATGCCTGCAATAAGATTGATGAGGAAGTTGTTGATAAGAATGGCGAGATTACTGAGTCCATACTTGAGAGGAGGCAGAAGTGCTGTGCCAATGAATATGTCCGGGACTGCTTCTGGCTGGACGTAACTTTCGGGGAAATAGACGGGGAGGAGGGGATGTGCGTCCCACAGGTGCCTCCTGGCCTTAAGTTCTGGGGAGATAGCGATACTGTGGCGTCTGCTGAAAAGTCTGCAGGCTCAGAGGCTGAAACCATATGTGCAAAAGCTAACAAGGAATGCACTGTAACTTACAGAAGGGATGGCATGAGAAGAATTCTTGGGGAGACAGGCAACGTAATCTCAAAGATATTTGGCATGAAAGAGTCCAAGGACTGGCATGCAATCAAGAACCAGGAGTGCACAAAGAGGGAATGGCTTGTTGCAGGAAGCATTGCGTGCAAGGCGCAGGGTGACTGCGGGGCATATTATAATTATCTTGGGGATCTTACTTTTGACGGCTATTCAAATACGCTTTCTGATGAGGATGGGTTTGGCATCAATGTTGACAAGCTAAGGGAGGCTGACATTGCTGAGTGGGAGAAGAAGGTTGCCAAGGCCGGGGACCCCGGAGTATGGGACGACCCCAAGTGGAATGCTGTTTTGTTCAGCTCGCTTGCTTCCATAAGCGGCGGGATTTGGGGCGGGGCTGCAGGCAAGGCAAAGGGAGAGGGATTCTTTGGAAACTTCCTTAAAGGGGCAATACCCTTCAGCGGCCTGCTTACCGGGCTGGGTGGGGACAGCCAGATAGGGCAGATTTTTAGCTTTGCCAGCATGATTCCTACTGACACTCTTCAAAGTGCTTTGGGGGGGAAGGGAAAGCTTCCCAAAGGGATTGAGATGGGCTCTACTATAAGCCAGACCGACATGATGAACATGGTTGGGAAGGACAAGTGGGTTAGCAGGGTGGATGAGTGCCAGGGTGGTTCTGGTGGCGGAGGTGGCAGTGGTGGTTTGGGAAAAATTACTGAACAGTTTGGAGGAGGGGATTCGGAGTTAGGTGATGAAATTAAGGATGGCTTGGTTGGTGATCAACTGGGTTCTGCTGAAATGGATGAGGAAACTGAATTAGCCCTATTGCATTCAACGCTAGGATATGAGGATACAGAAGATAATGAGGACTTATTGACAGGAGACGTAGTAGCAGACCTGAGCGCCATAACTGGCAACGCTGCAAAGGATACAAGGGCAGACGCGAGGAAATGCGCATATGACTCTTTCACAAAGGACATCAATGATGAGAGCAAGGGCAAGTTCCGCATAAGTGGCAAGGGCCAGGTCAAGCCAGGCACAGTGAGCAACATCGGCACAGCAATAAACACTTACATGTGGCTTGCCGCAACTGTCCAGATCCTTAACTCTGCATTGAAAGAAACCAAGGATGTCACTTACAAGGCTGACTGCAAGCCGTGGCAGCCTCCTACTGGGGGGAAGAACTGCGAGCTCTGCAACGAGGAGATGAAGCCATGCTCTGAATACAAGTGCAGGAGCCTGGGGGCGGCGTGCAAACTGGTCAATGAAGGGACTTCAGAGGAGAAGTGCGTTGCAATGGACGTGAATGACGTCAATTCGCCAATAATAGCCCCTATGCCTGAAGTAATACAGCCTTACACTTATGTTGAGGAAACTTTCAAAGGCTATCCGGGAATAACCTTGAACGAGGAAGTCCCGCCATTCAAGAAAGTGATGCTTGGAATCTCAACCAATGAGCCTGCACAGTGCAGGTATGATATCGAGCCTGGGAAGAAGTACGAGCAGAAGCCCCATATCTTTGGGACTTCACTGTACTTGTATAACCAATCTGTCAGCTTGGTAATGCCATCTGAATTAACATCAGCCAACACCACGATGGGCAGGAAGGAAGGGGACATGTACACCCTTTACATAAGGTGCAGGGACGCCAACGGGAATGAGAACGAGAGGGATTACTTCATAAGGTTCAGGGTTGATCCTACGCCAGACATGACTCCTCCCATAGTGCTGTACACTACGCTTGAGAACTACGGCTATGTCAAGCACAATGCCACTGAAATTGCTTTTGGCATATATGTTGACGAGCCTTCTTCATGCAAGTGGAGCAAGAGGGACATTGACTATGAGCAGATGGAGAATGACTTCTCCTGCAAGGATGACATGTTCGGCCAGTCAACAATGTTCTACGGGACATACGAATGCAACACTGTGCTTACAGATTTGACTGTGGCAGAAAATGCCTTTTACATCAGGTGCAAGGACAAGCCTCTGGCGGCAGAGGAAGAGAGGATAGTCAATGAGGAAAGCTATGTGTTCACGCTAAAGGGCACTGATGCGCTTAATATAACTTCCAAGGAGCCTTCCGGGACGCTTTACTCAAGGGATGCTACCATGAAGGTTGTTACCAGGGGCGGGGCTGAATCTGGAAATGCCAACTGCGCATTTGCTGCCGAGGATGTTGGCTACGACGGCATGATGGCCTTCTTTGAGACATCTGTTGTTGTGCACACCCAGCCTTTCATCGGGCTGCCAAAAGATGACTACAGCTATTACGTGACCTGCAGGGATGCTGCCTCGAATGACGCCTCTGGTGTAGTAAGCTTCACAGTGGATGTTGATGAGTATCCGCCAGAACTGCTGAGCGTGTATGTTGACACTTTCTTCGGGCTTACCATAGACATTGACGAGAAGGCTGAGTGCGAATACCTTAATGTTGAGGACTATGAGTTTGGTGAGGGCTCGCCGTTCACTTCAAGCAATGAGGGCAGGACTCATGAGGCTACTCCTCCTGCTGACTATAGCCTGCTTTATGTGATGTGCAAGGACGTGTTTAACAACACAGCCAAATATGAGATTTACCTTTAAAATGAAGAAAGGCCAGCTCATGTCGCAGCCTTTTGTTTATATTTTTGCTTTGATAGTCGGGGCCTTGATACTTGTCTATGGAATAAGCATGGTCTGGGATGTCATCAACACTGCAGGCACTGTCGAGATAGGCTCTTTTTATGCCAGGCTTGACAAGAAGGCTGCGCAGTACTATTCCCTGACTTCCGGCTCAAGCACCCCATTCCAGGTTTCACTGCCTGATGCTGTCACCCATGTCTGCATAAAGAATGCTGAGGAGGAGCCTTCAAGCTGCGTTGAGAAAGGTTCTGGCAAGAAAAGCTGCTCTTACTTTGATGAGGACTTGGAGTTCCTTTTGGATGAGGATGCTAATGTCTTCATTGTCCCTTTGGCTTCTGTTGACATTAATACTTATACTATAGATAACCTGAGGACAAAGTCCGGGGAGATGCTCTGCGTCCCAAATGGCATGAGCATAAAGCTTACTTCTCAAGGGGCTTATGTGGAAGCCAGCTAGGTTGGCTTTTTTTTGGGTGGATTGCCTTATCCCCTTCTGCTCCAACAGCAAGGTTCATCACGGGCTGCCTAAACTAAACTTTTGCACTTTTAGTTGTGACTTGGCTGAGCCGCATAGGGGAAAAACGCAAAAGTCCAGCTAAAGAAACGTTTATATAATATTTTAATATAGTTTAATCCATGGAAAAGAAGGGGCAGTTCTCCCCATTGTTTAAGTATATATTCATGCTGGTAGCCGGGGCTTTCATACTCATATTCTTTATTGGCTTTGCAATGAGCTATATGGGCGGGGCAGGGCAGGTGGAGTCTGCCAAGAGCATGATGTACTTTGACAATGACCTTGCACTGAAGGCTGATGCTGAAAGCTTAATGGACAAAGACTATGACCTGAAGCTGAAGGCTGTGCTTACTTTTTCTGAGGGGGAGATATTTTCCGGCCGGATGTCCCAAAAGACTTCAAGGATAATCTATTCTCCTGAAACTTTGAGCGGGAGCGTGCTTTACATTGGCTCCATGGCATGGATGCTCCCTTATAAGGTTGATAATTTTTTTTATGTTACCAATGCCCAGTTCAAGTATTACATTATTTATGATTCCAAGTGGGAGGAATATGTAAGGGATGATTTGGGGACTAATCCTATAGTGGAGAACCTTGGCATTGAGATGATTGCTGAAAAGGACTTGGCAAGGGCTGTTGCCACTATAGACAGGTCCACTGCTGACTATGAAGGGGTAAGGTTCATCTATTTCGGGGACAATGCCGGAAGGGTTGAGGGCAGGATAGGGGAAATTGGCGACTTGGTTGTTGCCAGGCCTGAAAGCATTGTTGAGGGGGAGGAGTATGGGACTGTGGGCTTTGGGGGGGAAGAGCTGCCTTATTTGGGGAGGGCAATGCTTTTTGGGGCTTTTTTTGCTGCTGATGAGGAAAGCTATGCATTTAACTTTGAAAGGGCCCAGGAGAGGTTTGCAGGGGTTACGGACATATATATAGGCAAGGCTAAGGGCATTGGAGGGCTGACGACACTTAACTGCAACTCTGCAAGGGTAATCTCCGGCAATGCTGGGCTTGAAGGCTTGAAGAGGCAGGTTGGCAAGGATATTGGGGCTATTGACCCTGGAGCCATATACGGGATGGTTGGCAGCATAGTTTCGCAGAACAAGAATCCAGGGGAGGGATGCCCGGATGTATTCTAAGAAGGGGCAGGCAGGCATGATGGAGATGTTTGTAGTGTTAATAATAATATTCATAATAATAGGCTTTGGAATGTATGTTTTCTTCAAGGCTTCTATATCCGGAACAAAGGAGCAGGCTGAAGGGCTTTGCGTCATGACTGCAACTAGCCAGCTGAAAGCTATACTATATATGCCTGAGCTGATTTGCAGCAGCCAGGCCCATATAGAAAACTACTGTATTGATGTCTTTAAGGTCATAGCCTACAAAGGCGCCGAGAGCAAGGGTGCTATTATTGCTGGCAACTGCCCTGTAAAGGTTGTTATAGAGCAGGCCTACCCTGAGCCAAATGGGGATAGGGAGTGTGACATGGTCAGGCCTGGGATGGACAAGAACTGCAAGTATATAGTGCTTTATGAGCCTTCTGAAGGGGAGAAGGCTGGCAGGGAGACAGAAATCATCACTTCGACGCCTGTTTCCCTTTATTACCCTGAAAAAGATGAATATGCAATAGGGAGGCTGGTAATATCTTCATACGCATACGCCTGAGCAGGAGGGGGCAGGGGGCAGAGATGATGGGCTTGGTGGTTATAGTACTATTGCTCATAATAATCGGGGTAATCTACCTTAGGTTCCAGCTAAAGCCTGATGACCAGGTTGAAGAGATAACAAGGGTGGACATACAGTCAGAGCACTGCTTGTCAGCCCTTTCAATGCTTACAATATGCTCTGGAAAGGACCTTGAGGATGCAATGAAGCTTTGCTCTTCTGGGCAGAATAGCCTTATTTGCGGCAAGAAAAGCTGTGAAATCGTGGAAGATAAGGCTGATGGGAGCCTTTTGGCCCTTTTTCCTGAGAAATATGCTGAAGGGCTGATAAGCTTTACCTTGCAGGACATGCTGCCTGGAAATGATGATGCTGAGATTTTTGTTGAGGCTTCCAGGGGCTATGAGTGCAGTGAAGGCAGGACTGTTACCTTTGTGAACAAGAAGGTGAGCGGAACAAAAGCGCATGCAGTGCTGGCCTGGTGCGGCACTTAGGTGAGTTGTTGCCCTTTTTTTGTTCTAAGTAAACCTGTTTATAATCTTCCCTGGTGCGGCACTTAGGTGAGTTGTTGCCTCCCTTCTTGAAATCAATATAAGCAATGGATGATGCCTTTTGTGCGGCACCTGATTGAGTTGTTACCTTGGAGTTGTTAATAGCCTTTTATTGGGGGGTATTCCTGCCTAAATGGGCTTAATTCGGCAGAATTCTAAGGAATTAGGCCAATTTTATGTGCTAAAGTATACAAACTTTTATAAAGGGTAGACTTGTTCTATAGAGTATACCTACAGAAGCTTTGTAGAGATGTTGCTATCATCAACGACTGTGACAGGGTTTCGTGGGTAGATGCAAACAAATATAATCCTGATATGTTCAGGAAACTTTAAACACAGGGAGGTGTTTAAACAATGCAAGACAAATTTGTGCTTAAGGCACTTAAAAAAGTTGCCGCCATAAGTACAGGAGCCGTCATGCTGGGTGCTACACTCACCGGTGCATTAGCACTTGATCTAGCAGACTATCCGTCTCCGTTCGTTATGGATGGAGTATACGATGACGCAAACGTCTTCGTTTATGGCGACAATGCATTAGCAGCAGACACAGCTGCAATAGGCGACATAACTGCGGCATTGCAGTTCGAGTCGAAGACACCTGTTGAGACTGCCGGAGCTACTGTCACAGTATCTGGCGGAGCGACAGAGAAGGTCCCATTGGGAAAAGGTTTCTCAAACACGACCTTCTTCGACAAGACACTGCAGGATGACGACATAAGCTTCCTGTTTGACGGGTCTATAACCTATAGGGGAAAGACTTATGATACTTCAGAAGAGTTGCAGTTCTGCGACCAGGAACAGCCTTCTGTAGTAACAAGCCTTATGAGCAGCGATGACGACTATGGCACAGACGTCTTTATCGAGACCGCAAAGGACACGATAAAGTATGCCTACAAGTTCGACAAGGCCATCAACATCAGTGATGCCTCTACGTCCTACCCTCTGAAGATTGACTTCCTGGGCAAGACCCTGAAGATAACTGCAGTAGCAGCAACCCAGATATCAGCTTATGTGGGTGAGGAATACTACATGAACTCAGGCGACAGCGTTACAGTCGAAGGCAAGACAGTCAAGCTTGTTGATGCCAGTACCACTTCAGCAATTGTTGAAGTTGACGGTGTGCAGGACATAGTTGCTTCTGGCAACACAAACACTGTCAATGGCTTGGAGATTACTGTTGACTCAGTCTTCTCAAGGACATCAAGGGAAGAGTCAGGCGCGCAGCTTGTCATTGGCACTCAGTCAGCTGAGACTTATGATGACGGCGAGGCTTATGTAGGCGAGGATGTTGACGACCCTAACTGGGTTTGGGACATTGCCGGGCTTACCGGAGTGGCTACAAGCACTTCAGTCTACGATGACTGCGAAACAGGTACAAACACAAATGTCTTGAGGATAGAGAACGACTTTGCCTGGAATGACGACTCAGACAACCCTGCTGGCGTTGGAGACTGCATTGACTTGCCAAACAACTACTTGTCAATCTGCTTGGACAGCTTGAGTGTCGCAGACTGGGCAACCTATACATTTGAGTATACCGCAGACGCAGACTTGAGTGATGCAATAGGCAGCAGCTACAATAGTGTGAAGGCACTCCACCTGCAAACTGATCAGTCTGAAGGCTTTGAGATTAGGGCAACAGACACAACCTACGACAATGAGACTACCAGCTCTATTAAGGCGAAGGAACTCTGGCTGTACAAGTTTAACGGTACAGGCATGATGAACGCAACCAATGTCAGTGCAGTAGATATCTTCTACAAGCAGACAGCTAGCCCATTCAAGGTTAAATTGTTTGGCAGTGTTACTGATGTTGGTGGTACAGATACCTTAATCGCCAGGGTAAACTACGATAATACCAAGGACGACAATATGAGGATTTATGCAGATGTACTTGGTGCAGGTGCTACCTATGCTGCTACAGGCAGTTGGAACTTAACCTTAGATGTTAAGCCTGATGTGGCATCAAGCGACGTAAGCCACGGTGCAGACGCTACTTTGCGGGACTCTGATGACTTGAGTATGTCTTGGAAACTCCTCGGTGGTCAGTTCAACCAGCTTGGGGCAACACAGGCATATAATGACGCTGGCGAGCTCTACTGGGGTACATCAGACCTCAGCACCAAGGACGAGGACCACATGACCTACTATGGTATCAAGGTAATTGACCCGAAGAGCACATCATCAAGCGACAAGGTCAAGCTGATGATACCAAACGACCAGGTTATGGCAAACATCGTCATCAAGGGCGAGAAGTCAACTGTTGGCTCTGGCAGCACAAGCTATGTGCCAGCAAAGATCAGCCCTAAGATGATGGCTGCAGGCGAAGTAGCATCTCCAAGCAGTTACAACTTGGTTGTCGTGGGCGGGCCTTGTGCTAACGACTTGGCTGGAAGCCTGTTCGGCGTGAGCTGCGAAGGCTGGGGCCTAAGCGAAGGCGAAGCCATGGTCAAGCTTGTTGAGAACGGCGACAAGGTAGCAATGCTTGTTGCAGGAACATCAGCACTTGACACGCAAAGGGCAGGTAAGGCTATTGCGGGCTATGCAGACTATGCCTTCAGCGGAGAGGAAGTCGTTGTTAAGGGCACAACCTTGACAGACATCAGCGTTGAGCCTCCAACAGTAGCTCCAGTAGAAGAAGAAGTAGTAGAAGAGGAAGCTGCTGAAGAGGAAGTTGTTGAGGAAGAAGCTGAAGTGTAAAGGCGTCAAGCCTTTTTTTTCTTTTCTTTTTTTTTAATCACTTTCTTTAAGAAGCCTGTTTTGTTCCCTAATAACTGTGTGGAAGTATCTGCAAGCTTCTGTTTGACGTCGGAAAATTGTATTGCCTAAACTCAACAGAAAGCTTTTTATAGTTGTCCTATAACTCTTATGTTAGGGGTTGCTCAGTGGAGCCAGGCCTTTTGGTTTGGTGTAAATCTGGGTAAGCACCTTGAGTGGTGTCAGCCCCTAATTTTTTTATTCTTTAAGATTCTTTTCTTAAGACCTATGAATCTTTTAATACCTGGCTGCTTTCTTTTGCAGACTGTTTCTGTTCTGCAATAGCTCTCTGGAAGTGGTTCATGCCGACCAGCCCAAAGCGATAAAAGGCGCAGAAAAATATCCAAAGACTCCCACACGAACATTCCAAGACAAGAACAAGCTTCTACTTAACCCTTAAACAAGACAGAAAAGTATTTAATTAATCCTTTATTAATAAAACCCATGGCATTCAAGCCAGATGCAACAAGGGCAAAACAGAAGCTCCCTTTTTGGAAGGACAAGGCGAAGAGGAACGCAGCCCTTATAGGGGGATTCATCATCCTGCTAATGGCAGCCAGCGGGCTGAGCATGTGGGGCGGGGATGATACTTCTGAAGAAGGCTATGACTACAAGGGCGTGACTTTTGTGGACATAGAGACGGGCTGGCTTGCAAACCTTGATTCAGGCGAACAGCTCATTATAGCCTCTAACCCAAGGGAACTGGAAAACCTTACAATGATAAAAGCAGTGGACCTTGGAAGCTTTAAGTTCATGGAAAAGGTCTACATTTCCTACAATCCTGAAGACAACTCTGGGCGCGCAATAGGCGAGTTTCTGGGCCATATCCCTGTAGACACAAGGAAGGTGGATGCCTGCTCGAAAGATGTTGGGGGTTGCGAGGACATCCCAATAAGGGTCTGCGAAAACGCATCACAGGAATACGGGGTCATAGAGTTCAGGAAAGCCAACATAACTGAGGTAACATTTAAAAACAACTGCCTCTTAATACAGTCGGACAGCCTGCTGAAGGCGGTTGACAAGCTGATACTGGAGATGAAACTTTGAAGAAGATTGACGGAACGGACAAGATACTTTACTTCCTCTTGGCAGCATTAATACTGTTTGGGGTATTCATATTCATAAACCAGAAGTACGGGCTTATAGGAAACAAGTATGAATGGAGCAATGGCGCTACTACATTCACGGTGTACAAGATAAAGAATGGAGAGGTAAACTTCTACAGGATACCTGTTTTCTTTGACAAGGGAAATGAGTATTACCCCCTTACGCTAAGGTATGGGCCGAGGGAAGTGGATGACATAGCTGTCGAGGGCAGCCCAAAGGAAATTATCAGGGATGACCAGAAGCTCTTTCTGTCAGTAGCCCCCATACAAGACTACACAGTCAGGACAGCAATAGGCATGAAGGAAATTGAGGAAGTCTTGGTGAGCAAGTACTTCTACGGCAAGCCGGTGGAGTATGCAGTCACTCAGGAATACGGCAACAAGACCATTGCAACATGCAGCGACGCAAAGCCCATGAATAGCGTAATATGGTTCACGCTGGGGGACACTACAAAAGTGCATGCAGAAGGGGACTGCATTGTTGTGCAGGGCACTACAGAAGATGAGATAGTAAGGGCGGCGGACAGGCTTGTCCTCAATATTCTGGGCATATCACCATGAGCCACTATTACTCTGAGGATCAGGACTCCAGGCTTAGGATAGTGAAAAGGGAAGTAGTGCTCAGGGGAATGGGGCTTGATGTTATTTTTGGCTCTGGCACTTTTTCTTCAAAAAAGCTTGATTTTGGGACCAAGGTGCTGGCTAATAATATGCTAATCAGGGAAAGGGATGATGTATTGGACTTAGGGTGTGGCAATGGGGTTGTTGGGATGGTTGCCTCTCTCCTCACCAAGGGGGAAATCGTGCTTACTGACATAAACAAGAGGGCTGTCAAGCTGGCAGAAGCAAACAACTCATCAAGGAAAAATGTTGAAGTCCTTCAGGGAAACATGTTTGAGCCTGTCAATGGGAGGAAGTTTGACGTTATCCTGCTCAATCCCCCGCAGACAGCTGGAAAGAAGGTCTGCTTTGGGATGATAGAAAAGTCAAAGGAGTACTTAAAAGACAATGGGAGCCTGCAATTGGTGGCGAGGCACAACAAGGGCGGGAGGACTTTGTCGGAAAACATGGAGGAAGTGTTCGGCAATATGGAGACTTTGGTTAAGAAGGGCGGATATAGGGTGTATCTTTCACGAAAAAGCATTTAAATAGGAGGACTATTAACTAATTGCAGATGCCGCGGTGGCACAACCTGGTAATGCGCAGGCCTTGAGCCCTGCTTCCGTGTGGAAGAGGCACGCAAGCCTGTTTCCTTCGGGATATCCCAGTTCGAATCTGGGCCGCGGCGTTATCACCCCCAATATCGGCTTATGGTAAAAGTCAATACAACCGATACATTTATAAGCCGGCTTATTCTAACGAGAAGTATGATAATATCAGAAAAGCTCTACAGCAGAATATTAGATAAGAAGAGGGCACTAAGCAATCTCAGGCCATTGAACAAGCTGCTGCTCCAGAAGCTTAAGGAAGATTTAATGGTGGAATATGTCTACAACTCAACTTCTATAGAGGGGAATACACTGACCCTAAATGAAACTAGGCTAGTATTGATGGAAGGCATAACCATAGGGGGAAAGAGCCTAAGGGAGCATCTTGATGTGACAAACCAGAAGGAAGCCTTGGAATGGATTGAGACTCTAGTCCTAAAGAAAGAAAAGCTAAAGGTTGCAGATATCTTAACACTCCACAGGCTAACTCTCAAGGGGATTTCTGACTTCTGGGCAGGAAAGTATAAGGTATCCCAGAATCGCATTTTAGGGTCCAAGCTGAAAACCACTCTGCCTTATAAGGTGTCATCGGAAATGGAAATATTCGTCTATGATATTAACAAGAATAAAGGGAAATATAATCCCGTTGAGTTAGCGGCATACGCGCATCATGAATTAGCCAGAATACATCCTTTTGTTGATGGCAATGGGAGGACAGCAAGGCTGTTGTGCAATCTAATCCTTATGAATAATGGATTTCCTCCAATCACCATAAGGGCCAGAGACAGGAAGAAGTACTTTGATACCTTAGAGAAGGCACATTTTGGGAATAAGAAGCCTTTCTTTGAGTTCATTGCTTTGAGAGTAGAGGAATCATTGATCTTGTACCTAAATGCCTGTGCCATAACCACAAAGAAGAACGAACTGCTGCCGTTTTCCATACTTGCTAAGGAGACTCCCCACTCTCAGGAATATTGGAGCCTGTTGGCTAGGAGAGGCGTAATTCCTGCAACTAAGATTAATGGGGTGTGGAATAGCAGCAGGGAAGAGCTTGAGAGGTATATGGCTGGTGTTGGTGGGTAGTATTGTCACTCTACCGCCATAAATAACAAACCAAAAGAAAACAAGGCGTGCTGCCTACTTCTTCTTTGAAGACTTCTTTTTAGCAGCCGGCTTCTTCTCTCCTGCAGCTTCTTTTTGGCACTTTTCCACAACTCTCCTTGCGTTGAATAACTTTGCAGGCTTTTGTGCCACATTAAAACACTCGAACATAATCGAAAGATTTGTATGTTTCATTCGATTATAATCTAATGATTAAACAAGGAAATATTACACCTTATAGCCATAATAAGAATTTAAAAGAAAGCAAGGCGTGCTGCCTACTTCTTCTTTTTAGCAGCCGGCTTCTTCTCTTCTTTTGGCTTCTCTTTCTTAGAACGCTTCCTGAAGATTATCACCAATATCAAGGCAACAACAATCCCTCCAATAAAGAGATACGGCCTTAGCTTGCTCCAGTCAAGCTCTTCTTCATCAGGCTGCGTCTCAATAGCAGTGTCGCTAAAGCCTTCCTTCTTGCCGTATTGGTCCTCAATGCTGGTAACAATGATAGTTGCAGTCTTTTTCTCCTCATCTGTCTCGCTTACCCTAACCATCAGGTCATCCACGTCATCCTGGTCCAGGTCAGCCTTAAGCACCCTTCCTATCCTTAATGTCGCAGACCATGAATTGCTTCCAGTGTTCAAATCAATATAGGGAAAAATATTCACCTTGATAAAGCCGCTCCTCCCAACTTCATCTAAGTACAATTGGTGCCTGCCGTCAAGCAGGTCAAACCTCAAGGCATCTTTTTCAGTTAGAACTATTCCCTGCGTAGGCTCAGCCGCAAAGCTGCCTAGCTCATAAACTTCGCCTGCACTCACTACTGGCAGAAGCGCCAGCATCATGATTATTATAAGCCATCTCATTGTAAAGAAGGAAATCCCTTTCTTATTTATAAAACTTGCGAAAGCTTCAGGGCACCGTTATCCACTATTTCTTCCCTCTGGTGAGAATCTGATCTGATTATTAGGAAGCCTGCAGTGCCTCCCTTGCTGCAGAAGAAAGCATTGCGGCCCATTCAAACAAAAGATGCAATGCTGGCTTCCAAAGAAAATAATGGAACAAAAACCAATATCCAGGCACTGTTTGCCGGAGGCCTTGCTTGCCAAATCTCCCCCAAAAACAGGAAAAGCTTTTTATATCCTTCCACTATACTACTTTGTTATATGGAGCCTTTGCGCAAAACAGGCCTCACAACAGTTCTCCTAGGGCTTGCCTTAAACTTTGGCTGCGCCTCAAAGCAACCGGAGTATGTTTTCAGTGCCCACGAGTACAAGGCCCCAATAGCCCATAAAAAAAGCCTCAAGGGGCAGGGGGAAGAGCAGGATTTCATAAACAAGGTGGCACTGCAGCCGGAACACTACTGGACCGGGCTCCAATGCGAAGACAAGGTAGACATAGGCATAGGGGGCACGCATTTCTACACCTGCAGGGAGAACTTAAGCGATAAATTCATTAAAAACATAGACTTTGTTGCAGATGTGAAGGAATATTCTCAGGACGAGCTTGGAATCTACCCTTCATTGAACTACATAGTCTACAAGGACACGGAATGTGAATCCCCAAAAACATTGTACATACTTTACATTGGCTCAAACACAGAATTCTCCCAGAAATACAGGCCTTTTTATATCAAGAAGAAAGGCGACTATTTCTCCTACAAGGCATTCGACAAGCTCTGGTCTTACGTGGACGACCTGCTTGACGAGAAGAAGCATTACGAGGAAAAGGGGCATGACGTGCATTACAGGGAGGTGAAGGACTTCAACAACGGCGCAGGCTGCAACCTTAGGGATGATTTCTTTGAGCAGAAAAAGGCAAGGCAGATAGAGGTACTAATCCACGAGGACTGGCACCACTACCTTGACATAAAGAAGCCTGTGATGGAGAGTAGCAAGTATCTCAATGAATGCTCTGCAACCCTTGTTGGGCTTATAGGCGCTTCTGAGTTTGCAAAGCTTAATGATGGCGAAGGCTCTGATCTCCATAAGATGGCAGAGAAAAATCTTGACCGCTGGTATGAGCTTTCTCTTGACATTAACTATTACTACAACCTCCTGGAAATAATCTACAACAGCGACAAGAGCGAGGAGGAAAAGCTCAAGGAAAAGGAAGAGGTCCTCAAGGAAGCGAAGGAGAGCTTCATGGAGCTCAACAATGCAAAGATAAGCAGCTACCGCTATTACACGAAGCATTTCCCGCTGATGTACAAAATCTACAAGAAGCTTGGCTCTGTGGACGAGACCATAGAAGTGTTTGAGGGGATGCCTGATGTCTCTGATGAGCAGGAAGTAGTTGATTACCTGGAAGGGATCTACTACGAGTAAGCTTTTGGAATTCTCTGGGAATTTGCTAACGGAAAAGCCTGAGTGCTTGGCCTTTGTTACTTTGGGTAACATGGATAGAAAAATCAGCTTGGGCAGCCAGCCTTGCCTTCATTTTGTAGGTGGCGGCCGTTAAATCTTAGGCGCTAGCCCGAAAGCTTTTTATTCTGCCGCATAACAGCTATACCATGCTGGTGACAGAAGGCTCGGCAACAGTGGAAGTGCATGAGGGCGAGGCAACAAGGAAGCTTCCAGTATTCTACAATAAAGAGATGAGGCTGGCAAGGGATGTTGCAGTTTACATCGCCTTAAAGCTCAAGCCCAAAAGGGCGCTTGACGGGATGGCTGCCTCAGGGATAAGGGCTATCAGGCTGAAGAAAGAGGCAGGAATGCCAGAGGTTGTTGCCAATGACGTCAACAGCTTAACCACTGGGCTAATAGCTAAGAACGCTGCTTCTAACAATGTAAAATTGGACATAAGGTGCAGGGAATTTAACCGGCTCCTATCAGAAGAAAAGCCTTTTGACTACATTGACATAGACCCTTTCGGATCTCCAATGCCTTATGTCCAGGGAGCCTGCAAAAACATAGCTGAGAAGGGCATAATTGCTGTTACAGCCACTGACTTGGGCGTATTATACGGAAGATACCCAAAGAAGTGCAAAAGGCTGTATGGCGTCTTATCTTCGCGTACAGGGCCTTATAAGGAAACGGCAGCCAGGATACTTATAAAATCGGTACAGGACATCGGGCTTGCCAATGATAAGTCCTTGATTCCAATTTTTACACACCTTTCTAAGCATTATCTGAGGGTCTACTTTAAGGCGTGTAAAGAGGATATAGTATCTAAGCATGGGGACTTTTATTTCTGCCCTAAATGCCTTTCCACTTCTAAGAAAGAGTGTTGTGGAAGATGCATCACTACGGGGAAGGTTTGGCTAGGGGGGTTATGGGACAGGAAGTTAGCAGCTGAGTTTACGCTGATAAATCATCTTAAAAGTGAGAGTACGATTGATGCAGTAGGCTATTATTCTATTCCCAGGATTGCCAAGAAGTACAAGCTTCTCTCTCAGGGGAAGATTGGAGAGATAATTAATGGGTTGTGCGATGGGGGGTTTAAGGCTTCAAGGACTCATTTTGATGGCCAGGGGATAAGGACAAATGCTTTGGTTGAAGATGTTGTCAAGGCTGTTTCTTCACCATAGAGCCTTGAAATTATTTCCCAAAGCTAAAGAGCTTGTGAATCCATTATTTAAGAAGCCTGCAATGTCTCCATTGTTGCAGAAGAAAGCATTGCGGTCTACTGATGCATAAGATGCAATTCTGGCTTCTATTCAAAAATAAAAGGCGGAAAAAATATTGGGACTCTACAAGGCTGTTTCTTTACCGAAAATCATATAAACTTGTATGTTATACAGACTTGTATGTATGGAAAGACTCTTGCATTAACAAAAGAACCAATCCATTATCCTAAGCTCAATACAATCCTGATGGTGGAGAGATTCATAATAGGAAACAGCGGCGAGTATACAAGGACACAGTTATGGAACAAATTGCCCCAGAAAATGATATACCAGACTTTCAGGCTGATTCTTGACTACCTTGAAATCTCAAACAAGATTACATTTGATGTTAAGGGGAAGGTTGTGTGGATAGCCGTGTCCAATAAGAAACAGAAAAAGCTGCTTAGTGAGAGTGTTGAAGCCTAAAAAATTCACTTGAACATTTCATTGCTCTTCTTCATTGACTCATCAAGCGCCGCCTCTTCCCTGCTCTTTGTCACTTTTGGCTTTTGGCTTCTTGAAGCTGTTGCTGGCCTTGCCGCAGGCTTTCCAGCTGCTGGCTTAGTTCCAAAAGAGAATGCAGAGGGCTTTTGCGCTGGAGGCTTCTTGCCGAACATCCCCTTTACTGTCTCCCCGAAAGGCTTCCCTGATTTCTTCATCTGGACAAATGTTGTTGTAATGAACAGGACTATAAGGATAGCTATGAATATTAAAGCAAGGAGGGTAAATGGCAGCTTCTTTTTCTCGTCGTCCTTCTTGCTCGTCCTCTTTGTAGCAGTAGTGTCATCATCAGGGCCTTCTGTAGTCCTTTCAGCCCCGTATTCTGGGCATGAGTCGCACTCTTCTCCCCCGCAGTCCACGCCATCTTCGTATCCGTTCCACCTTCCATCATAGCATGTAACTTGGTCGCAGGGCATGCATTCTTCTCCCCCGCAGTCTATTGCTTCTTCGTCACTGTTCTTTATGTGGTCATCACAGCTTGGGCTCAGCCCGGAAGTGGCTTCTGTGTTTGAGCATGCATCATCAGCCATGTCAGACAGGCCGTCACAGTCATTGTCTAAGTTGTCGTCGCACACTTCTTTCATCGGCATTACAGCGCCTTCGCAGTCTCCCCAGAAGCCGTTATCGCAGGTTTGCCTTCCTCTTACGCATATCCCTACAGGATCTTCCCCGCAAAGCTGCGTTTCTCCTTCAACGCAGGGGCAGCCTTCGTCTATTTCTCCGTCGCAGTCGTTGTCCCTGCCGTCGCATACCTCGTCTGCAGGCGTTGTGAACGTTGGCCCAAAGCATCCGCCCCATTTCCCTTCTGTGCCGAAGAGCTTGCATTCCTGGACCCCTCCTCCGCATCTTCCTTCCTCGCTTCCGCAGTAGCTTGTCTCGCCGATTTTGCATCCTGTGCAGTCCTCGTCAATGGAGGCGTCGCAGTCGTTGTCGTAGCGGTCGCAGTATTCTGTTACTGGCTCTATGCTGCCTATGCAGGGTGTCCATATGCCGTCAGTGCAGCTGCGCTCCCCTATTTCGCAACTGCCTATGTCTGTGCCGCATTTCTCTGAATAGCCTTCTGGATGGCACCTGGTGCAGATGTGAAGTTCTGAGCAGTCTGGGTCCAGGCAGTCCATGAAACCATCCAGGTCATTGTCCCTTCCATCTATGCACCACTCTTCTATCTCATTTTCTGCTTCGCCTTGTGGATGGCAGTGGTAATCATCATCAGGGACTTCAGTATAGTCGCATTGGTCACAGTATTCCCCGCCAAAGTTAAGCTCCCTCCACTGGCCGCCAGTGTAAACAGAGCCAGTTAGATAATTGCATGCGCCTTCTTCGATTTCTTTGATGCCGCAGTCAGAATCAATAGCTCCGCAGTGTGAGCAGTAGTCATCTGTGCCCCATGTTCCTGCACCAGTGCAGTAGGCATTGGCATATATGTCGCAGCTTCCTGGCTCGCACGGGCCTCCGCAACCGGAGTCCTTTTTGAGACCGCACCTGTCCTCTCCGGTGCAGAACTTGTTTGAGTTCCACTTAAGCTCATCAACCATTACATCCATCCAGCAACTCATGTCCATCTCATTGTCGCAGGAGCCTTCCACGCACTCAACATCCCCATGTTCTGAATCGTATTGGGCGCAGGCTTCCTCGTAGCCGGCTGTTGCCCAATAGCCCCCTTCAGCGCAGAACTTGTCAGCGTATGTGTCACAAGCCCCAACCCTGCATCCTCCATCGCAGCTCAGCTCATCTGGAGCGCATTCCTTCCTTTGCTCAACACACATTTCATCAAGCCACGAGCAGTCTATGCAGTAGCCTACTTCTGTTAGCATCCCTTCGCCGCTCCCGTCATCTATGCACATCTTGTGCTCAAGGAGGTCGCACCTGCTGTATTTTTGTGTAGGGTTGCAAACCCCGCAGTCATAATCATCGTCATCTATGCTTCCATCGCAGTCATTGTCCAGGCCGTCATCACATACGCTTTCGCTATCTTCGCAGATGTAAAACTTTGTCTCTTTGAATAAGGGGGTAGAAGCATCACACTCTTCGCTGTCACAGACATAGATAAAGGCTGGATAAGACTTGCCTTTGTCCAAATCATTTATGCCATGCATATCTTCCCTGACACTTTCATATGGAATCTCGCAGCATACAAAACTCCCTTTCTCGGTCTCTCCAAGCACCTCGCACTTTTCAACAGCCTCCCCGCCGGTTTCATAATAGCACCAGAGTGCGCAGTCCTTTGGGGTTGAGCCTGCTTCCTCCCCGCAGACATACAGGTTCTGCTTGCAGACTTCGCCTTCATCTGTTTCTAAGTTGCAATTGTTGTCAATGTTATCACAGAGCTCTAAGGCGTCAGGATGCACTTTTGAATTCTCATCATTGCAGTCAGCAAAGCCATTGCAGCCATCTTTTCCGTAATAATAAGGCTCATCAGGATTCCCCACACAATACCCATCCATGTCCTTGTCCACATATTCTTTAAATTCTTCTGATTCTGAAATCTTTTCACACAGGCACTTGCTGTTGCAAAGATAGTTTTCATCACATTTTCCCTGCTGTCCCGGAGTGAACCAGTCGCACTCATCATCGCCGCTATAGCCGCCAGCATCTGTCCTGTCTTCGCAAATTAGTTTTGAACATATGGATTTCTCTCCTGGACCGAATGCCCAATACACTACGCCGCATTCGCTTGTATCTAATGTTTCACCTCTGGATATAGGGGATACGGTATCCTGGCCACAGCCGAATATAATAATAGTTAATAACATCAGCAGGACCATTGCTGCCTGCCTTTTCCCTTTTATTCTGTCTCGCAGTCTGATTTGCATAAATATTCACTCCAATCTCCAACTTCATATCCATAGCTTTCAGCGGTGTCTTTTGCATCCCCATTATCCTGCTCCCACCATTGGCAAACCTTATCGCTACATGTGTTCCCTGCTTCTTTCCCGCAGTCTTGAGGGCAGTTGAAAGGGTCCTCATTAATGTTAGTCTTGACAAGCTGTTCCGGGTTCATCCCGCCAAAGATGTCCCTGGCATTTGACCCAGTGAAATAATACTTTTCGACTAGCGTTGTAAAGTTTTCATATTCCTCTTCCATCATCCTTTGAAGCTCTTCTCTTACATTATTTCCTGCAAAGTAAACATTGAACTCGCATCTCCCATTGCCGCACCCAAAACATTTTGTGTATGAACCTCCTGAGGCAACCTTGATATATTCAAAACCATCTTTGTTGATATGGTATGATCCATCACGGCCAGAAGACCCCTCTTGACATAATTCTTCTTCCTGGCATTTGTCTGCACAGAGGCCATGTTTTTCATCAGTATTCTCATGAAGGCTAGGGATTGTTGGATATAATGATGAATAGTTCACGAACAATTTGTCTGGACTTATGCATCCTAATCCTTTTTCGGAACAAGTGTTACTTGTTTTGCCTTTGCAATTGCATGTTGAATCATCATAACAATATTCTCCCCCACTAGCTAGCACTGCTGGCAAGAACAATCCCCCTTCTTCTATGATTGGCCATCCGCCCCATGCATCCATTGGTGAGCAGTCAGGATCCATCCAGGCAAGGCAGTCTTTATCACAAATCGCATCACAAAGGGGTAGGCAGCAGCCGTCCCGTCCTGATTTTGCAAGCTCTATGCCTTTGCGTTCAATTTCTTCTCCGCTACCTTCTATAAAGTCCCTATAAGGCTCTTTTGCACAGCAGTCCGGGTCAGGATTCTGCAAGTATGTGTCTCCTCCTTCTCCTACTATTTCTGTGACCGGGCAATCTGCATCACACACCATGTCAAATAAAGGGTTGCAGCAGTCCCCCCCTTCATTTGAGCATTTCCCTTCACAAGCAAGGCAGTTAGGATCGCCTTCCCCTGTTTCTGTGTCATAGCAGGATCCAGTGCAGCAGCCATCATCTTCCACTGAGCAATGGCAGTCAGGATCAACTTCCGGGCAGTCAGCATCACATACCCCATCTTCAGAAAGGTCACAGCAATCTCCCTCTTCTTCAGTGCATGCTATGCTTGCACAGTCCGGGTCAGCCCATTGCGTGCACTTAGGATTGCAGCCATCCCCTTTTTCAGCAGTACAGCCAGGAGGCAGGCTGCATATTACAAAGTCAAGGAAGGAGTTTTTTCCTTCTAAGTCTTTTGCTACAAAGCCATCATTTTCTGGCGGAGTAACATCATACATGTGAAATCCAGTTTCCCCGCTGCTGCAGACGCTTTCAATGCAGTAATCCTTTTCTTCAAAAGTCCTTTTCCTCTTTAGTATGGCTGTTATTACAAGGATATCCTCCGAATCCCTGTTCTCATTGATATAATTGGTGAACTCTTCTGAAAAGCTTCCCTTATCTTCTTTTACATAATAGAATGTTTCCTCGCCATACTCTTCGGTCTTGATAGCATCTGGATTGTAGACTGGTGAAACCGGCTTCCATTCCTTTTCCGTCTTGCTGAACCAGGCAAGCCTCATTTCTTCAGGATTCACGCAGCCGATATCAGATCTTTTAAGGTATTCAAAACTTTCCATAGGGAGCTGGATGCCGTCACCCAGGTATAAGTTTTTAACATTTACCACATTAACTGACTTTACGACAAGCCTGCAGGCATCCTCTGTATTTACCTTATACTCTTCGAGGGCCATGTATGAATTATAAGCATCAAAGGCATCATCGCATGTAGGATAGATCATGTCCTGGAATCCCATCTCTTCATCATCTTCAGGAATATCATCAGAATAATCCTCTTCAGGGACATCATCCGGCGTATCTTCATCCGCATGGGCAAATGCTCCTGCCAGAAGTATTGACAGCACAATCACCGCAACCCACAAGAACCTGTTGTCAACATGCAAGGCACTCACCTCCAGCCTTTAGCTCCTTTCCTTCCCATACATTGTAAACCAGGCCGCACACGTGGTAATCTCCGCTGTCCTGCGCCTTGCAATCATAATCAACCTCAACAGGGATGCAGCATTTCCTTGTAAGCTTAAATTCGGAGTGGAAGCTGTCAAGGGTATCTGAGTTATCCCCTTTTTCTATCCTTATTTCATAGTATAATGTGGAAGATATCCTATCTCCAAACTTCTCAACCCTTATATCCCTCCTTGAAAGGGACCTGACACTTACCCTAGTGAACTGGTTGAAGTCTATGCACTTATAGGCGGAGTTCTGCATCCTCTGCGCAACAACATCCTCATAAATGCCTCCTACGTCCTTGTCAGTGTAAAAGAATACAGCCTCCTTCAGCGACTCGTCAAGGCACTTCTGTACATGCGCCTCAACATCAGCAACATCATCAGAAAAGGAAATCGTGGAAATCTTCTCATTAATCCCAGTAGCCTCCATAATCTGGCTTTTCATCATGAATAGGAGCCCAAGGATGGAAACAATCACTATGCCAATTATGACAAATGCAGTGACTTGCCCACTTTTATTGCGCATTATACAAATATTAATACTTAACAATTTTATAAACATTGTTATTGGCCAGAATCTTTTCCAATGGCAGCCTGTCCTGCCCCTTTTGTTTCAAAAGAAAGTATTGCGATCTATTGATAGAGGAGATGCAATGCTGGCTTCCAATAAAAAAATAGAAATTGCGACAGAATCAGTCGTCGCCTTTCCGCAGCTTCTTAATCTTTTCCTTGAACTTAAGCTTCTTAAGCAATTCCTTATACCTGTTCCTGATGGTAACTTCAGTGACGCCAGCAATGTCAGCAACTTCCCTCTGCGTCCTTTTCTCATTGTTAATCAGGGCAGCAACATACAGGGAAGCAGCAGCAATGCCAGTTGGCCCCCTTCCAGAGGTTAGTTCAGACTTCTGCGCCATGTCCAGTATCTCCACAGACTTGCTCTGGGTCTCTGCGCTTAATTTCAATGCAGAGGAGAACCTCGGAATGTAGTCTACAGGGTTGGAAGGCAGTATCCTGATGCCCAGCTCACGCGTGACAAACCTGTAGGTCCTGCCAATCTCCTTCTTGTCTATGCCGGAAGCTTCTGAAAGCTCATCCAGAGTCCTTGGGACCTCATGCCTCCTGCACGCTGCATACAAGGCTCCTGCCACAACTGACTCCATGCTCCTTCCTCTTACCAATCCCCTCTGGACAGCCATTGTGTAGATCCTTGCAGCCTCCTCTTCAACGGATTTTGGCAACTTGAGATAAGAAGCCACCCTTTTAAGCTCGGCTAATGCCAATTTAAGGTTCCTTTCTATGGCTGTTGATATCCTGTACTGCCACTTTCTAAGCCTGAAGAACTTGTTCTTGCCCTTTGTGCCTAAGCGGTGTATGTCGCCTTTCTGGCCTACGTCTGTTCCCAGGCCACGATCATATTTAGTGTAGGTCATGGGGGCCCCTGTACGCCTCCTCCTGGCTGCCTGCTCATGGTCAAATTCCCTCCATTCCTGGCCGAAATCAACCATCTTTTCCTCAATTACGAGGCCGCAATTCCTGCAAATAACTTCTCCTTTTTCCTGGTTAATCAGAAGACTTGAACTGCCGCATTCCGGGCATTTCTTTACATGGGTTGCCATTTTGCACTTCCTCCTTGAAGTTTTGTGTAGAACCCCTTTTTCTTAAGAAAGCTTTTGGCTTTCTTTTGCGCACAAACCCGTCCGTGCACAAACACAAAGTTTATATAAGGTGGGGGGGCAATCATTTATAAATCTTTCGGTTTTTACCCTCGGAAAAGGGCTTTTTGGAGTAATATCTGCTGGTTCCCGCTTTTTTTCTTGATTAGGAGCCAGCATTGCGCCTGATCTATCAATAGGTTGCAGTGCTTTCTTCTGCATCAATGGAGGCATTGCAGGCTTCTATTTAAAAAAATCATAGGATCCTAAATTTAGGGAAATAATTTCAGGACTCCACAGTTTTTTTCAGAAAAATGTTTTTGGCAGCTGGTTTGTTGCTTCTTCTGGCCCATATGGGATTTTTGGGTCCAATATAGATTTCAGCTCTATATCAGCGCTTCAGGAGGTTTATAAATCTTATATCCAGTATAATAAGTAATGAAAAACACCTCCCCATAAATTATCGCGGGATGAGGGCGCCACCTCTTTTACATACCCTCTTTTCCACCCACCCTGGTGCTCCATCCCTTGTTTTTCTTTCTTAACCTCTTTGGCAGGAACTTTTCGGGAGAATAGAGATTTTACTATGACTCTAATTTTTTAAGATATATTTCAAGAAAAAAAGAATTAAATGCCCTCTATTGGGTCCCTTAGGTTGCTTCTCTCGAATATTGAAGTTTCTTTTTCCTTTGTCACCTTTGGCCGCCTTCTCTTGACGTCCACCCTTTCCTCTTCTTCTGAAGCTTCTCTAAGCCTGTTCAGAATATCTTCATTCTGGGCCTGCCCTTGCTGGTATTCTTCCCTGGTCTTATCTATCCCCTTGCTTACTTCAGCAGCCCTCTCGTATAGGTCAGCCATCTTCTTGTTGAAGTCATCATCTCGAGACGTACTTTCTATCGGTGGAAGATAGCTTGCCGGAGAAGACTTATCCCAGCAGTCGCATCCTGTTGACATTAATGCGGCAAACCCTGTTGCGGCAATCGTGTATGTAAGTTTTTTGATCATTTTGTACCTCCTATAAGCATATTAGGAAACTATAAGCCCTATATATGCCTTTTGGATTGGTTTTAAATCACACCAAAACAGCGTTAACAGCGCCTTCTTGTCCTGGACGGGAAGTCACCTTGGCTTTTCCAAGCTCTGTGTCGATGACAGCGCCTTTCGTGATGATGTTTCTCCTTGCGAAGTGCCTGTTTGCCGGGTTCTCAAGAATGCCCTTAATCTTGGCCTTCTGGTACTTCTTGGTTTTTGGATCATAAACGTTTGCGGTATTCTCAGACATGGTGACTTGCTTCCTTATTCCGCCTATCTTCCTCAATGTCTTGACTTTCCTCTCGCCTATCTTGGCCATGGTTGGAAGCCTTCTTACTTCATTGACCTTCTTTTTCCTGTAGCTTTTGTATTTTCCGCCAGATACTTTTCTCTTTGATCTTGTGTTGGTTAGTGCCATGTTTATTTGTTGGAAAGCTAAAGTGTTTAAATATTTTGCTGTTTCATTTTAGAAAGGTTTAAATATAGATGGGCTTTAATTCCCAATAATTACCATTTATTTGGTTTTTGGAGGAAAAGAATATGGAACCAGAAAGACCGTTAGACGCGTTGAACGCGGCAAGAAACAAGAGAGTAATAGTTGAGCTTAAGAACAAGACTCAGATTACGGGCTCGCTTCGTGCTTTTGACATACACATCAACACTGTTCTTGATGATGCTGAAGAGCATGAGAACGGCGAGATAAAGAGGAAGATTGGGAAAGCTTTCATTCGTGGCGACACAATAATCATGATTTCTCCGGCTTAAAATGACAAAAGGCACAGCTTCTATGGGGAAGAAGTCCGGCAAGCGGACTGTAATGAGATGCAGGAGATGCGGAAACTATAGCTACCATAAGATTAAGAGGGTGTGTTCGAGCTGTGGTTTTGGCAGTACTTCTAAGTTAAGGAAGTATAAGTGGAAGAAGCCCGGTAAGTAAGCAGCACGTTCTGCTTTCTTTTGTTTCAGTGGATGTAGTTGGAAAGCTTTCCATGGAAGCAATCCCCCTCATTCCAGGCTGCCAAAAGCTATTTAAACAAGTTAGTAGTGCTTTATCTATGTTGCGGGGGTGCCGGAGCGGTCAAACGGGCTGGATTTCACGCTTCTTTTTGGAGAAGGTGGGAGGCCATGCTTAGGACCCAGTAGCTTAGTGCTTACGCAGGTTCGAACCCTGTCCCCCGCATCCTTTTTTCACGAAAACTATAAAAATCCAGCAAGTATGCTATTAATCACACATGAGGCCCGATACATTACTAATGTATAATTGGGACCGTTTCTTTAATAATAAAAAAGCCCATATAGAAGAGTATACATTCGAAAAAGAAGAAATCCCTATGAAAATTTCTTACATCCCAAAAAGAAGATACTGGAAGAAGAAAGAAAGCTGTCCCCTTGACAAAATAGACGAAGATGAAGTCTTAACAGACCACGATTATACAGGGGAGTTCTCATACGTGGTTAACCGGTATCCTATATGCAGGTATAGCGTGCTCCTAGTCTACAACCAGCATGTGCATGAAAAAGAAAAACGGAAGGATAAGGAGCATATAAAAAAAGTCATGGAATTGTCTGAGCTTACAGGCACGACATTCGCCCACAACATGGAGAACTGCGGGGCAAGCATACCCGAGCATGAGCACTTCCAGGGCGTTATAGACTGCGTTCCTGTAATGGAGATGGGGAGAGAAATTGGAAGTTACAGCAGGCCGAGCAAGCAATTGACATATTTCCATGAGCCAGGAAAGACTTTAATTGACAATACTGTATCTGTCCAATATGAGATACCTTGGGAGCATGCAATATTCCGCGGTGAGAAGGCTTTAGACTTTTATCTGGAAGCCATTGACTTCATAGAGGATGAAATCCCAATATATACGCCTATATTCACAGATGATGAAATTCACCTTATCCCGAGAAGCAACTGGCGGACAAAAGAAGGCAAGAGCATGGGTGCGCTGGAGTTCTGCGGGATGACAAACTTCACTTCAAAAGACGAATACGAAAAGGCAAAAACGGGCTATCGCTCATTAATACAAATGAGGATGGAGACTGCTTTTCCCAGAGGAAGCACGAAATTGCAGGCTTTCTTGCAGAAAATCTATAATTTGGGCTAATAAAGGCCTTTAGAAACATTTATATTACTTACTTATCTTACAATACTAATATTGTGGAGAGAAGGAAATTTCTTAAAACAGTAGGGTTGGGCGGTTTTGGTTTGGTGTTAAGCGGCTGCGCTGGAAGCTACATGAAGCTGCAGAACCCTCTTGTGGGGATAGGAGGGCAGCCTCTCGTAAGCCCCATATACCAGATAGGCCTGCATTCGGGCCACAACATGGTGGAGGCAATGCTTGGCTATCTCACTGTGAGCAGGAGATATGGCGGCAAGAGCAGTAAAATCATTTTTGACAAGCCTGTCAAGACAAGGAAAGTCTCCCAGAGGCTTCTAGGCGAAGTTACATTCCATAATATCCTTGTTGGAGGGCTTTCACCTGGCAGGAATTACCACTACAGGCTGGAGGATACAGGGTTGGAAGGCATAGTCAAGACAGCACATAAGGATAAACGCCCTTTCAAGTTCCTGCTGGAGTCTGACACCCAGTGCTGGCTTGGAAGAGAAACTCACAAGCCTCTTAGAAAAGCAATGGAAAGCCAGATGTTAGAAGAACTGGATTCCAGGCTGTTATTGAACTGTGGCGATGTGACGCAATGTGACAGGATTGACAGCTGGATAAATAATTTTTTCCCATATTACACTAAAATCCTTCCTGAGATGCCTTTCTATTCAGTGAGGGGCAATCATGACACCTTAGGTTTAGGTTTTTCTTATGTCTTTGGAAAAAACGTAGACATTGAGGGGATGCCATTTAAAAGCAAGAAGCTAAATTATTCTTTTAATTATGGGGATGTCCATTTCATAATACTTAACTCTAATAGCACAGCAAAAAAAACTGCCCGGGAATTCCTTGAGGATGATATCAATAAATCAAATGCTAAGTTCAACCTTGTATTCTTCCATCATCCTTTTGAGGTAGATCTTGAGGGGATGCCGGTGCACGCTGTCTTCTTTGGGCATTCGCATAGGTACGCCCGTTTTTCCCACAAGCAAACAAAAGTGCCATACATTATAATCGGAGGCGGCTGCGACAAGATGGAGACTAAGCCTTACACCGGATCCAGCAGGGAAGAGTTTGAGCTTGTGGCAAGCGGAATATTCAACCATTATCTTTCAATGCATGTTGAGGGAAACTTAATAAAAGGCCATGTCAAGGACAAGACTGGCATGACAAGGGACAGGTTCAACATCTTGCCAAAAGCTATTTAAACTTCTTCTCGCCAATTAAAGCTTATGCCGGCGTCGCATAACCTGGTAGTGCGCTGGTCTCGAGAACCAGTTTCCCTCGGGATATGCAGGTTCAAATCCTGCCGCCGGCGTTTCTAAAACAGATAGCGTTCTACTAGAAACAAATCCTTTGCCTGTTTCATCAAGATACAATTCGGGCTTCTAAAAAAGATAACTCTTCATACATTCGGCAGGATGAATTAAAATGTATACTCCAGAAAAGAAAAATTTATAAACCTCTTAGTCTCACTCCCAAATTATATCACCTGATAAAAGGGGGGATTCCAATGGAAGAAGAAGAAATATTGGGCTTGGAAGATGAAGAGTTTTGTTCTGAAGACTCTGAGCAATCAGAAGAAGATGAATATTCAGAGTTCAGGGAAGACTTTGATGATGACTAATTCCTAACTTTTTATTTTTTTAAAGGATTCAATTTTCACAGAAGAAATGATTTCCCAAAAATCTTATTTCTTATTCCTCCGTCGGGAAAAAATTCCCATTCTTAACAAAAAATTTTTGTTTCCAAAACATTTAAAAAGAATAAACCACAATAAAACAGTATAAGAAACGAAAAAGTAATTCGTTTAAAAAAAAGGAGGTGAATTGTTATGGCAAAAAAGAAAGCAAGAAGAAGGCTGTAAAGAAGAAGCCAGTAAAGAAGGCTGCAAAGAAGAAGAAGAAATAAACCTTTAATTTTCTTGTTTTATTTTTTATTTTGTTCTCATACCTTTTTAATCCCTTCTAAACTATATACTCTAACTCCGAAAGGTTTATATATAGGATAGTGTATACTATACAATAAGAGATAGTGTTAAAAAGACACCATCTGGGGGCAAAACATGATGACACTCGAAAAACACGCTTCAAAACCCAAGTCAGGGTTTGTCACAGAAAACAATATGGCTATGCTTACTGACCTTTACCAGCTAACAATGAATGCCAGCTACAGCCACCACAACAAGAATGAAACTGTGACATTCGACCTTTTCTACAGGAAGCTTCCAAGAAACAGGGGCTACATGCTAGCTGCCGGGCTTGAGCAAGTCTTGCATTACCTTGAAAACTTAAGCTTCTCTGAAGATGACATTGACTATCTCGGGTCACAAGACCTTTTCCGCAAAGAATTTCTTGAAACCTTAAGGGACTTTAAGTTTACCGGGGATGTTTATGCCATGCCTGAAGGCACTCCTGTCTTTCCGAACGAGCCTATTATAAGAATAACTGCTCCAAGGATGGAAGCCCAGCTTGTAGAGACTTTCCTGCTGAATGCAGTGAACTTCCAGACGATGATAGCTTCCAAGGCTTCCAGGGTTGTTGAGAGTGCGGATGGAAGGGCAGTTACAGACTTTGGGTTGAGAAGGGCACACAGTGCAGATGCAGGGATGAAGGCCTCAAGGGCATGTTACATCGCCGGCTGTGTGGGCACATCAAACGTGCTTGCCGGGAAGGAGTTTGGCATTTCTATCATCGGGACCATGGCACACGCGTATGTGATGTCATTTGATTCAGAACTTGAAGCGTTTAGGGCTTATGCTTCAACATTCAAGGACAAGTCCGTTCTTCTGATAGACACTTATGATACACTAGAAGGAGCAAAGAACGCAGCAATAGTTGCAAAAGAGCTGGAGAGAGAGGGCTACAGCCTTAAAGGCGTAAGGCTTGACAGCGGGGACTTATGCGAGCTTAGCAAGGGCGTAAGAAAGATATTGGATGATGCTGGATTGGATTATGTCAAGATAGTCGCAAGCAATGACCTTAATGAGTACAAGATAAAGGAGCTTATAGGGCAGGGAGCCTGCATAGATTCTTTTGGCGTTGGTACAGAGATGGTGACTTCTAAAGACGCGCCTGCGATGAGCGGAGTTTACAAATTGGTGGAGGATTGTGATAAGGAGGGGAATGCAGTGCCAAGAATCAAGCTTGCAGAAGGCAAGATAACCCTTCCTGGAAAGAAGCAGGTGTACAGGCTTTACGATGAAAACGGAAAATGCCTCAAGGACATAATTGCCTTGCATGACGAGGAGGTTGAGGGTGAGCCGCTTCTTAAGAAAGTGATGGAAAATGGCGCAGTATGCTACGGCATTCCCAGACTCAGTGAAATAAGGAATCATGCACAAGATGGCGTGGGAAAGATATCCAAAGACGTAAAATCGGGGGCTGAGTACAAGGTTGAACTGAGCCCAAAGCTAGAGAAGCTTGTTGAAGACTTGAAGGAGAAATACAGGAGGTAAATAAAATGTACTACCTTATTGAAAAATACAAAGACTATGAGGCCGGAAATTGCAGGGGCAGGGGTTATGTGACTACTATGTATGATGTCAGGGAGTTCAGGGATCTTGCCGCATTGGAAAAGGCCTTGTTAAAAGGATCTAGACATGGGGGAGAGTTAATTCCTACAAACGGTCTTGAGTTTAAACTCACAATTGGTGAGACGGAGGCGAAAAAATGGAAAAAATAATCTTCTACGATGTGGACACGCAGAACGACTTCATGAGGAAAGATGGCGCACTTTATGTTCAGGGAGCAGAAGAGATCTACCAGAATCTGGAAGCATTGACAAAACATGCATTAAAGAAAGGCATAAATATCTTTGGTTCAGTAGACAGGCATTATGATAAAGATGCTGAGCTTGAGATTTTCCCTCCGCATTGCATGAATAGCACCGAGGGCCAGAAGAAAGTCTTAGAAACAACTGTAGAAGAATCAGAATATATAGAAAACAGGCGTTATTACACGCAGGAAATAGACTCTAAGCTCAGGGCTAAAGCAGTATACTTCGAGAAACAGGATACCAAGGTCTTTTCCAACGCCAATGCAGAATTGCTTGGGAAATATAATGCGGCTGTAGTTTACGGGGTTGCAACCGACTATTGCGTAAAAGAGGCAGTGCTGGGCATGAGGAAGAGGGGCATAGAGGTGTTTGTCGTTAAAGATGCGATAAAAGGCGTTGCACCTGAGACGAGTGAAGATGCCCTGAAAAGCATGAAGGAAGCAGGGGCAGAATTTGTCACAACAAAAGACTTGCTTGAAGGGAAGCTGGAATCTTTGCTAAGAGAAAAGGGGGGGTATTAAAATGCCGAACGTAATGCTTAGGCCATTGAACATGGGAGACTTAGATAACATGATGCAGTGGGTAAATGACTCAGAGATAATAGGGAACTTTGCAGTATTTAACAAGAAGATAACAAGGGAAGAGGAGCAGAAGTTCCTTGAAAAGATCATTGCCAGCGAGAATGACAGGACATTTGCCATAGAGACAGAATTTGGGGAGTATCTTGGCAATGTGGGCATTAATCAGATACACTGGCCCAGCAAGAATGGCAGGCTGGCAATAATCATAGGCCATAAGGACCAGCATGGCAAGGGCTATGGCCAGAGCGCAATAATGGAAGCTTTAAGGGTGGCATTTGAAGATTACAAATTACATAAGATTTGGCTGATAGTCTTTGAGGAGAACAGGAAGGCACGGCATGTCTATGAAAAATGCGGATTTAAGGTTGAGGGAATACTGCGCGAGGAATACTGGCAGAAGGGGGAATACCATAACATGGTGAGGATGTCAATACTCGAAGATGAATTCTATAAGATTAAGGAGGATGAAAAATGGAATTAGAAAAGAAAATAAAACTGGCGCGAATGGATGCTGAAAAAGTCAGCAGAGAGATAGGCAACTTCGTAATAAAGACATGCTTATATTTCGGCTCGACAGGCTGTGTCATGGGGCTTTCTGGCGGCGTGGATTCTACGACTACAGCAGCCCTGATAAAGACGGCGTTTGACCATTATAATTCGAGCAATCCTAAAAAAGAACTGGAGCTTGTAGGCTATATACTTCCTTCTTCTGTAAACAATCCTGAAGACACTAAGGATGGTGTATATGTTGCAGAAAAGCTTGGCATAAGGTATGAGGTATTGGGCATAGACAAGATTGTTGAGGCGTTCAGGACAACTAATTCAGAAGCAGTAGCAAATGGCTTTCATAGGGGCAACCTCATGTCGAGGATAAGGGCAAATGTCCTTTCAACAGCTGCTGCAACAGAAAATAAAACGCTGGCTGGCACAGGAAACAAGGATGAGGATTTTGGAATAGGATACTATACATTATTTGGGGATGGAGCTGTGCATATGAGCCCGATAGGCAATCTTCCTAAGCGGCTTGTAAGGCAGATGGCAATCCATTTAGGATTTCCAGAGCTTGCAGACAGGGTGCCAACAGCAGGGTTGGATGTGGGACAGACTGACTTTAAGGACCTCGGCTTTAGCTATGATACCACAGAAGTACTTATTGAGGGGCTTACGCAAGGCCTTTCCCAAAAAGAACTCTCTGGTCATTCGCAAGTCGTTTCCATGGCAGAGAAAGACATTGGGGATTACACAGAATTATACGGCAAGAGCAAATTTAGCTCTGTGGATGAGGTTGTGGATAAGATTTGCAAATATCACTTAAGTGCGCATGACAAGGCGAGAATAATACATCCTCCTATAGCGCCAGTAACACTTGAATATGTATGAGGTGAAAACATGAAAGAATATGAGAGAAAAGGTTACAGGAAGCCTTTCCTTGCTACAGATATTATAATAGAATATAATGATGGGCAAAAGGAAGGGATTATTCTTATAACCAGGAAAAATCCTCCCCATGGGATAGCAATACCAGGAGGCTTTGCAGAATATGGCCTGAGTTTGGAGGAGAATGCCCTAAAGGAAGCCAGGGAAGAGACAGGTCTTGGCATTATACTTGAGAACCCTGAGAATCCCTTTTGTGTGCATTCTAATCCTGATAGGGATCCAAGAAGCCATGTGATAAGTGTTGTGTATATTGCAAGAGGGCAGGGGGAATTGTGTGCCGGAGATGATGCCAAGACAGCAACCCTGTACACAATAGAAGAGCTTTTAGGATTGCTTGGTAGCGGGGAGCTTGTCTTTGACCATGAGCGGATATTGTTGAAGTATCTTGAATTCAGGGGGCATATTAAGTAAAATGGCAAGTAAGAAGCTTGGGAAAGTGGGCGTAATTGGCAGATGGAAGCCTTTCCACAACGGTGGGGCTACAATGCTGGAGACGCTCTGTGAGCAGGCAGAGCATGTATTCATAGGCATTGGCAGCTGCAACAAGTACAATGTACGCAATCCTTTTACTGCTGAGGAATCAAAAGAGATGATTGATGCCTGCCTTTCTAAGAGGTTTTCTAATTATTCATTTGTCTTTGTTCCGGATTTTGCTCATGTGTCTGAATTTAGGGATGGCCAGAAATGGAAGGAGTTTGTATTATCAAATTATGGGAAATTGGATTATTTTGTTTCTGGAAATGATTATGTTACTAATTTGCTAAAGGATGATTACAAGGTCATGCATCCTGTAAAACTCATACCAGAGGAGAAAAGAGTTTGTGTCAACGGAACCCAGGTTAGGGTGGAAATGGCTAAAGGCAATGCCTGGAAATCCCTTGTGCCTGAAGAAGTTGTGGATTATCTCGAGAAGAACTCTTTGGTTGAAAGGTTCAGAACAGAGTTTGGCCTTGAGACTTTGGCTAGATTGGGGCATTATGGTGGTCCGAAGAATGAAACTGAGGAGGAAGAACGTGAACATACTTTTGAGGTGTAATAATGGCAACTATTGGTAATTATCGCATAATCAAACAGATAGGTGAAGGGGGTTAAAAATGCTTGAACAACGATCATCCCCAACAAGACTAACAACGCTGGCCGCTTATCAGAAAGCTTTTTATAGGAGATTGCAAGTAAAGGGGAATGAAAAATGACAGGGCTCATAAAAAAGGATATACTGGTGGTGTACAAGAAGAGCACTTACCAGGGTTCTGGAAAAAAAAGCAAGGAAAGTATAGAACAGTATAAACAGAATCATGAATTCCACAGGGATACCATCAAAAGGCTAAGGAAATTACTTAAGGGGGCAAGTTTCATCTTCAGGGCAAACCTTTCTAAGGACATGGTTGATCAGTACAGGCTTATAATTCCTGTGGGCGGTGACGGTACTGTGTTGGACGCTTCGCATTTTTCCCTTCATACCCCTATACTGGCAGTAAACTCAACATGCGGAGCATCTATGCAAAGTGTGGGATTCTTCTGCGGAGCAACAAGGCTTAATCTTGAAGAGGCTGTTGACAAGCTGTTTAATGATGAGCTAAAGGCTTATGAGCTTAACAGGATACAAGTGGAATTAAACAATAAGAAAATAAGCCCGCCTGTACTAAATGAAGTTTATCTGTCTGATCGCGAGCCTCCAGCTATGGCCAGATTTAAAACTATTCTTGGAGATGCTGAAGACAATAGCAGGGGTTTTGGCATTTTGGTTTCAACGGCTGCTGGTTCCACAAGCGCAATTAAGTCAGCCGGAGGAAAGATGATGCCTATTGAATCAAAGAAGCTCCAGTACCTTGTATTGGCACCTCAGCAAAATAATCTATACATGCCAAAACTTAGCAAGGGCATATTTGACGGGCCGATAGAATTCATTTCAAACCTGAACTCTGGCCGCCTTTCAATGGATGGCAAGTATATCCGCCAATGGCTTGGCATGGATGACAGGATAAAAATCTATAACTCTAAGTTTCCACTGACAGTCTATAATTTGGATATAGAAAGCAGGAAAAAGAACTACGGATGATTAAAAAAAGAGGTACCAAAATGAAATCTGTAGCCAAAGAATTACTCGCCCAGAAAAAAAACAGTTTTTATAGCTTTAGCACAGCATGCATGTCCTTGATGGATGAGAGTGACAGGATAAATGAATTATTAAAAAAACAGAACAAACAAGTAGATAACCTGCATGATGCCGATTTTATAGTGGTTACTACCTGTGCAGTATCCAAAGATTCTGCAAATAATTCAGCAGGCAACATACTGCACTTGGATAAGCTCTCAGGCCATAAGCCCATATATGTTGGCGGCTGCTTGCCTAATGCAAAGGAAAGAGACTTGCTGTACGGAAAAAGTAATATTAAGTTTTTTACAGCAGATGAAATATTCTCTAAAATTGAAGGGGTATCAAAAGTCTGCAACCAAACGACTGTAAGATGTGATCCTTTCTGGCTTAAAGATATTGATAAAAAGAAACAAAAACTGCAAATATTGAAAACCAAGAGCAAAAGGCTTGCTGAGCTTTACGCTTTCAGTACAGATGGGATAATCTTTAGCGAAATGCCGTTTGACTTTGATACTATCAGGATATCTAAAGGGTGTAACAAGCATTGCAGTTACTGTGCTATCCCTCACAATCGCGGGAAATATCTTGAACATGGCTTCAAATATATTAAGAAACAGATAGACTCCAGCAGAAGCAAATACTTGCTTTTAATAGGGGAAAATACCGGCTGCCATAAAAACTTTGAAGAGATTATAGAATATGCTATAATGGATAATAAGAGGTTAATGCTGAGATATCTTGAGCCAGAATACGTGAATAGGATTAAAGACGAATTCCTTAAAAATCTAACTTATATCGGTGTTCCCATACAGTCTGCTTCACTCAAGGTCTTGAAGGATATGCGCAGGCCTGCAAATCTGAGACTTATTAAGGATAAATTCAAACATTGGCATAAACAAGGAATTTTCTTGGGTACGTCAATAATCTTGTCTTATCCCACAGAAAAATTTATGGATTACATCAAAACACTATGGTTTGTTTTAAGTGTACCAGTAAACTATGTGTCCTTCCAAAACTTTTCACCAAGAGAAAACTCGCCTTCTTTTGAGAGGCATAAGGATTATGACACCAATACTCTCAAAATTAAAACTAAATACTGGCTTTTTGACATCATAGTAAAGATAAAATTAAAGATGGCGTATTGGAAGGCTGCCTTAATGGGTTAATGCTTCTTCTTCACGCCTGTAGCCATTATTATGTATTCTCTCACGAGGCCGAAAAGCGCTGTTTCGCCTTCATACTCCTTTAAGTCGGTTATTGCATGATAATTCTTTGCTATGTCCCTGAACCTTTTGTTGGTTGTTTTTTTTGCAAGATCTAATGGGGCAATGGTGTCAACCCTTATTGGCTCCAGTGTTATGTCATATTTCCTCACGTACTCTTCAAAAGGCAACTGTTCTCTTGAAGACATTTCCTTCAGATAATCCTTTAGCCTTATTGTTGGTGGCAAGTCCTGATTGTTGGTTATGCTGTCTAACTGAGCTTTTTCACTAGTCTTTACGCCTTTAACGCCCAAGGCTTCCATAAAGAAGTCCTTCTTGAATCCAAGGCAGTGCTTTTCACCAAAGCGCTCGCTGAAGTTTAAAATTATGCCATATTCTTTTGAAGCCTTGCTGAACTTGTTGTAGCCAAATCCCATGGCACTCCAAAAAGGAGCAGAGGCCTTCACTTTAATTGGCTCGATTTTTATTTCATGCTTCCTGATGTAATCTTCCAAAGGCAAGTTTTCCTTAGCAGCCAGAACTTCAAGATAATCCTTTGCTGGTGTGTTATAGGGTTTCCCTTGCAAGCAGAAGAAGTTCCAGGCCTTCCTTAGCGGACCTACAAAGATAAGCCTTTCAAGGTCCCCTAATGCTTCTTCAATATCCATTTAACCTATCCTTGAAACATAAACTTTATATAAAGTTTTCTGCTTTCTTCCATGAAAATGGGAAAATTGGGCTATATTTATCATGGGGGGGCATTCGTGCTTAAGGGCCTGCTTTCAAAATCAACCAGGCAATTCTATGACCGGTGCGCAAAGAATTATGATGCCTCAAACCCAATGCAGAAGCGCTATGCAGAAGAGCTAATGGACCAGATGCCATATTCTGAAATAGGCTTGGACATAGCTTGCGGCACAGGAATTTCAACATTGGAATTGGGTACGAAGTGTGGCAAGGTGCATGCTCTTGATTTTTCTTCAAACATGCTCTCTCTTGCAAGGAAGAACATCCTTCTCCATCAGTATTCTTTTGTCAAAGGAAATTTCCTTGAGCTTCCTTTTGAAGACAACAGCATTGATACTGCTTGTGTTATCGGGGCGATAAGGCACATCCCACAAAACAAAGAAAAAATGTTTTTTTCAGAGCTGTCTAGAGTAACGGGGCCAGGAGGGATAGCTGGAATGGTTGTTACTGATTATAATCCTATTTTTAGGCCTGGAGCCTCTGCTTACAATTGCTTTATGAAGTTTAGGGGCTTGGATGAGTGCATATGCAAGTATAATTCTAAATACGTGTGCAATCTTCTTTCTTCATCAGGTTTTGAAGTGATAAGAAAAGAGCTTTTGCTGGAAACTATTGATGATTTCCTAAGCTTTCCAAATTTGATCATTGCACAAAAGCCCGAAAGCTATAAATAGTAAGATTTACACTAATTAAGGTATGAAGAGCATTCACGACTATCCCAAGCCTTCTGTGACAGTTGACGTGATAATTTTCACAATAATGGAGGATGACCTTAAGGTGCTTCTAGTTAAGAGAAAGATTACGCCTTTCAGGGGCAAGTGGGCTATTCCAGGGGGATTTGTAAGGACAGATGAAAGCTTGGAAGCGGCGGCGAAAAGGGAGCTTTTGGAGGAAACCAATGTGAAGAATATCTACCTTGAGCAGCTTTACACTTTTGGCAGCCCGAAAAGGGATCCAAGGGGGAGAGTGATAACTGTTGCTTATTTTGCGCTCGTTAACCCTAAGGACTTGGACATAAGGGCATCGACTGATGCATCTGACGTGAAATGGTTCTCTGTGTACAAGCTTCCAGAACTCGCTTTTGACCACGAGCAGATGCTTGAATATTCACTCCAGAGACTAAGGTATAAGCTTGAATATTCCACGGTCTGCTTCCAGCTGCTTCCAAAGTGCTTTACGCTTACTGATCTGCAGAAGGCCTATGAGACAATATTCAACAGGGAATTGGACAAGAGGAACTTTAGGAAGAAGATCCTTTCTCTGGGCTTGATAAATGAGACCGGAAAGATTACAAAAGGCATGGCGCACAGGCCTGCGAAACTGTACTCTTTTGACAGGAAGCATATGCTCTTGGATAATTTCATAAGGGCATGAGGTGAAAGAATGGATTATGAGTATGCTTTAAAGAAACCCTTTACCGACATAAGGAAACTGCTTATAGGGTGCGCCCTGAATACAGTGCCGATAGTTAATGTTCTTGTCTCAGGCTACATAGTAAAGGTTGCCGGGAAAACAATGGTGGGGAAGGAGGGCCTGCCAGGCTGGGAGAACTGGGGGAGGCTGTTCAGGAATGGCATATTCGCAAGCCTCATAGCGCTGATATATGCAATACCCCTTCTTGCAATAATGCTTGCCTTCTTCGGGACATCTTATTTTAATTACTTAAAGAATGGGGAAGTTATCCATTTTGGGCTGCTTGGCGGATGGTCTGTTCTGGTGATAGTTTTAGGGATAGCAGTCGCTTATATAATCCCTGGCGCCTTGCTTAATTTTTCGAAGACTGAAATCTGGGCAGATGGCTTCAAAACTAAGGCTATTTTTTCAATGATCTACAGGAAGGACTATTTCTTTGCATGGATTTTTTCTGCCATATATGCAATTATCCTAGGCATGGTTTTTGGATTAGTTCCCAATGTGGCAGGAGTTATAGCAAACCTGGCTGGCATGAGCCTTAGCTGGCAGGCAAAGATTGTAATCTTCTCTTCAACCCTGAGCAGTTCAGTTTCAGGTTACATAGTAGGGGTTACAGCTTTCACGGTTCTTGGTGGGGCTTTGAGAAAGAAGAAGCACTAGTAGCTCTTGCCAAACCTTACGATTACCTTGGCTGTTTTTCCGCAGAAGGCGCACTTCTCTTCTTTTGAAAGCTTCTGTTCAAAAGGCATATTTAATGGCTTAGCTCCTCCTGTTTCATGCTTGAGGTGTTCAAGGCACTCTTCACACCATGGTGCGACTATGAGCTTCTTTCCTTTTATGGCTTGAAGCAATCCCTTTTTGTCTTTAACTTCTACTATGTTATCTTCAAGGAGCTTTTTGGCTTTATTGTATAAGCGAGAATGCATTTCTTCTAATAGCTTTGGTATTTTGCCCTTAAGTTCTTCAGTCTTTATGGTTAGCTTCTCCCCTGTGTCCCGTATAACTACGACTGCTTGGCTGTTTTCAACATCTCTTGGACCTACTTCTATCCTGAGTGGAATCCCTTTTAGTTCCCAATTGTTGAACTTCCATCCGGCAGTATAGCCTTCCCTGTCGTCAACTATTGGATTAAACTCTTTTAAGATTTTCCTGAGTTCATTAGCAGCATCTATTACAGGCTTCTCTTTTCCCTTGAATAATATTGGGATTATGACAGCTTCATTAGAAGCCAGCTTTGGTGGGATTATCAGCCCCTTATCATCGCTGTGGATGGCAAACATGACGCCAAGCATCCTTGTTGTAATTGCCCAGGTATTTTGCCACGCGAATTCTGATTCTTTTTTCTTGTTTAGGAAGGTTATGTTGTATGCCTTTGAGAACTTTTGGCCGTCGTGGTGTGCATCCGGTCCTTGTATTGCCTTGCCGTTAGGCAGGTAAAGTTCTAATGATAAGGTGTATTCTGCGCCAGCGAAAGTTTCTGCTTTTGTCTTTTTCCCTGCGAGTGAAGGCAGTGCCATGTAGGTTTCAAGGACTTCTTTGTACATATGGAGTATGTCTGTTACTTCTTTTTCTGCCTCTTCTTGTGTTGCAAACACAGTGTGGCCTTCATTCCAGAGGAACTCTCTAGTTCTTAAGAATGGTATAGGATGCTTAAATTCCCACCTTACCACATTATTCCATTGGTTGATCTTTAATGGGAGATCCCTCCAGGATTTGATCCATTTAGCATAGGATTCGTACATAATTGTTTCTGAGGTGGGCCTTATTGCAAGCCTTTCGTCAAGTTTTGTGTTGCCTGCTTCAGTAACCCATGCAACTTCTGGAGAAAAGCCTTCAACGTGTTCTGCTTCTTTTTGAAGTGTCCTTTCTGGAATAAGTAGGGGGAAGTAGGCATTCTTTACACCCATGACTTTTATTCTTTTATCCACTTCTTCTTTTATCTTCTCCCACATCGCATATGATAAGGGTCTGAAAACTATGCAGCCGGAAACAGAGCTGTAGTCTGCTAATTCAGCTTTAAGTATCAATTGGCTATACCACTCAGAGAAGTCTTCTGCTTTCTTGACCGTAATACCCAACGTTGTCTTCTCTTCTTCCATAATAATGTAGGAGAAATGGCTCTATTTTAAATAGTTTTTGTTAAGCGGCTTGTGCATGCAATGAAGTCTTTTCAAGGAGATTTGCCCAGAGGGGGAATTCTTTTCCCATCTTCTGCTGTAGCTGTTCCTTTGACATGACTACATTCCCGGCTGAAGCTTGGTTTTCATTCCAAATATGGTAGAGCTCGTAAAGCACTGCTGCTTCAAGCAGGAGGTTTTGTAGGACATTGTTCATGCCCTTTGTGAGCTCGTTGAACTTGTCTAGGCAAAGGCAGACAAGGCTTGCTTCAGGGATGTGAGCCATAAAGGCGGCATCGTCGCCAAAATGCTCTGAGATTGGGCTTTCCATAAGGAAATTTGTGAATTTGGACCTTGGAATAACCTCAAATCTAGGAGAAGGCATACCATGGGGGAACACCTTGGCGGTTTCCCTAACTATATACATCATCAATCCCTCATCCATGCTTATATAACTGTTCTCTTTCTTTATAATATTTTCTTCTTTGGAATTACCCAAAAAGTTTATAAATGCCACCCATTCTCTAATGCTTTAGAATGGCAGAAGTCAAGATTGTTATAAATGATGTAAAATCGGGTAAAAGCTACCAAAAGGTAGCTGAACTAGACGAATTCATAGGAAAAAAGATTGGCGAGAAAATAGATGGTGGCAGCTTAGGTTTTGAGGGATATGACCTCAAGATTTCTGGAGGGAGTGATGATGCTGGGTTCCCAATGAGGGCCGAAATTGAGGGTCAGGGAAGGAAGAAAGGGCTGTTTAAAGGAGGTGTGGGTGTTAATGTCAAAAAGAAAGGGCAGATAATCAGGAAGAGTGTAAGAGGCAATACAATAAGCGAGAAGACAGCCCAAATTAATGTTAAAATCCTTAAGTATGGCGGGAAAAGCGTTGAAGACTGCTTTGGGATAAAGACGGAAGAAAAGCCAGAAGCCGAGGCAAAAGAAGATAAGCCGGCTGCTGAAGAGAAGAAAGAGGAGAAGAAAGAGGAGAAGAAAGAGGAGAAGAAAGAGGAGAAGAAAGAGGAGAAGAAAGAGGAGAAGAAAGAGGAGAAGAAAGAGGAGAAGACAGAGGAGAAGAAAGAGTAGAAGAAAGAGGAGAAGAAGG
>JBDRFS010000021.1:0-32266 GCA_043818535.1 Candidatus Woesearchaeota archaeon
CTGCAATGGAGAAAACGTTTATTAAACCTATGCAAAAAACACACAATTCGAAAAAAATTCCATTCTTTAGTTGCAACCCTCATTTTTCATAATTATCAGACAGCCTGTAAAGCAGCGGCGTCTTCGGCCTAAACTGATAACTGATCGCAAGAAACTAGAGCAGATATTGATAGCTGAGAAAAGAGAGCTTAAATGTGATAAGAACATTTATTTGACTCTTGTTGAAGAGGATTGTGCACAGTGCAGGAAAGAAGGAGACCATTATCTCTTGGAGGTGGGGGGCGCCTTTAGCACAAGGCAGACTTTGAAACATGAATTATATCATATTTGTGACGGCCATACAGAAAACCATTCTTTGTTGAAGTACCTTTTACTGGATGAGCCGCAGGCAGAGATATACGCTGCTACAGGATTAAAGCTTTAGAAGCACGCGTTATTTTCTTTTGGTCCTATTTGTGGTATTGGCTACGATTGTCTTAAAAGTGATCGCAATGCTGGCTTCTAAAAATAAAGAAGATTAAAAAAAAAGATGGACAACGAACCAAGCTTCCCGCTTGAAAAGCAGTACCACAATGGAACGTGGGCCCGTTTCACTTCTGTGTTCGAAATGGGAACAGGTGGGTCCAGGCCACCATGGTCGTCCATCAAAAGAAGAGTACCTTGAGTCTTCTATATAAACCTTTTGGTGAAGCCTTTCGTCACATCAAAGTAATTAAATGCTTCCGCCAAAACTAAGAAGGGCTTCAAGGCCTGTCTTTTTTCCAAAGCTTACTAACCTTACTGTCGGGCCAATGATGAAATCTGTTGGCAATGTTGGAATCTTTATGTAAGGTGTCATAGCCAAAAATCCCGACAGCCTCCCCGCCTCTTGCAGAGAAACAATAGCATTAGCTTCTGCTAAGAATCCCATCCCTATTTTCTTTGTAATCTTCCCTTCTGTAAGCCCTTTCAAGCTGATGCACATACCTGCCTGATAGCTCTTGTCCGCGCCGCTTAATCCGCCAAAGCTCAATCCAAAAGACAGGAGATATTTTTCAAGAGATCTTTCTTTCTTTTTTGATCCTATGAAAGTGCCTTTTGATATGCTAAGCCCTTGGCCAAGGTAATTGATTTCATTGTCTCCTGGCCTCATCTGCAGCTGAAAGTCTAATCTTGGACCAAGCGCGAGATAGCTTACTTCCTTAGATGGTTCTTCAGAGAGTAAGACTTCCTTTTTCACATCTGTAAGATAAGCTGCTGAAACATTCAAGGTTGTATCCACAGGAAGATTATAGGAGGCATTAGCTTCAAACCTGTTCGTAACGCCCTTCTTTTCAAACAGGGGGAAATTAATCAGCAAGGATCCTCTTGAACCCACGTTATTGTCCTCAAAGTTTGTTGATAATCCTACGCCCAAAAATAGGTGTGTTGTCTTTTCCTCAACTTTTATTTTCTTAGCCTTTTCAAGGTCTTCTCCGTAGCTGTTTCCTGCGTACATAACCCCTGCTCCGAGAAGGAGTCCGCCAATCAAAGATAGTGTTTTATTCATTTTTCCCTCCTTATTCTAAACTTTCCAAGTAATTTTTTTCCTCTTCTTTTGCTTGTTCCTTTTTTCTCTCAAATTCTTTAAGATTATCCTCAAAATCAAACCCCTTTTTATAATTCTCTAAGATTCCTGTAGCCCTGTATAATTGGTCTTGAGGACATTTTGGAGAATGATTTACCCCGGAATCCCCATAACACCCACCATATAGCTTATTCCTTATATAATCAGCCTGAGAGTCCAAGTTTCCATCCCCTATTTGCAAAATCAAAGAAGAGTCATCCTTGAAAAAGGTTAAGGTACAATGACTACCAACCCAATATGTTAGTTCAACGTGACCTTGGGGAGTTCCAGCTCTAATCTCAAACCAATCAAACTTTTTCCCATATCTTACTTCATAATCCGAATAATTCAATTCCTGCTCAACATTTGGCTTCTCCTTTACGTCTTGCGGCTCATCACAGCCAAAAGATGTTGCTGCTCCTACAAGAAGCATCCCGCAAAGAGTGTTTTTCAAGTTCATTTTCCCGCCCAATTAATCTCGTGGAAAGAACTATTGCAGATTTATAAGTCTTTGCCAAAATGCAGAGGAAAGGTTTATTAATTTAGCTTCCTGCTTAATTGCTAATGGAAACCGTGGTAATCTCACTTGGAGGATCCATAATAGTGCCTGAAGGCATTGACGCCGAATTCCTGAAGGCGTTCAAGGAAGCCATCCTCAACCTGAGCAAGGACCATAAGATTGTGGTATGCACAGGGGGAGGCCATACAGCTAGGGAATATATCTCAGTCCTTAAGGAAGAGGAAGTAAGCGAGGATATTCAGGACTGGATGGGAATTGAGATAACAAGGATAAATGCAAGGCTTGTGGCATCATTGCTTGAAGCAAACGAAATGATCCCCAGAAGCGAGGAAGAAGTAGCTGCCCTATTGGAACAGTATGACATTGTCCTAGTAGGAGGATTAAGACCAGGGCAAACATCTGACGGTGCAACGGCGATGATAGCAATGCATCTCAAGGCAAAGAAGATGGTTAACATAACCAATGTTGACGGGCTATATGACAAGGACCCCAGAAAGCATGATGATGCAAAGTTCATTGCCAAAATATCCCATGAGGATTTCCTGGAGATGATAAAAAAAATAGGCCAGAAGCCAGGCCAGCATTTCGTTCTGGATAAAGTAGCAGCAGAAATTACTGCTGAAGAAGGGATAGAGGTTGCTATCCTCAAGGGGGTAGACAACTTAAAGAAATACCTTAAGGGTGAAAAGTTCACTGGAACCGTGATCAATTAAGAAAATTATTTATATCTGTTCTATCACCTAATGAACTATGAAAGAAATATTCTTCGTAACAGGGAACAATGACAAGTTTGAGGAAGCAAAGGTTATCCTGAAGAAAGTAGGCATTGACCTCAAGAAGTCAGATATAGAAATAGTGGAGAAGAAGTTCAAGACAGAAAAGGAAGTGAGCATAGGGAAAGCCCTTTCAGCATTGAGGGAACTAAACGCACCCTTAATAGTTGAGGATACAGGCATCTACTTTGAGGCTTATAACTGCTTTCCCGGGCCAAATGCAAACGTCGTATTCCAAGGGATAAGCTATGACGGGCTTCTTAAGCTCCTTGAGGAGAAAGACAGAAAAGCCTTCTTCAGGACTTCCATCTGCTTCATTAAGCCTAATTCCAACCCTGTGTGCTTCATTGGTGAATGCCACGGGAAGATAGCGGAGAAGGTCAGCGAGACAATATCATTTGCGTATGACGCAATATTCATCCCAGATGGGGAAACAAGGACTTTTTCTGAAATGACAAAAGAAGAAAAGGAGAAGTATTCCCACAGGAGGAAAGCCTTGGAAGAGTTTGCCAAATGGCTGAAGGAATGTGGCGCTAGAGTATGATCAGGAAACTATTGGGCTGCTGTAGCATAAGACCTTAAAATTAAGCCAAAAACAGGGAAAGCCTTATAAATTCATTTTAAATCATATATTTTGATGATAGAATTAATTCTTAAGCCAATGGAGGCTGAGCTTAAGCGTTCAAAAGATATAAGCATAAAGGGGATAAAAGAGAAGGTCTATTATATTTCCAACCACATAAGGGAATCTAAATCCTATAACATTATTGCTGAAGATGGAACACTTGTGCATTTTAACCCTTCGCATAAAAGGCAATGTGATGTTAGGGTAGGCTTAGGGAGCTATAATGATGATTCTTCTGGCTCTGCCCATAGTGAGATAACACTTGATGGACACAAGGACAATACACATAAAAGGATTACTGACAATATTCGGAGGGTGCTTTGGATTTCTACAGACAAGGCGTACGAGATGGCCATAAGTGAGGACCTTAAGAGGAAAGAAAGGATTGCAAGAGAACAAGTCAAGCTTTCCAGCCTTTTCTCAAAGCAGCCACGCTATACCCATATTGAAAAATATAAGCCTCTGGAATTCAATGTAAGAAGATGGAAAGGGATTGCAAGAGAGCTAAGCGATCTTATCAGCAGAGACAAAAGAGTATTGATTTCAGATGTCTCAGTATCTGCCAACAAGGACTGGGACTATTTCGTGAATACAGAAGGCTCAAGGATATTCCATCAATCTTCATTTTACAATCTCAGGCTTTATGCGAGTGCAAGGGGCCTGGATCATAAGAGAAGAAAGGAAGATGGTACAGAAGTAAACTTTGTTAAGGTTTACCACCTTAGGGATTACAAGGAACTTCCATCATTTAAAAAATTAGCCTCTGATGCTGAAAAGCTTATAGAAACACTTGACAAGCTAAGGAAGGCAGAAAAACTAAGGGTGTCTGAAACCTACCCGGCCATATTAAACCAGAGCTCACACGCCACTTTCTGGCATGAGGTTGTTGGCCACAGGTTTGAGATGAGATCTGTAAACATTGAACAAGGTGAAGAAGGCGATGATGAAGGTGATGATGACGAATGCGGCATGGGAGACGACGATTTTAGCAGCATGAAAAACCGGAAAATCACAAACAGCCTAATAACAATAGAAATGGACCCCACATTAAGGAAATATAATGGGAAGTCCCTTAATGGCCACTACAAGTTTGATGATGAGGGAGTCAAGCCCAAAAAAGTTACTTTGATTAAAAATGGCAGGATTAAAGACTTCCTTATGGGCAGGCAATACAGGGGCTATGAATCTCTAAAGAAGCATAAGTCAAATGGCCATGGAAGGTATGAGGACCCTAGTCAGCTCCCATCCCCTAGGATGAGCAACCTCATTATAAGATCAGAGAACCCTTGTACTACAGAAGAGCTTAAGGGGATGCTCCTTGAAGAGTGCAGGAAACAAGGGAAAGAGTTCGGATTCATCATAAGGGATTTTGAAGTAGGGGGCTATACAAGCCTTGGAGAAGGCTATTTCAGCATAGATCCTACACTGATATATAAAGTTGACGCAAAGACAGGAAAAGAGTCCCTCGTAAGGGGACTGCGCATAATAGGCACTAGGCTTCATGCCCTTGAGGGCATAATAGCCATGGATGATGATTACTCTGTGTCCCATGGGAACTGCGGGTCTGATTCAGGCTGGATTCCTGTAAGCGAAATAGCTCCAAGGGCTTTAATGAAGAGGATAGAGTTCAAGAGCCAGCCGCAACAGAACAAAAGGAAACTAATACTTCCACCACCCAGAGAGTAAAGCTTTTAACTTCTCAACAACTATGTATTCCTATGATAATCAGCTTCTTTGAGGAATATCCAAACAAAAAGAACTTGGAGAAGATAAAGCTCTTAACCTTCCAAACAAAATTGTACATTGCAGCTTCCAATTTAAAAAAGTTCAAAGAGATTAAGGGGAAAATCCACTCCAAAAAAGTAAAAGAAGTCATATGGTGGCCTATCCTGAAAGAAGACGAAGGCTACTGGCTATCGCCTTTTGCAAAAAGGAAAGCCTTGCTGAGGATTATGGAAGAAAGTAAAGGTATAAGCATAATGTGGGATGCTGAACGGCCAAGGCAGTGGAAGCTCATACTGACACAACTGCCTAATTTCCTTAAAAACAAGAAAATAATAAGGCAATACATCTCCTCACATATCAAGCCAGTCTACACAGCAGAATACTTCCCAGAGAAAGGATTGGCTGCAAGACTTTTGAAATTCTTGGGATTAGAATTCGATCCAAACAAGTACAATAACAAAGTTATAAAGATGGTGTACACGTCCATGCACAACTACAGCTTAAGGTTCTTAAGAAAAGAATTCTCAAAAGGTGTGAGCCTTTACAAAGACAAATTTTTAGTTGCTTTGGGCACAATAGCTACTGGTGTTGAAAGCAATGAGCCTAAGCTTTCTCCAGAGCAATTAGAAAGGGATTTGAAGCTGGCAAAAGAAGCAGGAGTAAAAGAAGTGGTGATATATAGGCTTGGAGGATTGGACATGAAGTATACCAGGGCAATCACTAAGTTTCGCTGTGAACCCTGAGCCATTTAGGCAGAAGATACTGGCTATAAGTGATGAGTTCCCTCTCTTTCCTCAGCTCTTCTATCATCTCTAGCTCAAAATTAAAAGTCTTCTCATTCATAATATCCTGAGGATGCAATGCTACCCTTACAAGCTCATTATCCTTCTGCTTCCATGCAAGGAACTTATCATATAACCTGAACATATTATCAAGCACCTTATTGCATGGCCAGCACCAAAGCGCCCTTGAGCCATAGATTTCTCCTGTAACTAAGTCCTCAATACCAGGGTTATGCTCAATGTACTTGAATCCAGAATTCTTAACAGCCTTTCTCCCCTCATTGCCCAGCTTCCAGAAAGGGGCAGAAAATCCCAATGGGGAAAGCATGAGGCGCATGCTCTTAAGCGTTTGCAATCCAAAATCTATCTTCTTAGAAGCTTCGTTGCAGCTAATGTTCTTGAATTCCCTGTCAAGGAACTTTCCTTTAGAATGGTCATAGCCGTGAAGCATGAAATCGTTTCCCAAAACCTTCTCGTTTTCCAGCATAAAAAATGAAGCCTCATCCTTATCAAGAGGATAGCTCTTTCCAAGCTGCATAAAATTAGGGATAAGCGCAACAGTCCTTTTATTCAAGCCATGCACATCAAGCTCCTGAAGCATTTCTTTCAGCTCTGATGCATAGGCTGGTGTAAAGTCATGTATGGCTATTGCAAGGAATTTCATAAGCCTAGCCATTACACCATTAATTTATATAGTTTACCACTTTTGGGTGCTCCAGCAGAGCCCATATTTTTCCGCCTTTTATTCTTTGGAAGCCAGCATTGCATCTTATGTTTGAATGGGCCGCAATGCTTTCTTCTGCAACAAGGCAGGCATTGCAGGCTTCCTAAAATAGATTAATGGAAGCATAAGATTCTCAGAGTTAGGACATAATTTCAGGACTCCACCACTTTTGGGTGCTCCAGAAGCTATTTATACCCTAAATACATAATAGAATTTAATGGACATCTTCCTAAACTTCTGGAAGGAAATGCTGGGGCATAGCCAGGAAATTCTAGAGCGTAACATGAAGTTCTTAAATGAGGTTGCAAGGCCTGTGCCAAGGCCCAAATGGCACACAAAGAATAATACAATCCTTGATATCGAACAAGTCACATTAAGAAGATTCTCTGAAGGGAAAGATGGAATCCCTACTTTGATAATACCTCCCCAGGCAGGCCACCACTCAAACATAGCAGATTATGGAAAAGGCCAAAGCCTTGTGGAAGCAGCATTGAAACATGCAAAAGGCGAGGTCTATGTGACAGAATGGAAGCCTGCTAACAAGAAGCTGAAGGATAAGGGCATAGATGACTGCATCCTCTCAATGAAAGAATGCATAAATGAGATTGGGGGGAAGGCAAGCCTCGTGGGATTATGCCAGGGCGGATGGCAGTCAGCAATCTACACAGCCCTCTACCCAGAAGATGTAAGCTCTTTGGTGCTTGCAGCCGCGCCAATAGACTGCCATGCTGGAAAAAGCGCAATCACTGACTCTGCGCGGAGTATTCCAATGTCATGGTTCAAGGCTGTTGTGAAGCAGAGCGGGGGGATAATGCCTGGAGAAGACATATTATTCGGCTTCAAGATGATGCATGCCTATGACCGCTTTGTGAAGGATAACTGTAACCTCTACCTTAACATAGACGACGAGAATTATGTCAAGAGAAGCCGCAAGTTCAAGGACTGGTACGACTACACCCAACCATTGCCTGGAATGATGTACTTGCAGGCCGTAAGCTGGCTATTCAAGGGCAACAGGCTCATAAAAGGAAAACTTAAGATACTTAAAAGGGAAGTAAGGCTTTCAGAGATAAATCATCCGCTCTATCTTATTGCAGGGAGCAAGGATGACATAACCCCTCAAGAGCAGCTGTTTTCAATAGAAAAGCATGTAAGCTCAAACAAGGTTGAGAAGCACATTGTGCCTGCAGGCCATATAGGCGTGTTCATGGGAAGAAAAGTGCTTAAAGAATACTGGCCAAAAATACTTTCGTCGATTTAAGATGGCGCTTTCAAAAAAAGGCTTGTCAAAAATTGTAGCCCACTTGCTAGATTTGGGCCCTCTGGATGAGTTAAGCCTAGTTGACAGGATTGTTGAGCTGAAGGAGATCTGCGGGGATGAAGACTTGAGCGAAGAGGCTTTGGAGAAGATTAATGGCAAACTGGCGGATAATAGGTATGTATCAAAATACATGAAAGAATTTCTTTGGGAGAAAGCGTTTGATGAGTACAATGTTTCGCGCTATGTGTCTTCAAAAGGCGAGTTGAAACCAAAAAAGCACAGGCGCTGCCAGTATGAAAAGTATAGGCAGCTCGCTAAAGAAAAGCTTATCCCTGCATTCAAGAAGATGGAAGGGCAATCAAGGAAATGCTATTACCCCATATCCTGGAGGGGGAGCAGATATTACAGGGACAGGTCAGATGACATCTGCGAGGAGAAAAGGCCAGAAGAAGCTGCTGCTTCCCTGTTAGGGGAATTAGAAGAAGAGGCAAGGGAGAATATGAGAGAGGAGCTGCTTAGTAAGCATTTCCAGAACAAAGTCACAAAGTACCTGCTATCAAAGGAGTGCGGCCTATTCAAGAAGTCAAGAGATTGCATGTACAAGATTATTAAAAAAAAGGCAGAGAGGATTGCAAGAGAGCAAATGGCTGATTTAGGGATAAATTTTAGCATCATAGACCGGCAGCCTTCTTATGTCTGGAATATGGAAAAAGAAGGGGGCATTGTCCTTGACCCATTCAGGATTAAAGGCGAGTGCATTAATGACTACCTTGACTATTGTGATTCAAAGGCAAAAAAGGAGAAGGACAGGAAAAAAGTCAATCTGGCCAGGGAAGTGTTTTCTAAAAAAGGCGTGATTTGTCTTGAGGATTACATAAGGTATCTTTCTAAAAACACTAGGGAAAAAGTGCTCAAGGGGTTTAGCGGGAACTTTTCAGTGGACAAAGAGGATGAAATTAAGGTCCTTGAGGAGATTGTGCTTGAGGAGATGGGCATAATGCTGCAGTCCAAGGAAATATGCAATAAGGGGAGAGCATTGCAGCTAGTGCTTGAGAAATGGAAGCCAGAAGCTTACCTTAGCGGGCTTAAGGACAACAGGTATGAGATAAGTGTATCAAAAAGCCCAAAGAAGGTGGGAAAGGCAATAGACAAGAGTGAGTCGTGCATTGCATGCTCAGATGACCAGGATTACATAAGCATGGTTTCAGACCCTGCAACAGTGTTTCTTGTAGGGAAGCAAAACAACAGGCTCAAGGGCTATGCGAGGCTCTTTTTAATGAAGGATAATAATAACGAAAGCGTACTTGCAATAGACACCATAGAGCCACCTGGGAAGGAGTTCAAGCGCTATACCGGACTTGTGAATATAATGGCGCTTGCGGCTGTGCAGCTCGGGTTGGAGATAGGCGTGAAATATGTTTATGGCAAGGATCCAAGAATAAATGCTGGCTCAAAAGAGGGCTTCGGCAAGACAAGGAAGAACGTTAAGCTAAAAAAGCTTGGAGTTATATCTGAGGAGATCACATATTTTGAATTTGGGGCAGAATTTGAAGGCAAGGCCTATCTGCTGATGCAGAACTGGAAAGCTATATAAGCAACCTATTTCTCTGGAATAGTATGAAAAGATTAGAGAAAAGGCCCCCAAGGATGAAGAAGGGAAAGGATAGCGATCGCTTTAAGGCCTATGAGAATGTTTTTGATGAGTCAACATTGAGGGCATTGCACAAACTGTCATCTCAAGGATATTTTGATGAGCTGCTGAGCCCTATAAAGATAGGCAAGGAATCGAATGTTTTTTCAGCTTTGAAGGATGGTGAGAAAAGGATAATTAAGGTCTACAGGACTTCTGCAAATTTCAAGAAGATGTACGAATACATGGCCCCTGACCCTAGGTTTTCAGGACTAAAGAAGAATAGCATGAATATAATCTTTACATGGGCAAAGAAAGAGTACAGGAACCTTTTGAAGGCAAGGGGTGCCGGAGTCAAGGTTCCAACCCCTTATGCTGTTTACAAGAACATTGTAGTCATGGAGCATATTGGAGAAGATGATGCAGCGCCCCAGCTAAACAAGCATAAGCCTTCTTTCCCTAAAGAGTTTTACGAAACACTTATAAAGGACATATTGGCGTTATACCACAAAGCCGGGCTGGTCCATGCTGACCTTTCAGCCTTTAACGTCCTTAACCACGATGACAAGCCTGTGATTATAGACTTTTCACATGCAGTTGGCTTAAGCTACCCTAATGTTAAGGACCTGCTGAGAAGGGACCTAAGCATAATAGCCTCTTTTTTCAAAAGGCTTAATGTGGATGTTGATGTGGAGAAGGAGCTTGAAAAATGCAAAGCGAAGAGTTGAAGATTCCAAAAGAAAGGATTGCTGTATTGATTGGCAAGAAAGGGGAGAGCAAGAGATTAATAGAGAAGAAAGCCAAGGCTAAGATTGATGTAGATTCTAAAGCGGGTGATGTTATAATGACGGGGGAAGACCCCATATCATTGTTTGTCACTAAGCATGTGGTGCAGGCCATTGGCAGGGGATTTTCTCCTGAAAAGGCCTTAATGTTGTTTGATGAGAGCTATACGTTTGAGATTGTTGATGTTACTGAATTTACCGGCAAGTCAAAGAAGAAGATGGAGAGGATGAGGGGAAGGGTTATTGGGGAGAAGGGCAAGTCCAGGAATATGATAGAGAACCTTACTGATACCTATGTTTCGGTTTATGGGAAAACTGTTGGCATCATAGGCTATTATGAGAATGCTGCAATTGCTAGAGGGGCAGTGGAGATGCTGCTTTCCGGCTCCCCGCACGGGAATGTTTACAGGTGGCTGGAGGACAAGAGGAGGGAGCTTCAGAAGAGGCAGTTTGAGGAAAATGCTATCAAGGCTGATATCTGATATTGTTGCCAAGAGAGAGCTCAAGGATATTGACAGGGCTCTTGTTGAGGATCTGGTAAAGGATTATGTTTCTTCTCATCCATTAAAAGATTTGCCTTATTCTCAATTGAAGAGGACTAAGGAATATAAGCTGGCTGTAAAGGAGATAAGGAGAGTATTGCGTGAAGTTTATGGCGTGTTTAAGCTGAAGGGTTTTGATAAGAGGGAAGAGATTCTTGAGAGGCTTAAAGGGCTGGATGATGTTGAGTGTCATGAGGCTCTCCTTAAATTGCATAAGTCAACTGCTGAAAGGCTTGAGTTTTATCCTGAAGTTTATAGTGCTATCTTAAATGTTGCTGGGGAGGTTAAGTCTGTGCTTGACCTTGGATGTGGCTTGAATCCTGTGTCTTATCCTTTTATGAATAGGAAAGTAAAATATTTAGCAGCTGAATTGTCTGAAAAGGATTCTGCTTTTATCCAGAAATACTTTGACAAGGCTGGAGTGGATGGGAAGGCTTTTGCTTTAAATCTTTTAGAGGTTAAAGAGCTTCCCTCGGCTGACATATGCTTCATGTTCAAGCTTCCTGACACTTTGGAAAGCCTGAAGAGGGGGGTTACCAAGGAATTGTTGGGGAAGATTAAGTGCAAGTGGCTGGTGGTGAGCTTTTCCACGAAAAGTTTAGGCGGGAGGAAAAGCATTAGCAAGAAAAGGCTGGTTTGGTTTGAAAAATTAATAAAAGATAAAAGTTATGAGACTTTTGAGATAGAGAACGAGTTTTTTTATATAATAAAAAATTAAAAAGGGATTATTCTCTGCCCCTCTCTTTATCCCATTCTTTCATTTTCTCATTGAGGTTATATTTTTCAGTGAGTTTCTTTGTTTTCGCATCCCATTTCTCAAAAGTCTCTTTAAGCTGGAACTTGAAGAAATCCACACACTCTTTATCGTTTTCTTCTTTGCATTCATCAATTGCAGAATGAATCTCTTCCCTTTTTATTTCCATTCCTTGATACCAATACCAAATATCTTCTGAATCTACCTTCTGTCCAATAAGTGTAAACCAAGACCCATAAAAAGTTATTTCTTCAATTTTATTATCGCAGTCTTTATCATAAACATCATACTCTAAACTTACGGCATAAGGCTTATTGTCTGCGATAAAAGCTATTGGCTTTGTTCCGTCTTCTACAGGCGTTACCTTGCTTGTCCATGAACAGCTTTTTTGAAGCCAATTACTGTAATGAAACACCAGGCCCTCATCCTCAAGAACAGCATCGTGTCCAAAAGGTATTGCTGGCTCAACAACCTTTACCTGCTTGCTAGCACATCCGTTAAGCGCAACACCCAATCCGCCTAAAACTAATCCCGTATACAAAATATTTCTTATTTTTCCCATTTTTTATCCCTCCTTTAAGATTCTAGAAAAAAGATAGGATTTAGATTTATATAGTTTTGCCAAGAATTCTCTGCTTAAGCAGCTCATACCTTTCAGCAATAGTGTCTACTAGAAGGAGAAACTCCCTGTCATAAGACTTGATGTTAGTAAAAACACAGTTATCTGGCAGCTGCCTTTTTGTAAAATCTTTTTCAGTGCCATTCTCAAGCACATTCCAGAAGTGCCTCAAATATAGCTTAAGGCCGATCCTTGTCCTCTGCCCATTCCAAGGCATAAAGCCCTGCATAATCTCCCCGCCAAAGTAATCATTGACTACCAAAGCTGTTGACAAACACTGCCCTATCTCAGGCATTTCAGGCGTCCACATATCCGGATATGCAGAACTTTCCCTGCACCATGATTCCCTTAAGATTCTTTCAAGCTGTTCAAGTTTCATGGCCTTAAAGCAGATAAGAATTACTATATAAAGCTTTTTGCTTCTAGATTTTTACATTTTTAGCTGTGAATTGACTAAGCTTTATAGGGGAAAAACGCAAAAGTTCACTACACAAACTCCTTGGCGAAATACTTTGGAGATAATTCCTCACCAGTAGAATTCTTTACTAGCTCATCCCACTTTATTGTGGCAGCAGGCTTAAACACTTTCTCCCCCAGGAATTTCCCCACTTCCATGCTGCCTTTCTCTAATTTCCCTTTGCCAATACAATGCTGCAATTGGGAAGCAAACAACTCCCCTAGCTGATAATTATGGTAATACACTGGAGACGTGCAGATATGGTTCTTGGAGGCATAGTCAGGCATGTTTCTCCCTTCAGGCATCCTGACCTCCTGATACTTCTCAACCAAGTCCCACCAAAGCCTGTTCAAGTCTTGATCCGGAGAAGAATACATCTCCCTTTCGAACCTTACCATAACCTGTATCCACCTGCTCAAAACCAGTTGCAGGAACTTAAGCTGCTTCTCCCCGGATTCATTAAGGCCATCCTTTCCAACTGCCTCTTTAATCCAATTCCCGTTATGCGGAAGCCTGCCAAAAAGCATTGCCACTGCCTCAGTGGTAAAGATGTGCGTAGGACCCCTTAAGATAAAAGGCAAGCTAAAGTCTGTGTAATGGTCATAGGCAGCATGGCCGCACTCATGCAATATCGTGGACATGTTCTCCGCATCATCCTTAAGGTTGGCTAAAATCCTTGTGTCACCACTCTTATCCAAATCCAAGCAAAACGCATGCTGGTTCTTTCCTTTTCTCTCATACAAGTCAGACTTGTCAAGCATTGCATCAACCTTCAGTCCAACTTTCCGGTAATATTCTCTGGATGTTTTCTCAACATTGCACCCTTCAAACACCTTATTGAAATTGACCTTGAAGATATTCGGGCATTCCTGAAAAAAGGCATCCTCATAGTGCCATGGCATAATATCTTTTACCTTATACCTCTTTTTCAATGCAGAATCTATTTCCACTTTAGCTTTTGCAAATGGTTCCTGAGTCATATCATCTAAATCATCAAACAATCCAATAAGCCATTCCTCCTTAATCTCAGAAAGGTCCAGGCTCATTGCGTAATAGTTCTTGTAGCCTAGCGAGGAAGCTGCTTTATTTCTAAGACTTACAAGCTCTTTGAGGTCTTTTTCAACTTCCTTCCCAATGGACTTCTGAGCTTCCCAGTATTTCTTTCTCTCCTCACTGTCCTTGCTTTTTTGAAGAACCTCTTTGATCTGGTTCATGCTGACTTCCTTTCCGTCAACCTTCCCCCTGAATATGCTAAAGGCCTGTGAGATCCTTGTCTCTATTGCGGTTATTTCCTCTATTAGCTTATGTGGCAATTGATTTCCTTTATAAGTGTCTATAAGAATGACAAGCTGCCTTTTCAATAAAGGGTCCTTAATATTGTCAGCATCTATGCTCTTAAGGAAGCCATAGTGTTCTTTGCTGGAATAAAGCTTTTTAATCTCCACTTCCAGCTTCTCGTACTCTTCATAAGCCTCCTTCTTGCCAGTAGTCTCAGCTTCCCACATGGCAAGGCAAAGCTTCTTGTACAAAGGTTCAAGTACCTTGACATGAGTCTCTATAAACTGTTTTAGTTCTTCCATATTAAACTGAAGAAATTAAAGAAATATAAAGCTTTGCTACTTTGGGAAGGCCCTGCATGTGCCCTTAAGCATCTTGTGGTACTCTTTCTTCCTTTTTCTTTTAGGCAGCCCGGTAATCCTCAGTTCGTAAAGAGAATTCGCTGCAAAGGTCATTGTGTCAATTGCCAGTTCCTTCAAATGTACGCATCCATCGCTTCCGCCTATTTTTGAGGTTATTTCCTTAAGTATGCCCCTTCCGATTACCAAGCCCTCCAAGTTAGAGGCCAGTTGCTCAGCACTCTTGCATATAGCAAAAGGGCAGTTGCTCATCTGGGCTTCTGCATATGTGATTTGCATCTTGGCCATGTCTATTTCGAGCTTAAGCTGGATGAGGTGATGCCTGTCCATGAAAGTCGATTCAAGATACGCATTGCCGTCTTGAAGCTTGTAAGCTTTCAGGTTCAGGTTCCTTTCAGTCAGCAGTTCCTTTTCCATTAGAGGCAGAAATGATGAGGGTATATTTAAGGCTTCCTGCGAAATCCAAAAAAGTATGGCTAAAATTATTTCTTTCGGCTGAGGTTTTTTAAGAAGCCTGCAATGCTTCTCTTGTTGCAAAAGAAGGAATTGCAATCTATTGGTACATAAGATGCACTGCCGGCTTCCAAAGAATAAAAGGCGGAAAAAATACAGGGACCCTACAGTGAAATTCAAAAAATATTTATAAAACGCTTTCCCTTAGCTAAATGATGAAAAGATTAGCCTTGGTCCTCTTTTTAATTGTTATTTCAGGCTGCAGTGTCCAAGAAGAAACCATTCAGGAGCCAGAAGGAATGCTAAAGGGAGTGAGCCTTTCTCCAAGAAGCAATCAAGCAGAAGATTTCACAGGCTTCTTTGAAAAGGCCAAAGAGGCAGGGAACATGGTAATGTGGGCAGGAGACTGGAACCAGTTAAGGACAGACAAGGGCGCTGCAAAAGTGGTAACTGGGCTTGCAGAAACTTACGGCTACATGCCCCTAGTAGAAGCCACATTCCACTCTAACGGAGAATTGGTAAGGCCATTGAATGAAGAGAACAAAAAGATGTACAAGGATAATGCTGTTGCCTTTGCTGAAGAGTACAAACCTAAGTACCTTGGCTTGGGGATTGAAGTAAATGGCGTGTATGTTAAGTCCAAAAAGGATTTTGAAGCCTTTGTCCCTTTTTATAATGAGGTCTATGATGCTGTCAAGGCAGTTTCCCCCAACACTAAAGTATTTACCGTCTTCCAGCTCGAGAGAATGAAGGGCTTAACTTTATGGGAGATAGAAGAGAATGAGCCGCATTGGGAGCTGATTGACAGATTGAAATCAGACCTTGCCGCCTTTACAACATACCCAGGATTGTTCTACAGGAATCCAAAGGATATCCTTCCGGACCATTACACTGAAATCTTGTTACACACTACAAAGCCCGTAGCATTCACAGAAATAGGCTGGCACAGCGCACCATCTCCAATTGGTTGGAAGAGCAGTGAGGCTGAACAGGCTGAATTCATTGAAACCTTTTTCAATCTTACTAAAGACATGGATAAGGAAATAATAATTTGGAGCTTTCTCTATGACATGGAAATAATTGAGCCTTTTGATTCGATGGGGCTGATGAGAAAAGATGGCACCCCTAGGGAAGCATGGGAGAAATGGCTAAAATTGTCCTGATTACATATGTCACCTGGCTGCATAGGCTTTCCCCAGCAACAAAAGAAACAACCCAGGCTCCTAATAAGCAGCCAGCGATGGTTTGTTTGTAAGGAAGCATCAAAAAATGAAATGTTTATAAATCCCCAGCATAACCTCCTATTAGGATGCCTAAATTCACTTTCCCAGAAGGTTTTCTTTGGGGAACATCATTGTCAACCACGCAGACAGAAGGCTGCGTTACAAATGACTGGAGTGATGTAAAGGCATTGGACGGGAATAAGGTGGGGGTGGCATGCGACCATTACAACCGCTATAAGGAAGATTTTAAATTAGCATCGGATATGCACAACAATACAATAAGGGTAGGGATTGAATGGTCCAGGCTCCAGAGAAGCCCCTATGGCCAGTTAGAGTCATGGGCTGTCAACCACTACAGGGAATACCTTGGTGAAGCAAGAAGCCTCGGGCTGGAGCCTATGGTGGTACTGCATCATTTTGCTAATCCCCTATGGTTTGCAGAAAAAGGCGGCTGGGCAAACAGGGAGAGCCACAAGATCTTTGCAGACTACACAATGAAAGTTGCAAATGAGTTCAATGACCTGACAAATATGTGGAACACGTTTAATGAGCCAAGCTTCTACATCCTGAACTCCTATCTTGCAGGGATTTTCCCTCCATTCAAGAAGAGCCTTGTAAAAGCATTAAAAGTAAAAAGCAACATGAAGAAAGCACACAAGAAAGCATACAATATACTAAAAGAAAAGGATAAGCTTGTGACAGCAACATGTGCATGGAGGCCTTGCTGTGGTGATGGCTTTTTTGATAATCTGGCTGCAAAAATAGGATCATACTTCACTAATGATTTTTTTGCCAATGCATTCATGAAGCATTCTGACTTTTTTGGATTAAGCTATTATGGGGATACATACATACGCAAGCTTAAGCCGATACTTCCAGCGTTAGATTATTCCCAAGACTATATTGAGGGCTTAGGCCTGACATGCGATGATTTTAACCTTCTTACGCCGGAAGGCCTTGTGCCTGCACTGAAAACTATTTCAAAGAAATACAAAAAGCCTATAATCATAGTAGAGAACGGGTTCGCAACAAAAGATGAAAGCCTGAGGGAAGAGATGATAATAGAGCATGTAAGAGAAACTGGCCGGGCCATAATGGAAGGTATAGATGTCAAGGGATACTTCTACTGGTCTTTGCTGGACAACTTTGAATGGAACCACGGCTACACAAAGAATTTCGGGCTTTTTGGGGTCAATAAGCTTACTTACAAAAGGATAAAGAGGCAGGCTGTTGACTCTTATTCACAAATATGCAAAAACAATTCAATAGAACTATAAAATGAGTGTTAAAGAAAAACTACAAGGGGAAAGCTTAGAGGGAAAGCTGAAGGAAAAGGCGCCCTGGTGGAAAAGGTGGAAGCAGCACATTGACTATAACCGGAACGTGATAATAGCCAAGGCGGTTGGTTTGGGAGGCTCAATAGCTGGCGCTGAGATGTTTGGCCATGACCCGCATCTGTCATCCATGGCAGCTATTGGCGGGGAGATAGTTGGTTATAATCCTACTTTTATGGCTTTGCATTATTTTTCAAAAAAAGAGGAATATAAGAAAGAGGATGGAAAGGTAAGCAAGAAGAAAGCCACATGGGACATGGTAAAGGTTTATGCTGCAGGGTATGCGGCATTGCCTGTATTTTTTGCATTGATGTACGGGACAAACTACCTGTTACAGACTTATGCCATAGATGAGCAATGGCTCACTACCACTATCGCTTATTGTACAGCCTTTGTGCCGGCACAGTGTGTAAGCACTGCTGCTGCGCATAAGTTAGGAGTTCTTAAGAAAAAAGAAGAAAAGCCTAAGAAATAGTTATCTTAAGCATCTTGTCGCCTTGCTCTATCTTCCTTACCACATCAAGGCCTTCTGTCACTTGCCCAAACACCGCGTAATTTCCATCAAGAGCAGGCTGGGCCCCTTCGCAGATATAGAACTGTGATGAGGCGCTGTCTGGATTTTGTGACCTGGCCATTGCCACTGCGCCATCATTGTGCTTAAGCTCCGGGCTTATCTCTAGTGGGATATTCTTTCCAGAGCCTCCTGCACCTGTCCCTGTCGGGTCCCCGCCCTGTATTACAAAGCCCCTGATTACCCTGTGGAATATCAGGCCGTCATAGAAGCCAGACTTGGCAAGCTCTACGAAGTTGCTGGCTGTTACAGGAGCGTCTTCTGTGAAGATCTCGAACTTGATTGTCCCTTTTTCTGTCTCGACAGTTGCGTAAGCCTTTTCTCCTGTCGCAGTCTCTTCAGCACTTTCACTGCTGTCCTCTGTGTCAGAGCAGCCGCTTACCAGAAGCAGGGCTGCAGCCAAAAATATCATTGCAAGCTTTTTCATTGTAATAATCCACTGAAGTTTGATATTTATAATGCTTTTGAAAAAACTTTTAAACATCTACCTATACTTCTTTCTCATGCTCACAATACTGGAAGCCCTAATATTGGGGATAATCCAAGGAATCACTGAATGGCTGCCAGTATCCAGCTCAGGGCATCTCGCATTATTCCAGAATGCCTTTGGCATGCAAGTTCCAGTCCTTTATGACATATTCCTGCATGTTGCTACAGTTCTTGTCTTGTTAATCTTTTTTCGCAGGAGGCTTCTAAGAGTAATAAAAGCCATCGCAAAGCTAGACTTCAATAGTGAAGACGGAAGATTAGCCTTATTTGTTGTAATTGGAAGCATACCAACTGCTATTATAGGATTCTTATTCAAGGGCTTGTTTAAGACCTTCTTCTACAGCATATTGGCAGTAGGGATAGCACTGATAGTTACCGGGTTTATACTTCTCTTTAGTGAATCAAGAAAAGAGAAAAAGAGCTTAGGGTGGAAGGATTCAGTCTTTATAGGAATAGCACAAGGCATAGCAATAATTCCCGGGATATCAAGAAGCGGGGCAACAATAAGCACTGCATTATTAAGAGGGGTCAGAAGAGAGGAAGCTGCAGAGTTTTCCTTCATACTTGCAATCCCCGCAATAATCGGTGCAGCAGTCTTTGACTTTAGTCCAGAAGCATTCGCTGAGATAAATTTAGCAGCCATAATTGCAGGGATGATGGCAGCATTCGTCGTTGGCTACTTGTCTTTATCATGGCTTATGAAGCTGATAAGGAGAAGGATGTTCCACTATTTTGGGTGGTATTGCCTAATACTGGGTGCAGCTATGGCCACTGCCGGGCTTCTTATCTGAATTTGGAAGAAACTTTTAGCAGCATGTCCAGGCTGTCATAAGCGTGCTTTTCGTCTTTTGTTCCTAAGCCGCAAGGCAAGGTTATCAAGTCGCCTTCCTGCCAGTCCTTTATGTCTTCTTCCTTCTCTATTCCCCATGCTACCTGCTTTCCCATTCTGGGGTAATAAAGGGTAATGTCCTGCTGGGAGGCGTCAAAGCTTATTATCTTCATGTCAGAATCAAAGAGGTGGTCCCACATCATGTTTCCACAGACATGCACCCCCCATATAACATCATCACCTATGCTCCTCATAATAGGCTCCCAAAGCTCTTCGTATCTTGTGGTGCCATAGCCTAAAGAAGGCTCATCAAGGAATATCATGTATTCTGAAGCATTGAGGCTCCAGATTATTTCTGCAATATGCCTGTAGACCCTGTCAACTGCCTCATCTTCGGTGTAGTTATTTTTTGGATCCTGCAATAAGGTTGATGGTCCGATGCACTGTACTTTGAGAGTTTCAAACTTCTCTTTGCAAAAATCCTCCAAACAGCTCATCTTGCCTGGGTTTTTTATGTATTCCAGCATTCCGTCACCTAGCTTTGGCAGCTCTGGAAGGAAGGGGATGTCGTGCTTCAGGCTGTATTCAATGGCCTGTTTTGTGTCTGTAAAAGGTAATGAGCCTATCTGGGTAAAGACCTGATTATTTTTACAGTATAGTTTTTCCATAAGGAAGAGAATATTCTACTGTTATAAATAAGTTTTGGAAAAAAAGAAAAAAATTAAGAGTGCTTCCTGTAAAAGTCAGCCAGGTAAAAGTACTGGCCAAAGCTTAGGCACGGTATTCCTATCAGCACAAAGCACAGCAGCCCGTAAACAATCCCGAATGCTATGGTCTTTAGGAAGGCCACAACGTATTCCCCTAAGTTTTTGAATACCTCGCTTGCTGCCTTCTTTATCTCTAAAGTTGCTGCAAACTGCCCCTTCACCATGAAGTTTATTACCAGATATGGGATAAAAAATATCGCAATTACCGGCACGATTAGCCTTCCTAGCAGGGGTATCCAGCCTAATACAGTGACCACTACGTACAAAGGTATTAGAAGCACAAACACCCAGAAGCCTTTCTCTAAGTTTTCCCAGAATCCTCCGAACACTGGCAGGCTATTGGTATTGCCCTTGACAAGTTCCTGAATAATCTTCTTGCCGTATCCCATAAGTGCCAGCCAGCCTAAGATGGGGATTAATGCCCAAAAAATATTAAGCAATCCTTTTGCCCTTCCCCAAGGGTATGTCATTCCGCTAATGAAATTCACAGGGCCTTTTGCCTTCTTTACTGCTGTTAAAGCCATTTTCACCGGCTTTTTAACTGCTCTTGCCTTCTTCATCGGCTTTTTCCTAGCAACTGGCTTCTTTTTTGCTCTCTTCTTAGCCATAGATGCACCTCCTTTATAATATATCTTAATGGGCAGGATACTATTTAATAGTTTTGAAAACGCTTCGTGAGCCAAAAAGCTTTATATAGCAGCTAAGCATTTTAGAATTATGGCAACAGGAAACATTAGTGCAGGAATAATAATGTTCATGGGAGGAACACTTTTGGCAGTTGGGTCTGGAGGAAGTGTTACAGGCGCATTTTTAGGAACAGCCACATTGCAGCCGTTGTGCGGGTTTGCTTCCGGAGTTGCATTACTTTGTGGTTCACTTGCCCTCTTTTCAGCAGCAAGGAAAAAAGGCAAGGAAGGCATAAAATTTGATTTAGAAAATATCCTTAAGGAAGATATTACAAGCAAGCAAAAAAAAGGCTTGAGGCGCTACGGGCAAATACTTATAAGGGCGCACCACGGGAGCGGAAAGGATTCCGCATTAAATAACCTAACAGACTATCGCCTTGAGCTAGGTGAAATAAACCTTATACTTTCGAATTACAACTCAATGTCCCTATCAGAGAGAAAGGCGTTTGAGGATAGGTTTAATTGTCATAAATTCAAGGAGTTTGGAAAAGAGATTATATCTATAGATGCACCGAGGCTTAATAGTGCAGACAACCAGAAAGGAAGGGGAAATCTTAGGTATATTTTTGATGCTGAAACAAAGAAATATTTAGGCCTGGCACAGCATAAGAATAAAGGTGGCTATCGTTGGGTGAAATAGGATATAGTCTGGCAAATGTCAAGGTTTATTCCTCACCAGAAGAGACATATTAGGCTTTGTGTGCTATCCTTCCAATCCAGATTGTTGCAAGAACTGCTATTAGTGTCACCATTACTGCATACATCCAGGGGCCATGCTGGGAAAGCCATGCTTGCTTTTTGAAGAAGTCCTGTATTGCAGAGTTCCATGCCAATGCTGCCACCAACCCTAAGGCTGTTATGATTAGTGTGGAAAGTTTTTCAATCACTTCTGATTTCAGTCCTTTTACATGCTTCCTTAATTTAGCAGCCGCCATGCTAATCTTTTAAGGGTTTAAGGTTTTTATAAGCTTAGTGAATATTCGCCTTTACAGAGAAAAAAGCTTTTAAATGATGCTATCTATATATAATCCGTAATTTATGGAAAACTTTGTCTTTACGCGCAACCTGAAAAAGGACTTTCCCACTGCTTCTCATGGAGATGGCATCTACCTGTTTGATGAGCAGGGAAACAAGTACACAGATGCCTGCGGCGGGGCAGTTGTAGTGAGCCTGGGATACAACAACAGATTCATAAAAGAAAGGATCAAGGAACAGGTATCTAAAATCTGCTTTGCCCATACAGGGACTTTTATCAACAAGCCAATCAAGGAACTATCTAAAAAGATAATCAGCCACCTTCCTGACAATTTCAGCAAAGTGTACTTCCTTTCAGGAGGCTCTGAAGCAAACGAGACAGCTATAAAGCTTGCCAGGCAGTACTTCCTGGACAATGGCCACAAGGAAAAGCGCAAGATACTTTCAAGGATGGTAAGCTACCACGGCAACACTCTTGGAGTGCTGGCATTGTCAAGCAGCCCAGAGAGGCAGAAGAATTATGTAAGGATGCTTAAGAAAAACCACAAGGTGGCGCCAGCATACTGTTACCGCTGCCCCTTCGGCAAATCACAAGAGACATGCAGCCTTGAATGCGCTGAACACCTGGCAGAAGTGATAAGGAAAGAAGGCAGGGACACTATTGCCGGGTTCATCGCAGAGCCAATAGTAGGATCTTCCGGAAGCGCTCTTGTTCCGAGGGAAGACTATTTCAGGAGGGTAAGAGAAATATGCGATGAGAATGATGTCCTGCTTATATTTGACGAGGTAATGACAGGCATGGGGAGGACAGGGAAATATTTCGCCATGAACCATTTTAATGTCAAGCCTGACATGGTAAGCATAGGGAAGGGGATAAGCTCCGGCTATATGCCTCTCTCTGCGCTTGCAGTGGGGAAAAACATTGTGGAGAGCATATACCAGAAAGGAGGGATTTTCGTGAACGGCTTTACTTTTTCCGGCCATGCGCTTGCTGCTGAGGCAGGAAATGCGGTGTTTGACTATATGGATCATAATGATATTATTTCGAATGTGAGGAAGAACAGCCAGTACCTTATGAACAGGCTGGAGGAATTCAAGGAGAAGTATGCGTACATAGGCGATGTCCGGGGAAAGGGACTTATGTTGGGCATGGAGTTTGTGAAAGACGAGAAAACAAAGAAGCCATTTCCCGGAAAGCTCAAACTTGCAAAGAGGATAGCCGAAGAAGCCTTTAGGAACAGGCTTATGATCTTCCCTGGAGTAAGGATGCATGTCTGCACCGACAACATTTCCATAACAGAAAGCGACCACCTTATGCTTGCCCCGCAATTCATAACGACAAGGGAGCAGCTTGACGCGATTCTTGAGACCTTTGAGAAGTCATTCACTGCTGTAATGGGCGCAGTGCGCTGATTAAGACAAGAAAGGCTTTCTGCTCAGGCAAAAGCACCAATCCAAACTTCTAAAGAGACAAGCAAAAGTAATATATAGTAGTTCTTAGTCTAATAGCTGTCATGAGCAAAATAATAATAATCACAGCGGCACTGACAGGCAGCATTCCAACAAAGCAGATGACGCCTCATGTCCCGATTACGCCTGAAGAGATAGCTGAGTCGGCATTCAACTGCTACAAGGCTGGAGCCTCAATAGTGCATCTCCACGCAAGGGATGGGGAAGGAAAGCCAAGCTCCAAGAGGGCAATATTCAAGGAGATAACAGACAGGATAAAGGACAAGTGCCCTGACCTGCTGATCAACATTTCAACAGGCGGCAGGGGAAGGCAGCAAAGCCTCAGGGGAAGCGCATTGTCATTAGGGCCGGACATAGCCTCGCTTACCACTGGCTCTGTCAATTTCCCGAACCAGGTATATTCCAACAGCCCGCAGCTTATAGAAGGGCTGGCTTCAAAGATGCTGAAGTATGGCATAAAGCCGGAATGCGAGATATTTGACAGCAGCATGATCCCTAATGCGCTGAGGCTGAAAGACAATGGCCTAATAAAAGGGAACCCTTACTTCAATTTCGTGATGGGCCTGCAAGGGGCAATACCTGCTGATGAGAAGTACCTCATGCGCTTTTTGGAGGATATCCCTAGAGCTTCCCCATGGACAGTAAGCGGCATTGGAAAGCACCAGCTTAGCACCAATATGCTTGGCATAAATCTTGGAGGGAATGTACGCACAGGGCTTGAGGACAATCTCTTTTACCAGAAAGGGGTGCTTGCAACGAATGAGAGCCTGGTGGAAAGGATAGCCTCAATAGCAGAGAACAATGGCCGGAAAGTTGGGACGCCTGATGATGCCAGAAAAATCCTCATGCTCGGTCCCTAGTAGATTTTCCTTACTTCTTTCATTCTGGATTCCAAGTCTATTGATCCCCTGAACATGCTCCAGAACACTTTTTGCAGCCATAATATCCAGTCCTCGTCATATACTTCATAATATATCTTCATGTTCCTCTCAAGTTCCCCTTTCCTGTAGTTTTCAGCCTTCTCCTCGTTCTTGAACCTTGCAATCTTGCTGTCTATTATGAAGCCCCTTAATGGGTGATAGCAGTGCCTTGCCTCTATTAGCCTCGGGTACTTAATCATAAGCCTTGAGAGCAGCTTTATATTAGCAACTGAAGCAATGTTGACGCGGCATAGGATCCTTATCACTACTTTTCTCTTAAGCAGCTCTTCTATAAGCATTAGGGCAGACTGTTTCTTGTCATTTTCCTTGAGGAAAGAGAGGTTGCCTGAAAATATGTAGATGCTGTCTGTTGCCTGCCTGAGGAGCTGGCTTTGGTAAAGTGCCCTTGAGTGGTCTTCCTTATCATACTCTTCTACAGAGAAACGCTTTTTCTTTTCCGGAACGAACTGGAATACTTCCATGAAGTCAAAGTCTTCCTTCTTATACCCTCTCTTGATCTGAACAAAGAGGTTTTCCTTCACTTCATCTCCTATCAGCGATTCAGGATGAGAGTAATAGACAAGCTTTAATGCTCCCTGCGTGCCTTTCCTGAAAGTCTTTATGTTGATTAGCCCGGTCTTGTCCTTTATCTGCTTCACATAAGAGTCTGCTGTAAGCCAGGATTTTTTTATTTTCTTTGCAATTTCCTGGACAGTCCTGGGCTCAGGCTTTACAAAATCGATTATATTCTTTGTTGTTGCCTCGTTAAGCGCCATAGCCACAGCTAATAAAGTTGAATATATAAAGTTTTGCAAAATTTAAACACTGTGTGGAACCCTTAAATTATGCCATAAGTCTGAGAATCTTGTGCGCCCTTTAATCTTTTTTAGGAAGCCTGCAAAGCCTCCCTTGTTGCAAAAGAAAGCATTGCGGCCCATTGGAACATAATGTGCAATGCTGGCTTCTATTCAAAAGGCCATGGGATAAAGGGCGGAAAAATACTTGGGCTCTACAAAAATTAAACACTGTTATAATAAGTATGAACAAAGGTATTATCTCAACTAAAACACCAATCAGTAATAGATGGAGGAAATCACGAGGATTATAATTGAAGGGCCCGACTGTTCAGGCAAATCTACTGTAGTTGACAGGATAAAGAATGCTTTAAGGTGGGACTCAAAATCCCTGCATCATAAAGAAGGCTATCAGTTTAGGAGATATTTATTAGAATATGCTATAAATGACCGCATAGTTTTTGACAGAAGCCATTTCTCTGAAGCTGTATACTCTAGGCTCTGGAGGGGAGGCTCACCCTTTTCAAAAAAAGAAAGGAAAATACTGGATGAAATATGCACAATAGGCACATTAGTGATATTTACATGCCCAGATATTCAAACAATAAAGCAAAGATATCATCACAGGGAATTTGAACAGCAGATAAAGTATCATGAGCTGGAAAAGTCAAGAGAATTATTCTGTGAAGAGCTAAAAAGCATACCCTATATCCTATACCAATCAAAAAACTATGATGAGCTTAATGATTTGGTAAAAAAAGTCCTAGACCTTATAAAATGAAAGCCTATGTTTTGCCGGTAGAGAATGCATGCAATGGCTCTTGCAATTTCTGCATTACCAGATTTAGAAAATTTACCCAAAAGAAAATGCTTCAGCCTGCAAAATTAGAAAAAATTATTAGAGATATAAAAATAGATAAGATAGAGATTACAGGAGGAGGAGAGCCAACGCTAAATCCAAATATTGGCGATATTATAAAAATCTGCTCAAAGAAAGCGCCCACTCAAATGTATAGTAATGGGTCTTTTGGATATTTCCCAGAGATAGATTATCTGTCTTGCCTATGTATTTCCAGGCACCATTATGATGCTGGAGAAAATAAAAGGATTATGGGCTTAGATTATGATTTATCAAAACTTGAGTTCAAAGTACCCCTTAAACTTAGCCTTTTGTTGCTTCGATCTGGAATTGAATCACTTGATGAGTTGGAAAACTATCTTAAATGGGCTAGTAGAATAAAATCAAAGAAAGTGGTAGTAAGGCAAATGTTCCATTACGAAAATGAGGGATATAAGAATATTTTAGACCAAGAGTATATATCCGCGGAAGTGATAAATAAAGAGATCCGGAAAAATCCTAATTTCATCCTAAAAGAGGATAATTTGAACAATTGCCTGTATTATTTCAACAACTTAGAAGTAGAAATAGAACTAAGGTCCTGCGCTTGTGAAAGCAACAACCCAGTTATTCATTCTAATGGTTTAATCTCAAAAGGCTGGGATGATATTAAATGATTTTGACTGGAACAGAGATAAAAAAACAGTTTGAACTCAAAAGGATTCACATCTTTCCATTCTTAGAAGAGAATATCAATCCGAACAGCTATAACTTCAGGTTAGGCAAAAAGTTGAAAGTTTATAAGAATAAAGTTCTTGACCCTTCCAAAGAGAATGATTTCAAAGAGCTAGAAATCCCAGAAGAAGGCTATGTATTAGAACCCAATCAGTTATACCTGGGGCATACAATTGAGGAGATGGGATCTGATTTCTATGTTCCAATAATGCAGGCAAGAAGCTCTGTCGGAAGGCTTGGGCTTTATATCTATCTTAATTCAGGATTAGGGGATTTAGGATTCAAAAGGCAATGGACTCTTGAATTGCATGTAATCCACCCACTTAAGGTTTATCCAGGAATGAAAGTAGGCCAAATGCTTTTCTGGAAGCCTTTGGGAGAAATTGTACTTTATAATGGCAAATACAAAAGTTCTGTTGGGCCTGAAACTAGCCAAATCTGGAGGGATTTTGGGCTTTAGCAAAAAACTAAACACTGTTATAGCAGTTTTAAACCAAGTATTATCTCTAGTAAAACACTATACTCTTAATGGGGAGTGAAGCACAATAAGACCAAACATTTATAAAACTAAACCTGTTCATAACAAAACCAAACAAGGGAGGATACCAGAATGGCCTGCATAGAAAAGATTTATAGTGTGTCTGCATTGGTGGGAGATGGATCCTGCAATGCAAACTGCAGTTTTTGCGCCGGAAGATATCTTAGGCCTGAAGCAGGGGAAAATAGGCTTTATGACAAAAATTTAGAAGCCGCCATTAAATTGTCTGCACGCTATGGGGGCTGGTCATTGTCACTGACCTCGAGCGGAGAGCCTAGCTGCGACCCGGATGCCTTGACAAAGGCTTTACAGATATACCAAAAATGTGCAAGAGAGGGCGCATATTTTCCTAATGTGAATCTTTTTACAAATGGAATCCTTTTTGGCAATGCTGATTTTTGTGACAAGTATTTAGATACTTGGAGGGAATTGGGATTGAATAACGTGGCGGTGTCAATCCATGCTGTGGATGAAAAGGAGCAGGCTGCGGTTTATGGATTGAAAAGCTATCCTGATCTGGAGAAGATAGTAGAGAATGTCGAAAAGCATGGGCTGGGCGTAAGAGGGACGCTGTTGCTAAGGAAAAATGGCGTGGACAATCCTAAAAAATATGAGTCTGCGGTAAAAACGCTTATAAGGAAGGGAATAGATAACATAACTTCCTGGCCTGTTGGGAATCCAGACAATACAAGGAATGAATATACTCCATCCAGGCTTGGATTGTTTGGCATCAAAAGATGGCTGCATCGCAATGCAAAGATGTGCCACGGGCATGTCTGGGGCGGAGGGGTATTTGACTACAAGGGGAGCATCTTAAGGATTACCGACTATGTTACGAGACATAATCCCAGAAAAGATTTTGTAAGGCAATTGGTTGTTTTTCAGGATGGGACAGTTGCATATTCCTGGATAAGGGAGGGTGCCTTGTGCATGAAGTAAAAAATGGGTAATCTAAAAAGCTTATCTCTCTTTGTAGGAACAGGAGATTGCAATGCAAACTGCAAGCATTGTGCTGGCAAGCCTCTTAGGAAATATGCCCCTAAAGAAGATGGCATCATAGATGAAGCTTTAATAGGGAATACTCTCAAAAATTGTTATCAACAGGGGGCAAGATCCTTGTCAATAAGCAGCAGCGGGGAACCAACATTGTCACCAATAGCTATTACGAAAACTTTAGATTTAATTCATGGGGAAAAAGGAATAGAATACTCTTGGGCAAATATTTATTCCAATGGCATAAGAATAGGCAAAGAAAAAGGGTTCTCTGAAGAATATTTGCCTTTATGGAAGAGCTTGGGGCTAAAGACAGTTTATATAACTGTACATGATGTTGATGAAAAGAAAAATGCAAAAATCTATAGGGTAAAAGAATACCCTTCTTTAAATAAAATTGTTTATAGGATACATAATTCTGGCTTATTGACAAGAGCAAATGTTGTCCTTACTAAAAACAATGTTGCAACCTGTAAAAAATTCGTTTCTATGATTCAGGATTTAAGGAATATTGGCTTTGACCATATTTCTGCGTGGCCAATTAGGAATTTAGAAGACAAACTTGATTTGGAATTAGCCCCTACTAAAAAAGAATTGGATAAAATGGAAAACTGGGTTAATGAAAATCAAAACCCTGAATACAGGCTAAGATTATTAAGAGAAAAGAGCAGGGCATTATATAACACAGGCCAGAAATTAACATTATTTCCTGATGGGAGCCTTTCTAGTACATGGTGTTAGCCTATTAATGAGAAATACTTTGTAAAACAGTGGGCATTTCCTACTTATTGGGTAAAAATCCAGAATAGGGTAAATATTGCTAAATCTGGACTTAAACTGGCTATAAACGCTAAAAAAAGCAAAAATCTTATAATCTCAGAATGCTTTATAATAGAATATGCCTTCCTTTGTAGGTCTGGCTTCAAAGATAGTGGATAAAGGCCTTGAAAACACAGATCTTTCTATGCTCCCCTGGGACAAGAAGATGGTCTTGCTTACAGACGTTGCCATCCTCCTGCACAAGAGGGGGAATTATGATGATGCTGTAAAAGCCATAATAATGTCGGGCAATGTGATAAGGATGAGGCTGTGGGTGGACGAATTCCTTAAGACCAACAAGGTTAAGCAAGCTACATTGTGCGCAATAGCGCTTAAGGACAAGGAAAAGCTTGAAAGGCTGGGAATGATGTGCATGAAGGAAGGATACTACAGGGTGGCTGCAGACGCTTTCAAGAAGGTTGGGAAGAACGATTTGGCAGAATTTGTGAAAATGAATTTCTTGTTTTAAAAAAGTAAAATAAAAAAATCATCCAAGGTCTTCGTTTATGCTTTCCAGAGTGTCAGATATGTCTGAGACATCTTCGCCTACATCAACGATTGCTTCCTGTGCCTCTTCCTCTGACTTGTAGTCTTCAGCGTTTGATGCGCATCCCGCAACAAACAGCAGCATTACTACTAGCAATAATACTATTATTTTTCTCAGCATCAGTACTCACCTCCTTCGTTTGCAGCACTGCTATGGCCTCCGCCCCCGCCACCTGAACTAGAGGTGGCTACACCTCCTCCGCCACCTGAACTAGAGATACTTACTTCTCCAGAGCTTTGAGGTATAGGCGCCTCTTGAACTGTAGGCTGCTCCTTAATCTCACAGCCTTTGTACATCACACAGCCGCCGGCACTTACGCCTTTCTGTGCCATGCCACCTTGCCTTGAGCAGTCCTCAATCTTCAGCTTGTCATTTGGTGTGCAAAAAACCGCGTCTTTTGGGATGGGCTTCTCATACCCGCCGCCTTCCCAGCCTTGGCCTGCTATAAACTCCCCATTAGGCATAGTGCAGCCTTTATACACATCGCACTTCTCGCCAGAAGCGGTGTGAGTGGGGTCGCTATGCGCCTTGCCGCCCTTCTCTTGGCATGCTTCAAATTGCCTCTGGTCTTCAGGCACGCACATCACCCAACAGTCTTCGTAGCAGTTATACCTATCTTCTCCACTAAACTTTTCGCAGTGGCCATCTCCGCATGTATCCTTTGGCTTGTATAAGCTAGGCTCAGGAAGCTCAGCCTTTTCCCTTGGATCAAGCCTTTCCTTGACATCGTATACCCTCTCCTTCAGCCTCCCCCTGATCTCAAGCTGCGGCGTTTTTTCTTCTGCCACCATCTCCTGGATCATCCCTACCAGAGGACCTTCGCATTCGTGGAGAAAATCCGGAGGACCGTTTGTCACAGCCGTAGCATAATTGCTTATCTTGCATATCATGTCATAGCCTTCGTACTCGCCCTCTACTACTTCTGCCTCCAGTATACAAAGCTCCCCCTCAAGGCCCCTTATCTTTGCCATTATGCCACTACCGCTGGGCTTATACACAATAGGCTCGCAAAGCCTGAAAGCTTCTTGCCAGCACCTTTCGTCACTGCCGCAGTCTGTATAGCCTTCGGCCGTCACACCAGAGCTGCCTTCAAGGCTTATCTCCCCGCCAAGTATTATGTAAAGGGCGTCCTGCATGACTACGTCACCTATATACTTTATGTCATGCTTGATATTCCTGAGATCATCCTCGCTCATGTCTCTTGCCCCTTCCCTAAGCTTTGCCTTAACCTCGTCTATCTTGCTTTTTGCCCCTTCAAAGATTCCGGCAGCCCTCCTAAAGCGATCTGCTTCAGCCGTGTCTCCATTATCTTCATAATAGTTAGCTATGCCCCTTACTTTTCTTGCCAACTTATCAAACTGGATCTTAAGGCTTTCCAGCTTTAATGCGATTTCCAATAGCTTTGCTGCAGGAGGAATTTCTTCTACTTCCTCATATGCTATTTCCCCATTGCCTCTCCTGGCGCAGTCAACATACCTTATGCACCCGGTCTCATCCTTCTTTACAATGAGGCTTCCGCCTTCCATCTCGCATTTTTCATAAGCTTCAGGAGGCACATTCATGGGGCAGTCAAAGTTTTCCCCCTGAGGCGCACAGACAGTTATCTGGCATCCATTCGGGTCAAATTTCTTGACTATCCTGTCCCCTCTGCTCATGCATTCTTCCTTTATCCTTCTGGAGATTTCAGGATCCATATCTTCTGGGCACTTATTTTCAAATTCGTGCTGCCCCTCACCACATTTAATGAACTCGCAATTACCTTCTCTTATTGCTATGGTCTTCATGTTCATCCTTGTGCATTTGTCCTTCATCATTTCAAGATCTTCATGAGAAGGGCATTCTTGACGTCCACCTGTGAATCCACTAGAAGGCTCGTCTCTCCCATTCCTGTAGCCGCATTCAAAGAAGGGGCAGCCTCGTGGGTCCATCCTCTTGTTTGGGTAGCCTCCTGCTTCTTCACATTTCCTTATAGCATCTTCAGGTATCTGCTTGCAGTCTTTTTCGCATTCAACTATTTCCATGCCGTTATCAAGAATTATTTTATGGCAGCCAGAAGGTATGTCTTCCCTTACAGGCTGAGGCTGTGCAACAGGCTCCGGGCATGGCACCCTTTGGTCCCCAGACCAGCAGCCTTGATCTCTAGGTTCTGGAGGAGGCGCAATAACTGGCTCCTCGTGTACTGGATCCTGCTGTGTAGGTTCTTCTTCTGGCGGAAGCTCAATAACCTGCTCGGGTTCTGGCTGGGCCTCTTCCTCGGCAACAGGTTCTGTAGGAACCTCCTCTGTTACTTCATCATCTGCAAAAGCAGTAAAAGAAAACGCCATCAATATTATTACCAATAATGCAAAAGTCTTTTTCACTCGATACCACCTCATATTTTTAATACTAATACTTAAAGATTGTAAGTTTTTAAAGCTTCCTTAAGCCTGGTAATTCTTTATAATGGTAATCCAGCCATTTTCCAAGGCTCCGGTCCTGAAGATTACAGCCTTTTTGATTCCATGTTTTAATAGGAACTTCATGTCGTCTTCAAGCTCTTTTTCAGAATTGTATATTGGCTCATCCTTAAATATTCCAGTATCCAGCAATCCAAGAGCGAAGTAGCTGTCTTTCTTGCCCAGAATAAAAAAGCGGTAATACAGCTTATAAAAGGGTTTTAGCCATCTTGGGAAAAAGGATGTGTAGAACATGTAGCTGTTTGAAACCTCTTCTCCCGAGTAAAATCCCATCTTTTTGAGCATGAATTTAGGCAATGGAAAGGATGATACTATGATATTGCTGTCTTTGGATAATGACTTTATTTTCTCTTTAAGATAGCAGCTGTTCTTGCTTCGGATTAAAGAGTGCTTCAAAAGCCATAATGGTA